>JAAWKU010000084.1 GCA_022797535.1 Lachnospiraceae bacterium | reverse complement strand
ACCGTTTGTGGCTGCTTGGCAATGATGTTTTATTTCTGAATATTTGCCGCTGCCTTTTCTATATAAGATAAGGCAAGTTTTTCCTGCTCGCTGCTTCTGCGCAGCATTTCAATAATTTGATTCCTTTTTTCTTTCAGGGAATCCTTGGGAAACGAACCCTGCGTGTGAGCAATAGTTGCTATTTCAGTTGCAAAGGAAATAATGTCATTATATTGATTTATTGCCAAGGTCATTAATTCCTTATCAATTCCGGGAATTATGTTTATGCATAATTCAAAAAACTGTTTGGTTCTTAACTTGTTTTCGTAATGAATAAATGCGTGAGGGAAAACACATTCGATCTGTTCCGCATTTCTTTGATTTTCTTCCCTTAAAAGCTCGCACCAGTTCCGGTATATAACCATACCATAGCCCTGCATTTTGTCTTCTCCACAATGGTCGTTATTGGATAACAGTTCAATTCCCTTGAAAAGCGCATTCTTACACGCCGCAGCCAACGGCATTTTCTTATCTGAAGGTTTAACAATCATCATATCGCAGTCAGTTTTGTACCAAGCGGCGTATTGATCAAGCATATCAAAATTTATTTTTGCATTTTTCTGATCGTCTCCCTCCAAAAAGCCCAGTCCTTTTAATATTCGTCCGTTGTCGGAAAATCCGACAGCAAAGATAGTATCCGTATATTCTTTAGGGATAATTATAACGGGATTGCCATGTTCGATTTGCTTGCAGGCAAGAACGATAAACTCATCTTCCAAATAATCCGATTTTGAATGGATTTCATAATCCAAACCGTAAATTAAAAAGCCGTCACGGATCCATTGGTCAGGTCCGTAGGAATATCCGAAGCATATATTCATAATTGCCGACTGCAAAATATATTCTTCGTCATCGTTTATCTGACGGTTTTGGCTGTCCCTGCGCTGCTCCAGTCCGAAAAACAGTTTTAACGCAGTTAAAACAGAAGCGGATGAAATGCTTTTTGGCCATTCGGGCCCCGAATAATCAGCCGCCGAAATCCTTGGTCTGACAACGAATTCAAAATTGAAATCAATATTTCGTAAAACACATGACGCCGGGTCAAGAATCCTGTCTACAGAACAATTAAAAAGTCCGGCCATTTCACAAAGCAACGGTATCTCCGGCACTGAATTTCCGTTCTCCCATTTGCTGACCGCTTGAGGCGAGACTTTTAATTTCTCCGCAAGCTGTTCCTGAGTGTAGTTTTTTCCCTTGCGCAGACGCGCAATTTGCTCTCCCATTTTGTTTACATCAAACATGATTATCGTTCCTCCTTTGTTTTTAATTTGCTATAATGTTATTATATCTGTTATATACTGTAAAGTCCATGTATGACAGGTTGTTTTTCAGTGATTTTTTGTAAAAAACTCAACTCACAGTTGTAAACCAGTAAAATTCTGAAAAAGCAGGCTGATATTCTTATTTAATTCATTGACAGAACGAAATATAAACGGCTATGAAGCCAAATTCATAACCGTTTAACATGATCCGCTGTATTTGTCTTTATAACGATGTTTTGTAAAAACTTCTATATCGCTGCCACCATAAATCGGCGGCACATGCAGCGGAAAAGGGCCAGCACAGATAGCGAACATTCTCAAAGCGGATAACGCACTGATTGCAAAAGCCTATTACGCAAAAAGAAAAGGAAAAGCACTCCTCGATAATCCGTACAACTGGGAGGACAGTACAATTGTGGGCATTTTGTAACACATGGACTACTGCGGGCATACGGTGAACTTCAAAAGCTACTCCAAATAACCGATTTTAGCCAAAAAGCATTCTGTGTTGGCACATATCCCCCTGCCAGTAGTACATCATCCATTTCTCCGATCTTGCCCACCAAAGGAACATTTTTCCAAAAAAGGAGTTTTTCAATGTTTTTTACAACGATTGATCCCGTTTCCTGTACCTGATATAAAACAGCCCTCCCAATAGATCCGCCAGCCCCCAGCCGATGGGAATGGCCCACCAGATCCCCGCCACCCCCGGGGACGGTAAGGCGGTCAGGATATAAGCCGGCCCCCAGCCATACGGAAGGAGTTGCCAGAAGGCCTCTGCACCCATGGAGGGGAGAGCAGTCAGGGTATAGGCCAGCGCCACCCGGGTTCCCAGGGATACGATGGTCAGCACCACCGATATGCCCGGCTTGCCGATGGCCCGGTACAGCCCGTAGAACAGGAACAGACAGCCGATCCCGCAGTAAAAGGGCCCCACTATATGCAGATACCGCACGCCCTCCGCCAGAATGGCGCTCTCACCCGGATCAATGAATATCAACATCAGGGGCTTTGCCAGAAACCAGAGGACCAGTGACACCGCCAGACAGTAGGAGACGGTGGTGAACACTCCCCAGCGCACTCCCTTTCGTACCCTCTCTTCCTTTCCCGCCCCCATATTCTGGGCGATAAAGGTGGAAAATGCATTGCCGTATTCCTGAGCGGGCATATAAGCAAAGGCGTCCACTTTCACCGCCGCCGCAAAAGCCGCCATAACCGTGGTGCCAAAGCTGTTCACCAGCCCCTGTACCATCAGAATTCCCAGATTCATCACTGACTGCTGGACGCAGGTCAGTCCGGAATAACTGACAATCTGCCCCAGGCTGTCCCGGCTTACCCGGAACCTGGAAAAAGCCTTCCTCACGGCTTTGCTGGTAGCTAATACATATATGCCGATGCCCAGACCCGAACTGTATTGGGAAAGGATGGTTGCCGCCGCCGCGCCGGCAGTGCCCTGCTGCCAGACGGCCACAAAGAGAATGTCCAGTCCGATGTTCAGCGCCGTTGCCCCTCCCAAAAACACCAGCGGAACCACGGAGTTCCCCAGAGCTTTCAGATAAGCGCCAAAAAAATTGTACAGAGCCACAGCGGGAATCCCCCAAAAGATCAGCACCAGGTACTCCCGGGTGATGGACCAGATCTGCTGGGGAATCTGCATCCACTCCATGATCAGGTCCACTCCCAGCAGGGAAAATACGGTGAGAAGGGCCGCCACCAGAGCTGCCAGCAGAAAGGAGGCGCTGATCCCCCTTTCCAGCCCCTCCTGGTCCTGCCTGCCAAAGCATAGAGAAAACACCACTCCGCTGCCCATACACAGTCCCAACAGCATGGAAGTCAGAAAAGTCATCAGGGCAAACGCCGCTCCCACGGCCGCCAGGGCGTCGGAACCCGCATAGCGTCCCACCACCCAGGTATCCACAATATTGTAGCCCTGCTGCAACATATTTCCCAGGATCATGGGCAGGGCAAAAAAACACAGGGTGGGGAATACTGCCCCCCTGGTCAGATCTTTCTGTGCCATAGCATCACTCCGCAGTGCCGGTCAGCACCTCTTATCCCTTAATAAAAGCCTTGCTTTCCCCTAGTATAGCTGTTTCCGTTCCCAAAATCAACAGCGCTTTTGGATGTTCTGCTCCAGAGGATTCTATATGTCATGAGCCAAAACAGTTCCACCCTGCCGTGACAGGATGGAACTGTCTGTTTTGAACATTTACACTGCCTGATGGACAGGTATCGCTGTGAGCGCCTCTCCCTCCGTCTGAATCTCTATAGTATCCCCCGTTTCCACCTGGTCGGACAGAATCAGCCGGGCTGCCAGAGTCTCCACATGCTTCTGGATATACCGCTTCAGAGGACGAGCCCCGTATACCGGGTCATAGGCCTGGTGGATGATGAAGCGCTCCGCCTCCGGCGTTAAACGGATGGTCAGATCCCTGTCCGCCAGACGCTGATTCAATTCCTGGATGATCAGCTTGATAATACCGCCAATATTCTCCCTGGTCAATGGCTTGAACAGAATGGTCTCGTCCAGGCGGTTTAGGAATTCCGGCCTGAAATGGGCCCGCAGCTCATTCATCACCGCCTCCTCCGCCTCCACAGAGATGCTGCCATCCTCCTGGATCCCCTCCAGCAGATAGGGCGCTCCTATGTTGGAAGTCATGATCAGTATGGTGTTCTTAAAGTCCACGGTGCGCCCCTGGGAATCGGTGATCCGTCCGTCGTCCAGCACCTGAAGCAGCACATTGAACACATCCGGGTGTGCCTTCTCCACCTCGTCAAACAGCACCACCGAATAGGGTTTCCTTCTGACGGCTTCCGTAAGCTGTCCTCCCTCCTCATAGCCCACATAGCCGGGAGGCGCTCCGATCAGGCGGGATACGGCGTATTTTTCCATATACTCGCTCATGTCGATGCGCACCATATTATTCTCGTCGTCAAACAGAGCCGCCGCCAAAGATTTGGCCAGTTCCGTCTTGCCCACGCCGGTGGGGCCCAGGAACAGGAAAGAGCCAATGGGCTTGCCCGGGTCCTTGATCCCTGCCTTGGAGCGGATGATGGCTTCGCTGACCTTGGTGACGCCCTCGTCCTGGCCGATGACTCTCCGATGCAGTTCCTCATCCAGATGCAGAGTCTTGTTGCGCTCACTCTCCGTCAGTTTAGCCACCGGGATGCCGGTCCACCGGGAGATGATCTTGGCGATTTCCTCATCGGACACCTTCTCATGTACCAGGGTCATGTCTCTGGCATTGACCTTCTCTTCCTCGATTTCCAACTGCTTTTTCAATGCGGGCAACGTGCCATAGCTTAGTTCGGCCGCCTTCTCCAGATTCCCGTCCCGTTGGGCGATCTGGATCTGGTTGTTTACATCGTCAATCTGCTCCCGCAGCTTTGACAGATCCTCCACAGACTTCTTCTCGTTGTCCCACTGGGCCTTGCGTCCCGCAAATTCTTCTTTTAATTCTGCCAGCTCTTTCTGGAGATCGGCCAGACGCTCCTGGCTCAGACGGTCATCCTCCTTTTTCAGGGCCGCCTCCTCAATCTCCATCTGCATGACTTTGCGCTGCAGTTCATCCAGTTCCGTGGGCAGGCTGTCCAGTTCCGTCTTGATCAACGCGCAGGCTTCGTCCACCAGGTCTATGGCCTTATCCGGCAGGAAGCGGTCGGAGATATAACGGCTGGAGAGGGTGGCGGCGCTGACCAGGGCGTTGTCCATGATCTTTACGCCGTGGTAGACCTCATAGCGCTCCTTCAGCCCCCGCAGGATGGAGATGGTGTCCTCCACCGTGGGCTCATCCACCATCACGGGCTGGAAGCGGCGGGCCAGAGCCGGATCTTTTTCAATATACTGGCGGTACTCGTCCAGGGTGGTGGCCCCGATACAGTGCAGTTCCCCCCTGGCAAGCATGGGTTTTAACATATTGCCTGCGTCCATGGCGCCCTCGGACTTCCCGGCTCCCACAATGGTGTGCAGCTCGTCGATAAACAGGATGATCTGTCCATCGGACTGCTTTACGTCCTCCAGCACGGCCTTCAGACGCTCCTCAAACTCCCCCCGGTATTTCGCCCCGGCCACCAGGGCTCCCATATCCAGGGAAAAGAGCTTCTTGTCCTTCAGCCCCTGGGGCACGTCCCCCCGGACGATGCGCTGGGCCAGTCCCTCCACCACGGCGGTCTTGCCCACGCCGGGCTCGCCGATGAGCACCGGATTATTCTTGGTCTTGCGGGAGAGGATGCGGATCACGTTCCGGATCTCGCTGTCCCGCCCGATCACCGGATCCAGTTTCTGGTTGCGGGCCCTCTCCACCAGTTCCTGCCCGTACTTCTCCAGAGTGTCATAGGTGGCCTCCGGATTGTCGCTGGTCACTCTCTGGTTGCCCCGCACGGTGGAAAGCGCCTGCAAAAAGCGCTCCCGGGTGATGCCATACTCCTTCCAGATGGCCTCGATCTCCCGGCTGGGGAAACGCAGCATGGCCAGCATCAGGTGTTCCACGGACACATACTCGTCCCCCAGTTGTTTGGCCTCATCCTCGGCGGAGATCAGCACCTTGTTCAGATGCTGTCCCATATAGACCTTGCCCCCCTGGACTTTGACCCGCTTTTGCAGGGCCTGTTCCACCCGGTTTAAAAAATGCTCCTTCTGAATCTCCATCTTCTCGATGAGTTTCAGGATCAGACTGTCGTCAATGGTCAGCAGGCTCTGCAGCAGATGCTCCTGCTCGATCTCCTGGTTGCCGTACTCATAGGCCAGCTTTTCACAGTTCTGCACGGCCTGCATGGACTTCTGTGTAAATCTGGAAATATTCATAAAACCCACTCCCTTCCACAGGCATTTTTGTTTTTCTGTTCTACAACAAATATAACACTTTTTATTTCAAAAGCAATATCTTTTTTCTAAATTTTTTATAAAAATAGAATGCGTTTGAAGCAGGCTTTCTGCCGGATGCCCGTCACAATTTGTGGGAGATTTGTGCCAGATGAAGCTGGCGCGGCGGTTTACTTTCATACTTTCTCCGGTTCCGGCATTTACAAGTACACGCGGGGCAGCGATGCCGCCAAATGCAGACAGCACACAAGGGCCATTGCAGAATAGCCAATTCTCCAACAGCCCTTCGGTTCGCTTCCCCCATGCCGCAGGCAAACGCAGAAATTCCTACAGATCCTCAAACACGAAATAGTCCACCGCCATACTGCCGCCGGAAATGCCGCTCTCGTTGATGACTGTCAGACCCGCTTTCACTCCCACCCAACGGCCGGGAGTGGCCTCCACACACTGGCCCACGGGAAGGTAGTCTCCCTCCTCCGTCAGGCTGTAGCAGAAGGATACCTCCGTCTCCTGTTTTACCAGCATCCGCAGATACAGGGTTTCCGTACCTTCCGGCAGCGCTGCCGCCTCTGTGCGAATTTCATCATCTTTGGTCCAGTTGCCGATGCGCTGCTGCAGGACCAGCTTCCCATTCTTCCTATGAACCAGCAGGCCGGTGTAATGCCCGCACTGGGATACCATGCCCGCCGCATCCCCCTCCCGCAGGTTCTCCAGACGGAGGCAGGCAGTAATCCGAAACTGAGGGGCCGGCCATTTCTGAAGCAGCAGATTGGGCACATCGCAGAGTTGGAGCCCGGGATCGCTGGTCTGGGCAAACAGGGTCAGCCGGCCATTCCCCAGGCTGTACCAGTCCTCCCGATAATTGGCGTTCCACTGCCACTGCAGTCCCAGTTTTTCCCCCTCAAAGAAATCGCTGTCCTCCGGCGCGTCTATGGGATATGTAGCGCCCACCGCAGGCTTTTCATGCCGCAGCACCGGCTCTCCGCAGCCGTCCTCATCCGGATCCTCGCCGATCACCGGCCAGTCGTCCACCCAGCGCATGGGCTGCAGATGTACGATACGTCCCGCGTTGCCCACATCCTGAAAATGCAGAAACCAGTCCTGTCCGTCCGGCGTGTCCACCCATGCGCCCTGGTGAGGGCCGTTCACCGGGGTATTGCCCTGGCGCAGCACGATTTTTTCCTCGTAGGGGCCATAGATGTTCCGGGAACGCAGCACCGTCTGCCAGCCGGGCTTCACGCCTCCCGCAGGGGCGAAGATATAGTAATATCCGTTTCTTTTATACAGCTTCGGCCCTTCGATAGTGGGCTGGGTGGCGTGGCCGTCATAGATAAACTGCCCGTCGTCCAGCACGCCGGAGCAATCCGGCTCCATGGGAGACATATAGAGGAAACTCTTGAAGCCGATGCGGCTTCTGGCAAAGGCCGTCACCATATAAGCCTTACCGTCCTCATCCCAGAATGGGCAGGGATCAATCCAGCCCACCACCTTGCGCACATAGGCAGGCTCGGACCATTTGCCCCAGGGATCGGTGGTTTTGCTCATCATGATCCCCTCGTCCGGCATGGGAACGAATACATAATAGGTTCCCTCGTGATAACGGATGGAGGGAGCCCAGGCGCCGCAGCCGTGCAGGGGCCTGTCGTAAGTGTCAAAGGGCATTTTGTCCCAGACATAGTTGATGACCTTCCAGTTCACCAGGTCCCGGGAATGCAGCAGCGGCACCGCCGGCGCATTGCAAAAGCTGGAGGCAACCATAAAATAGTCCTCTCCCACCCGGATTGCATCGGGGTCGGAGTAATCCGTATAGAGAATGGGGTTCCTGTACGTTCCGTCCCCCTGATCCGCAATCCACATTTTCCTGATCTTACTTTTATCCATAGCTTCCTCCTGTCAAACTTCCGTCCGTTCCCGGCCTGGGTTCCGTATCAAAACCATGGACTCAGTATAGCATATTTTTCCTGCGCCTACAACACCCACAGGCAATCCTGTCCGTTTTTTACCCACATGGAGCCGGTGACGGACAGATCGTAGCTGCCTTCCCCTTCCTCCACAGTCATGGACACATGGGTGTCATAGCCGTCTCTGGCCAGGGCCTCCCTGTCATATTCCAGCAACAGCTTTCCCTTGCCCACAAATTCGTTCTGCATGATTCTGGGACGAAAATAATCCCGGGTCATCTCCGCGTCCCGTTCCCCTGCCTGCAGCCGCAGAACCACGCCGGAATCCGTGCGCAGCAGGAACTCGTTGCCCCGGGGATAGAGGCGGATGATCTTGCCCGAGGCCGGAGCATAGACTTTATTGTCCTCCGGGGTGAGAAGCACCCCCCTGCGTCCCTGTGTCTCCAGCACGTCCACTTGTCCCGCCACCGGGCTGGCGATGGGATGTCCTGCGGGCTTCGCCTGCTGTTCCCGGTGGGAGCGCCCACGATATCTGCGCTGTATGCGGGCCTTCTGCCATTCCCGGGCTTCCCCCGCATAGTCGCCCCTGTCCGGGCCCTGGGCGGTCCGTCTGGGCCAATACGCCCTGCCGCGCCCCGGTCCACCCTGCCGAAGGGTATTTCCAGGTTTTCTGTCCTGCGGGGACCAGGTCTCCTGCTCCTCCTGATACATTTCCCCGTATTCCTGCGTTTGCGCCGTCCTTCCCCACTCCATGTCCGGCTCTAACTGAGCCGGATCCCCGGAACGGTTTCCACTCGCCTGACGTGTTCCGGTCTCGTCCTGAAGCCTTCTCCCGGGCCAGGTTCCGCTCTCCTGACATGCTGCGGTCTCGCCCTGAAGCCTTCTCCCGGGCCGGATTCCGCTCTCCTGACATGCTGCGGTCTCGCCCTGAAGCCTTCTTCCTGATCGGATTCCGTTCTCCGGCCACGCCCTGGCGCTGCCCTGGAACATTCTCCCGGAAGGGATCCTTTCTTCCGCGTCCGCTCCGATCCTGTCCTTAGCTGCCGTCCCCAGCCAGCTTTCCTGTCGGGCCGGCGTCTCTGCGTCCGCGCCCTCCACCGCCAGCATCCGGCCCATGGTACGGCTCATCAAATAGCCCATAATATAAGCCACTCCGATAATGCCTGAGAAAACCCACACATTCAATGTAATTCCCATCTCTACTCCTTTCCCGCGCAGTCCGGCTGCGGACCGCACCCCTGGATCTCCGTCCCCGGAATCCTGCCGCTCCAGGGCTTCCCTCTGCCTGCAAAGCGCCGGGACAGCCTCCGTGATGGCCGATCGACTATATGGACCGCCGGTTCCAGACTTCTTTCTCATTACTGTATTCTTTGTAGGAGACGGTAAATTATACAAAATATTTACCATTTTTCTTGACAAGTTCCTCACAATGGGATATGATGTAAAAAATTTACAGGGTTTATGAGGGAGTAGTTTGCAGCCCCGGGCTGCGGCAATATCAACATAATGACGGTTTATCGTCTGGTATTGCCTGACATGCGGATGTGAAAACGAGACTCATGGACAGTCGGCGCCGAGACGCGTCCATTGTCCATGGGCCTCTTTTTTTCCGCCAGGGCATGGCCCGCCCCTCCATAATCAGAATAAAAAGGCAGCCGCCCGGCACATATCTGCGGAGCAACTGCGGAAAAGAGGGACTTATGACATTACTTAATCTGTTTTTGATCGCCGTGGGCCTGTCCATGGACGCCTTCGCGGTATCCGTCTGCAAGGGACTGGCCATGGAGAAAGCGCCCTTGAAAAAAGCGGCTGTGGCAGGGGCCTGGTTCGGCAGCTTCCAGGCCCTGATGCCGCTGCTGGGCTATCTGCTGGGCAGCCGCTTTGAGAAATACATAACCCATATAGACCATTGGATCGCCTTTGGCCTGCTGGCCCTGATCGGCGCCAATATGGTCAAGGAAGCCTTCTCCAAAGAGGAAGAAAAAGCCAGCAGCACCATGTACTTCAAAGAAATGTTTCTGCTGGCGGTGGCTACCAGCATTGATGCGCTGGCGGTGGGAATCACCTTCGCCTTTCTGCGGGTGGATCTCCTGCCCGCTGTATGCTTTATCGGAGCTACCACCTTCGTGCTCTCAGCCCTTGGGGTCAAAGTGGGCAATCTCTTCGGCAGCCGCTACAAATCCAGGGCCGAACTGGCAGGTGGGATCCTGCTGATCCTGATGGGATTCAAGATCCTGCTGGAGCACCTGGGGCTGCTGTGACCGGGGCACATCCGATGTATCCGGTGAAATCCTCCTTCAGGCATCCAGCCTGCGCAGTTCCGTGTAGGCCAGCAGCAATGGTCCCACCCCCTTGGCGTCATCCTCCACGATGGGCTCTGACATATAGTATTCAAAGCTGCCGTCCCTGCGCAGGTCACTGGCGGGGCCAAGGCCCGCCACCAGACAGATACCTCCCAGGCTCAGATGTCCGTCCTTTTCCTTCAGATAAGTGTTACATACGCCGTTAAAAGCCTTCAGACCATACTCTCTGTAATGCTCAGGCAATATCCCCAGGCGCGCGCCCTTTAAAAGACAGTAGGCCATAATGGAACTGCCGCTGGTCTCCAGATAGTTGGGATCCTTCCCTCCCAATGCAGGCAGTTGATACCAGAGGCCGCTCGCATGCTGGAATTTCAGCATGGAATCCACCAGATCTATAAACACCTGCTTCAGATTGTCATAGGCCTCCCGATACTCCTGACCGGGCTCGCATTTATGCAGAGTGTCCAGCAGCGCCATGGAGTACCATCCCAGGGCCCTGAGCCAGAAATTCCGGGATAGACCCGTCTCCCTGTCACACCAGAACACTTCCCTGCTGGCGTCATATCCGTGATAGTACAGGCCCGTATCCCGGTCCCGCATATTCTTTACCACATTGGCAAACTGACTGAAAATGTCGTCATAATGCTCCCGCTTATTGAATTTGGTCTCATATTCCATATAAAAGGGCTGCCCCATATACATGCCGTCCAGCCACACCTGGTTGGGATAGATCTTTTTGTGCCAGAAATTTCCCTCCGCCGTCCTGGGCTGGGTCTGGATCTGGGAATAAATCAGGTCGATGGCCCTGCGGTATTTCTCCCTGCCGTTTATCTCATACAGGGCAAAGAGGGTTTTCCCCGCATTCACATTGTCAATATTGTACTCCTCCACCCTGTACCCGGCGATGGAGCCATCCTCCATGACCCGGTGGTCGATGAAAGCGTCGGCAAAATCATAGTACTTCTTCTCCCCCGTGGCCCTGTATATCTCCAGAAGCGCCAGAATCATGCAGCCGTCTATGTAATTCCACCCGGCTTTCAGGCCGGCCCTGGCTTTCTCAATGTTCCAGGCGGGCACGTCCAATGTGCTCTTCTCCAGAAGTTCGTCAATATATTTTTCAAAAACAACTATCTGCATCCTTAGCCCCTCCTTGTACCGATTCCTCATCTGCCCGGGCCGCAACGGATCTTTCCCGTCTGTTCTTCCGGCAGATACTGTCTCCCGTGCGCCGCCTGCCTGTCATGTGGTCTGCACACGGATTCTATTAATTCATTTTATCTTAGAATGCTAAATCCGTCAACCGGCCATTCCTACTATGTAAGGCGCTCTATGTAAAGCGTCGCATATTCCCTGCCTGTGCCCCGGACCGGAATTTTTCTGCGCCTCGGACCGGGATTCCTCTGCGCTCCGGACCGGGTTTCCTCTGTGCCCCGGACCGGGATTCCTCTCTGTCCGGTTCGAGCCTGGGAAGTGAAGCATAATAAATCAAATCACGGGAATATGCCCGGTCCCCATCCATACACAGATCAGATACAGGAGGAGCAGGTGCAGGGGGTAAAACAGATAAAACAGATATTTTAACTTCAGTCCTCTCCTGCCGCTGTAACAGGCGATGGGGATAAAAGCAACAGGCGCCCATATCTCCCACAGGAAAACCAGACATCCCCCCAGCATCTGCATCCATTTGACCCGGCGCAGCACATATAACACCATGATACAGGCTACTCCCATATACCCATAATCCGTTCGCAGCAGCTCCGCCCCTGCCGCCCCGGCGAGAATGACCCCGGCAGCGCAGGGTATCAGCAAACGCCTGTCACTTATACGGGCCTCCAGCAAAGACAACCCCCACATGGTGAGTACCCCCACCAGCAAGGTCAACATGACACTCTGGTGTTCCAGGCAAAAAACTTTGGAAGAAAAGCACAGGTCAAAGGGCACTTCCGCAATAACCGCGAAGATCCCCAGCCGCAGGATGTATTTTTTCAGATTCCGGGTCCTCTGAAACCCTTCCACCAGCAGAAAGCAATAGATGGGAAAAGAGATCCGCCCGATTCCCCTCAGCACCCGGTACAGGGTAAATAACTGATTATACGCCTCTATGCTGCCAATGCGGCTCTGCATGCCCAGGAGATACCGCACCAGCACCGCGGCGCCGATATGATCTATCAGCATGGTGACCATGGCAATGATTTTCAAGGCGCTGCCGCTGAGCCCCAAACGTCTCTCATGTATAGTCTGTTCCATTCTTACCTTCCCTTCCCTGCAGATCGCCAGCCCGGCCCAGGACTCTGCGTCAGTCTGTCCCAGCCCCCATCCCGCCTGCCGGCGCCGACTTGTGGTTCACTACACTTGGCGGTAAATATCCGTGACTGGTTTTTAACCGGCATGATTGATGTCAAACCTGGCACAAGGCAAAAAATCTACCGCAGGGAACCTGCGGTAGATCACCTTAATCTTTGGCCTTTATGGGGGAATAATAATCCATTTGGTTATATCCCATTATTTTATGGGCAGCAGGCGAAGTTATAACATTGCCAAGCTCCTGCCGCGACAGATCCCGTTCAAACCCGTTTTCTTCCAGAAACAGGTCGACCTCTCTTTTCAAGGCATCCATATCCGTTTTTCCATCAATATCCGTTGCCACGGCATATAAACCGCCTTGAAAATCAATTATTTCAAATTCCTTCGGCACATCCATGCCATCCTCATATAAATAGAGCCAACGGAATCCACTGCCGTCCCAAAATAGAAAGTCTTTCGGAAATAAACCTGGCTTCTGCTTTGAAAACCAATCGTCAAAACTCTCCAGTTTTCCGTCTCCAAACATCCCCGTCTCCGAAGAAACCATTTTACAGTCGGGCATCTCGTATATTCTTATACCCTGCATAATCTTCTCCTCTCACCCTATGTCCTTGTTTACCAGGCAATTATTGTATTTAATATAACACAGGAAAAAGGAAACTGTCAATCGTGGGTTCACACGGGCCTCGGGTCTTTCACAGCTCCATAATTTAGAAAAGGATCTACAGACCACATATAGCCTGTATGTTTTATCAACTTTTTGTTTTAATATATAAGTTCCCTGGAACGTTTTTCAGCACCCTTAATCCTCACATCACTTTTATCGTATAAAACATGTAGAATTTTTAATTTATGGTTTACAAAGGAAACTCTTTGTGGTATACTTCTTATTGTTTGGAAGTGCAGATATGGTTCATCGGTAGAACGCTAGCTTCCCAAGCTGGAAAGGCGGGTTCGACTCCCGTTATCTGCTCTCGGAGCCCCATTTGATGGGGTTCTTTTTTTGCCCCAAACTTTCCTGTTATTTCTCCCCTCGTCAACAATAAAGTCCACGCTCTGCCAGGATTCCATTATCATATATCAAAAACCCCGGAGTTCTTTCCTCCGGGGTTTTGATTCCGCCATAAAATTTACGCCAGCTTGGACTTTGCCAACTCTGTCAGAGTGGTGAAGCCGTCAGCGTCGTTCACCGCCATCTCGGCCAGCATCTTGCGGTTCATATCCACGCCGGCCTGCTTGAGGCCGAACATGAACTTGCTGTAGGACAGGCCGTTCAGCCTGGCGGCCGCATTGATCCGGGCGATCCAAAGCT
>JAAWKU010000003.1 GCA_022797535.1 Lachnospiraceae bacterium | reverse complement strand
ACTTCCGCTTCCCCTTTTTGGGGTCGCTTCCTTCCTTGATTTTAATCAGGAAGGTTTTAAAAGAATTTTCAGGGTTGCATTGCTGTTTATTTGTCAAGGATCATGGAGCTATTGCTCCGAGCAAGTGCTTCGTGTTAATGCTCTGAGTTGGTGCTCCAGCTTCGCTCTGAACTTCCGTTCTCGGCTTCGCTTCTTCTTCGCTGTCGAATTGTGTCTCCCTCAGCGACGTTTATGAGTATATCACTCCTTTTTCACATTGTCAACAGAAAATTTGAAATTTTTTGGATTTTTTAACACAATTTCTTTTTAAAGCCAAAACGCCCATAAAATGGGCGTTTTTTTACATTTTATCCAGGTAAAGCGTCGCAGTAAATACTGCCAATATCCTTATTCAAGGGAAATTGTTGTATTTTTATCATCATTTTTGACATTTATCTCCACAGAAGCCACATCCTGCAGACTCATGGCCTCATATTCCGCCAGAATCACCACTTCTCTGCTCTCCCCGGGGTTCAGGTCCTCATGATAAAGTGTCAGGTCATTTTCCAGCAAAGTGGTCAGGCTGTTGACACTGATCCCGTTGACCGATACTCTCACCCGCAGGCTATGTCCTATGGTATCGGCCGTCTCCGTCCCCTCCCCCAGGTTCTGCAATGTAAAGCGCAGCACCAACAGACTGTTTCCGGTTCCGGCATCCACTGTAAAATACTCTTCCGCGGACGCGTTCAGGGGATAGCTGTCCGCGATCTCATGTCCCGTGTAAACAAGGGTCATCTGCTCCGGCAGTCCCAGTGCCTCCTCCAGGCTCACCACGATCTGCTCCTCGCTGTCCTGTCCCCCGGTCAAATCCACCACCGGTGTATCCTCTGTGGGATCCATACCTACGTTTTCCGGAGCGGGCGTCTCCTCCGGGGCCGGCGTTTCTTCCGGCGCTTCCGCCTGGGAAAATCCGTCATCTTCCTCCAGATTCAGGGTTTCCACATCCACCAGTCTGCTCCTATAATTCACATCATGGGAGAGGAGCAGCATGGCCGTGTATTCCCCCACCTCCTGGAGCTGTTCATCCGTCATATCAGGAATGGCGTTTCCGCATCCGGCCATCATCAGAGCCATTCCCGTCAACAGTGCCGCGACAATTTTTTTTCTCATCTTATCTCCTCCAATGCATCACGCATGTCTTAGTTATTCTGCCTTTTCAATATCCCTGTTATACTTTCTGTCCATCCATGCATAGATCCCGGAAATCCCCAAGGCCACCACCCCGGCCGCCAGAAACAGGATGATTCGCTGCAGGGACTGCACCCGGAAGTCAAACAAGGTAATCTTGAAGCACACCGGCATGCACAACACCAGTCCGTATAACCGCAGTTTCCTGTCTGTCTGCCGGAAACCGAAAAGTATGCCCAGCAATCCCACCACCATCAGCAGGATGCTGGAAGTGATCCGATACTCAAATCTGGTGACCAACACCATATAGGTCAAAAAGACCGCCATGGCCAGGCCGCGCCACTCTTCCGGCTTTGGAAAAAAACCGGGCCGAAAGGTGAACAGCAGGATGCCCATCCCCAACACCGTCAGGATAAAATATATGATCACGCTGTCATATTTCTGGAAGAAAGCCAGTCCGAGATAGCAACAAATCTCCATCACCAATATGGTCACATTGAAGCCCCTGATTCCTTTTCCCGCAAATCTTTTCACATAGTTGAGCAGGAGGGTGGCAAGCCACATCACTGCCACCGCCAGCGGAAGCAGCAATTCATTGTCCACCACCAGGAACAGATACAGCAGGGCCGTCCCGGTGAATATCAATTCGTAGTAAGTCTGCCAGTGGTTTATAAGCAGGATGCCCAGCAACAGCACACCCAGCAACACCGCTCCGTAGACCGTATCATGGTAGGCCAACGCCGCCAGCGCCGTCCAGGCGGTGATAACCGCGTCCGCCACCCACAAGGGTTTTTGCCAGTACGCCAGCAGTTTATACACCGCCAGCAGGATTGCCAGGGTTATGGTGACGCTCAAATGTTCCCGGGAGCCATATCCAAACATAAACAGCGCCGCCCCCGCCACAAAGTATGCCTGCATCCACGGCAGAAATCCCTTGCCCTTCGTAAGGAAAAAGAACAGCACACCCATTACCACGATCGCCGCCAGCACACCCAGACGTATCCAGATCTCTATATCCGAAAACAGGCCGTCGTGCCGGCCAATAAAGCCTGTGGCGCAGCGCCAGTGCGCGCTCAGCAGCAGCAACGCGCCGATTCCAAAGGTAATACAGACCCCCTGCATCTGACCGCTGTTTTGGACCGACACCGGCATCCTCCAAACTGTCAGTTCCATGAGCAGTATGCTGACCACCACAAAACCGATTACATATAAAGCCCGCAGCCCCATCACTTCTCCAGGGGGAATTGTGTTTACAGCAAAAGTCCAGGCAAAAAATGCCGTCCCTGCCATCTGGCCGAGGGCAATGCCGTAGGCCCACTGTTTTACCGGGAGCAGGATTCCCAGCAACTGGATCAGCACGATCATCCCCATATAGACCAGCAGCTCCATCTCCCCGGCCATATGCAGGGTATCCATCATCAGGAAACTGATCATGCAGGCGCCGATACAAATGATCCTCAGAATACCCGCATCCTTTCTCCGGCTCACAAACATCACCGCCACCGTCACAAGCGTGGTGATACTTATAGTAACCAAACCGCTGAAATTGTGCAGATACAGAAAATTAACCATGGTAGTTACGTACAGGCTGCCGATACCCAGTGAGGAAAAAATCATGGACAGGGTCCGATTCTTTTTCTTAAGAACAAACTCTGCCACGCCCCACACCAGCAGGCCCAGCACATAGAGCCCCAATTCTTTCACCAGGCTGCTCATATAATTGATCCCCAGCAGGATCAGCGCCGCCAGTACAAAGAGGACACCTATGGCTCCGAATACGTTGATGCCGATTGTGAACTCATGATTCTTATGAGGCCTGGAAGCTGCCTGGGGCTGGGAATACGTAAAGGACGGCACAGTCTGCTGAGAAAAATTACCTGTGCTGTATGTACCGTATACCTGGCTCCCGCCCGAAGGCATTCCTTCCTGGGAGATGTTTTGTCCCCCCAACGGGGCCGCCTTTTGATAATCGCCTGACAAAGCCGTGCCAGGCATAACCGTCCCCGGAGCCCCCTCCTGTCGATCCCCGGCAGCAATCGCCGCGCCGGGCATAACTGCTGTGCCAGGCATAACCGCTGTGCCAGGCATAACCGCCGCGCCAGGCATAACCGTCGCGCCAGGCATAACCGTCGCGCCGGAGGTCATGCGCTGTTGATAGAGCCGACAGCTGCGCTCCAGCTCCGTCTCCATCAGATCCAGCTGGTGTTTCTCCTGAATCAGGCGGCTGTCCAGCTTCGTCAGATAATCTGTAAAAAAATGATCCTGGGATTCCTTCTTCAGCTGCTCTACCCTGTCTTTGATTCTTTCGTAAATTCCCGCTTGTTCCATTTTCCCCTCATATCCTTTCATATGTAGGCACCCCTCAAATATAGGCGCCCCAGTGAACTCAGACCAGATACTGTTTATATTTTTCCATATCCTGCCGGTGACAGTTCACTTCCAGGTACAGACCGTCCTCCCTGTATTCCTGCTTTGAAACCGTGGCATGTTCCATGATATAAGATGCCACGCCGCCCCGATCATAGGGAAGCAGGAACCTGCAGTCCACCTGATCCGCATAGACCCTTTCCTTGATCAGGGCTAACAGTTCCTCCAGGCCCTCGCCTGCCGCAGCCGCCATGTAAATATGATCTCCTGCCAGCCGTGGATACGCACGGTCGCTCAGATCACTCTTATTATACACGATAACCATGGGAATGTCACCTGCTTCTAATTCTTCCAATGTCTGGCGGGTCACTTCCATCTGCTGCCTGTACCGGGAATCCGATACATCCACCACCTGTACCAGCAGGTCTGCGTAGCGCACCTCCTCCAAAGTGGAGCGGAAAGCCTTGACCAGACCGTGGGGCAGCTTGTGAATAAATCCCACCGTATCCACCAGAAAAAAGGGCTTGTTGTCCCCCGTCTCTATGGCCCGTACACTGGTCTCCAGGGTAGCGAACAGCATATCTTTCTCCAGCACCGTCTTTTCCGACGCCTGACCATACTGTTCCACCAACCGGTTCATGACGGTGGATTTCCCTGCGTTGGTGTAGCCCACCAGCGCCACCTGGGGGATCCGGGACTGCAGGCGTCTCTGCCGCCGGATATTCCGTCCCTGCTCCACCTCCGCCAGTTCCTTTCGCAGTTCACTGATCCGATGCTCAATCCTGCGTCGGTCCAGTTCCAGCTTTTTCTCTCCCGTACCCTTGTTGCTCATGCTGCCGCTGGCGCCGCCCTGCCTGCTCAGCGCGTCATGCATCCCCACCAGTCTGGGCAGCAGATACTGGAGCCTGGCCGTCTCCACCTGCAGCTTGGCCTCCCGGGTCTGAGCCCGAAGGGCAAAGATATCCAGGATCAGCGTAGTTCTGTCCAATATAGGCAATCCCAACTCCTGATTCAGGTTCCGAATCTGGGAGGGAGACAGTGCATTGTCAAACACGATGACCTCCGCCTCGCACTGCCCTGCGTACTCCCTGATCTCCTCCACTTTGCCGGAACCCACATAAAGCGCCTTGTTGGGTGCGTCCAGGCGCTGGGTGATGATGCCCGCCACCTGCATCCCGCAGGCTTCCGCCAGACTGCCCAGTTCCTCCATGGAATGTTCAAAGTCCTCTTCCTCTCCGATGTCCACTCCCACCAACAGTACCCTTTCCAGTTCCTGCTCCGTTTCCCATCCCCTCATATTTGCTTTCTCCATATACAGTATATACCCTTATTCTCCATAAAACAACCGGTTACGCCATTTCCAGCATAAACCAGAACATCACCCCGTTGGAATAATTCCGCACCCCATATTCCTGATGCATGGACTCCATAATCGCTTTCACAATGGACAGCCCCACCCCGCTTCCCCCATACTCCCGGGTCCTGGCCTTGTCCACCTTATAAAACTTTTCCCACAGATGGGCCAGGCTCTCCTCCGGAATGGGTTCGCCGGTGTTGAACACACTGATCATGGCCTTATCTCCCGCCTGCTCCACCCTGATATGAACCAGCTTCTCCCCCTGACAATAGTGGACCGCGTTGGTAAAATAGTTCATAAATACTTCCTCGGTCCTGAACTCATCTCCCCACACATAGACCGGCTCCGTCTGATCCATCCTGACTTCTATCCCGTTCTGACGAGTCAGAATCTCCGCTGACTGCAAATAATTCTTAATCAGAGCAACGATATCAAAGCGCTCCATGCTCACCTTCTCGTTGCCGCACTCCAGTTGATTCAGCGTCAGCAGTTTCTGGACCATGGTATTCATCTTGCCCGCCTCATCCATGATCACCTCGCAATAAAAGTCGCGGCTCTCCGCATCGTCGCTGATGCCCTCTCTAAGCCCTTCCGCATAACCCTGGATCAGCGCTATGGGCGTTTTCAACTCATGAGATACATTGGCCAGGAACTCCCTGCGCATCTGGTCGATCTGTTCTTTTTTCTCTATATCCTTCTGCAGTTCGTTGTTGGCTGTTTTCAATTCCGATATGGTTCTTTCCAGGGATTCGGACAACTGATTAATATTGGATCCCAACAGACCGATCTCATTTTTTTCCGCCCCCTGATATTTGGCCTCAAAATCCAGGCTGGTCATACGCTGGGAAATCTCCGCCAGCTGCAGAACCGGATCCGTCACACGCTTGGACATCAGCCACATCAAAACGCCCCCTGCGAAAGCGGCGGCCACGCCCACATAGGCCAGAAAACGGTTGGCAATGCGCACGCTCTCCTGTATGCTCTCCATGGTAGTGCTGACAATGAACCAATCATGGTTGTCAAGCTGCCCGTACATCTCTATATATTCCGTGGCGGTTCGCCGTTCCACATATTTAAACACTGTGTTGGGCGCAGGCACGCCCTCTGAAAGTTCCTCTCCAAAGGTACTGTTCACGGAATAACCGATAATATACCGCAGCAGCCGTTTGGAGAGTTCTTCCCCGTTGTTGAAAACCGCCGCATAGACGATCCGGGAATTGGCGTCAATAACCTCCACGTTGATATTGGAGGCAAACGCGTACCGGCCCATCTCCTGGGCAAAGTCCTCGCTGCCCAGTCCGCCGGACACCGCCGCCGCATTCAGCCGCTGGTAAGCCGCCTGCACCACATCGGCTTTCTCCCGCTCGTAGTAGCTTTCAAGAAATGTATTATTGATAAACCAGCATGCCAGAATCGTCCCCACCAGCAGTCCGATGGTGAGGGCTGCCAACTGCCTGCGCAGAGAAGATTTCATCATTCCCCGCCTCACTCCTCCGCCTCCAGTTTGTAACCCATTCCCCAGATGGTCTTAATCATATCCCCTCTGGCGCCCATTTTGCTGCGCAGCTTCTTCACATGCGTATCTATGGTTCTGGCATCCCCAAAGTAATCATAATTCCACACATTGTTCAGAATCTTCTCCCGGGAGAGCGCAATGCCTCTGTTTTCCACAAAGTAGGTCAACAGTTCAAACTCCTTGTAACTCAGTTCCACCGGCTGTCCGTCGATCTCCACCTGGTGAGCCGCCTTGTCAATGAGAATGCCGCCGCAGGACAGGCGTCCTTCCTGGGAGTCGGCCTGGGCGCGCCGCAGGACTGCCTCGATCCGGGCCACCAGTATCTTGGGACTGAAAGGCTTGGAGATATATTCATCCACTCCCAGCTTAAAGCCCTGCAGTTCGTCCTGTTCGTCTCCCCTGGCTGTCAACATGATGATGGGAACCTGAGAATAGGTCCGAATCTCCTTGCAGACCTGCCATCCATCCATCCGGGGCATCATCACATCCAGTACCACCAGGGAGATGCCCTTTTCCCGGAAAAAAAGGTCCACAGCCTGTTCGCCGTCCTCCGCCTCCAGCACATCGTAATTGCTTTTCACCAGAAAATCTCTTACCAGCTTGCGCATCCTGCTCTCGTCATCCACCACCAGAATCTTTCGTCTCTCCATATGGCCTACCTCTTTTCCGCATTGTCCGGCGCGCCGCCGCTTTCCCACTACATACGTTAATTATAGAACCTATTTATGTATTTTCTGTGAAAATAATCCGATTATTCACCTGCTTCGCAGGCTCAGGAGCAACTTTTCCTCTACTCCACGATCTTTAGTTCCCGTTCCTTCTCCCGTATGACCTGCTCCCGCTCCGCCAGATTCTGCTGCCAGGACGCGTACTCGTTGAGGATGGCAGTACGGTAATTCAGGATATTGGGATGGCTGCTGCTCAGAGCCAGGATGAACATGGCAATCACCGCAGCCGCCAGCAGCACATTCAAAAGTATGGATAGCCGCAGTCTGGGCGGAGTGGGCTTTGCCTCCTCATGCCCGGCGGCGGCGCGCCGGGGTCTCTCCTGCCTCTGGGGACTGTAGGCACAGGGAACATAGACCGGTATCATGGGCACCCGGGCGGGATCAACGCCCTCCTTGCCCAGCAGAAAGTCCTGCAGGCGCTTCAAATATATCATTCCCACTGGAGTTTTGAATACCCGCTCCCGCAGCATCCTCTCATAGAGAGTCAGCACCTGCTCTGGATTGTGGAAATTCAGATTGGCTTCCAGATACTCAATCTGCTTTTTCTCCTTCAGGGCCATCCCCGCGTCCTCCGCGCTTAGAAAAAAGAAGCCCTCCGCATTCCTGCTTGCCTGTGTCTCACCTGCCATGCGCCACCTCCCCGTGCTTTTTGTCTCCAAACCGGAAAATGGCTGAACCCCGCCCTGCGCAAGCCCAGCCATGCTTCCTGTCTATTACAACTGCAAGAATTTTTTTACCATATCCGGCATCTCATCCACTTCGCAGATATTATCATGCAGCACCAAAGCGTTCCGAATCTCCTCAATCGCCGCAGGAACCGCCACATTGGCGATTCTGGACAATTCATCCACCAGTTCAAAATCCGTCATGCCGTCATACTTATGGTCAATGGCGTTCATCACGCTTCTGGTGAATTTAAAGGGGCTTGCCGTGGAAACGATCACCGTGGGGGTACGATCCCCCGTCTCCTCCACATATTTTCCATACACCGATGCCGCCACCGCGGTATGGGTGTCGATCACATAGCCGCACGCCTCATAGATCCGGCGAATGGCGGCCGCAGTCTCCTCCTCGGTGGCATAACCTCCATAGAAATCCTGAAGCATCTCCCGCATCTGCCCCGTAATCTCATACCGGCCCTGTCCTCCCAGGGCAGCCATCAGCCGGGCGTTCTGCTCCGGGTCATCCCCTGCTATGCGGTAGATCAGACGCTCCAGATTGCTGGAAATCAGGATATCCATGGAAGGAGAACTGGTCAGTACAAACTCCCTGTTGCGGTCATAGACGCCGGTACGGAAGAAATCATACAGCACTTTGTTGTCATTGGAGGCGCAGATCAGCCTGCCTATGGGCAATCCCATATTTTTGGCGTAATAGGCCGCCAGGATATTGCCGAAATTGCCGGTGGGCACCACCACGTTGATCCGCTGCCCCTCCTGAATCTTTCCCTCCGCCACCAGCCGGGCGCAGGCATATACATAGTACACGATCTGAGGCACCAGACGTCCGATATTGATGGAATTGGCCGAGGAAAACTGGAATCCCCTGGCATCCATCCCGGCTGCCAGTTCCCTGTCAGAGAAGATCTTCTTAACCCCTGTCTGCGCATCGTCAAAGTTCCCCCGGATCCCCACCACAAAGGTATTGTCCCCCTTCTGGCTCACCATCTGCTTCTCCTGGATGGGGCTGACGCCGTCCTTGGGATAGAACACCACGATGCGGGTTCCCTCCACATCCGCAAAGCCTGCCAGCGCCGCCTTGCCCGTGTCCCCGGAGGTGGCAGTCAGAATCACGATCTCATTCTCAACCCGGTTCTTCCTGGCGGAAGTGGTCAGCAGATGGGGCAGAATGGACAGTGCCATATCCTTAAAGGCAATGGTAGCGCCGTGAAACAGTTCCAGGAAATAAGCGCCCTCCGCCTCCGCCATGGGGGCAATGGCCTCCGAGTCAAATTTCCCGTCATATGCTTTGGAGATACAGCTCTTCAGTTCCTCCTCCGTAAAATCCGTCAGGTACAGCTTCATCACCTCATAGGCCACCTCCCGGTAGTCCATGGCCGCCAGCTCTGCAAGGCTTTTATCCAGAGCGGGGATATGATCCGGCACGAACAGCCCGCCGTCCTCCGTCAGTCCCTTCAGGATTGCCATGGACGCGCTTACCGGCTCCTGGGCGCTTCTGGTACTTTTATACAACACTTCCTTCATGATATAATCCTCCAAATCAGGTCCCGCCGTCCTCCCTGCCGGGACCGGCTGTCCCATTTCTCTTCCGCCTCTTTCCAATACTGGAGTGATTATAGCATAAATCTCCCATCCGCGCAACGGCTAAAAGAAGAACTCGTGACCGCCATGCTTGAACAGAAAAGTCAGTCGCCGGTCAAACCACCGCATACTGCCGCTGTCGGCATATCTCCTGGAAGCAAAATACAGGGCTCCCTGGGAAATATCCTCCCCCTGAATGGCCCGCTGCACCGCGTCAATGGTCTCCTGGCTGACCTTCACCCGCCAGATCCGCCCGGAGGCCACCGGAGAAAACTGGGTCACTCCGCCGCTGCGCTGCATGACCACATCCTTCACGGTATTCGGGAATGCCTCGCTGTTCATCCGATTCAGCACCACATTGGCCACCAGCAGCTTGCCGTCCTCGTCCTCCCCACCTGCTTCCGCCTCCACGATCCGAAGCAATATGTCATAGTCCTCCTCCCCCAGTTCATAGGCCGGTGGCTTTTCCAGGGTGCCGTAATCCACCACCCGCTGCCCCGACGCCGCTCTATCCGCCACGCCCATGGCACTGCTGCTCTCGTCCGCCACCAGGGCCCGGTCCAGGGTGGCGGTGGTCACCGGCTCCCCAATCTGAATACTGTCTCCGGCCAGCGCCACACAGACATATCCGGCCAGAAACAACATATGTACCAAAACAATAATTCCCAACGCTTTTTTATACATAGGACTCTCCTCTCACACATTCCACTATTATAAGTTTATACAGCAAGTCCTAAAAATATTGCTAAGAGATAAAAAATATGGTAAAATAAATTCGTATTTATGGCCAAAATCCCATAAAAATATGTAAAGATTTAATCAGGAGGTAGTGACATGCTGTTCAGTTCCATGATTTTTTTATGGGTTTTTTTGCCCTTTGTAATTATTGGCAATGCCCTCTTCACATGGCTGCCCATATCTGATGAACAGCGGAGAATGCGATGCAGGAATCTCTTCCTTCTGGTATGCAGCCTGTTTTTTTACGCCTGGGGAGGCATTTCCTACATCCTGATCATGCTGGGGGTCATACTCCTTAATTTCCTGGGCGCTTCCCTTCTGTCAGGCAAAAAGGGAAAGAGCAGAAAGACCCTTCTGATCCTCACCGTAATTCTGAACCTGTTGATCCTGTTCTTTTTTAAATACTTCAATATGCTGGTGGCCATGGTGGAAACCGTTATGGCCTTCCGGGGGGATCTGCTGCAGAGGCGTTTCCTGTCGGAATTATTCTCCCTGCAGGGGACCGGGGCGCTGCAGATCGCCAAGGTGGTACTGCCCATCGGCATCTCCTTTTTCACCTTCCAGGCCATGTCCTATGTGGTGGACGTCTACCGGGAAACAGTCCCTCCTCAAACCAACATCCTGGATTTCGCCCTGTATATCTCCCTGTTCCCCCAGTTGATCGCCGGGCCCATTGTGCAATACAGCGATATTGCCGAAGCGCTGCGTCAGCGGACCCAGACCCGGGAAGATTTTCTGTACGGGATAAAACGTTTCTGTTTCGGAATGGGAAAGAAAGTGCTCATCGCCAATACTCTGGGAAATGTGGCGGATCAGATATGGGCGCTGGAAACCGGTCAGCTGGGAGCGGCGCTGGCCTGGCTGGGAATGATTTGCTACACCTTCCAGATCTATTATGACTTTTCCGGCTACTCCGATATGGCCATCGGGCTGGGCAGCATGTTGGGATTTCACTGGAAGGAAAACTTCAACTATCCCTATACCTCCCTGTCCATCCAGGAATTCTGGCGCAGATGGCATATCTCCCTCTCCTCCTGGTTCAAGAATTATGTGTATATTCCTCTGGGCGGCAACCGGAAAGGGCAGGCCCGGACATGTCTGAACCTGCTGGTGGTGTTCCTGCTCACGGGCATCTGGCATGGGGCTAATTTCACCTTTCTGGTGTGGGGGCTGATGTATGCGCTGCTGCTGGTGGCGGAGCGGCTGTTTCTCGGCCGCCTTCTGCAAAAGAACCCTGTAAAGCCTTTAAACTGGGCCTACACCATGTTCTTTGTCATGACGGGATGGGTGTTCTTCCGCTCAGATAGCCTGGTGGTGGCCAAACGCTACCTGAGCCAGCTCTTCTCCTTCGGAACCTCCCAGTACAGCATCCTCTCCTACCTGTCCATGCAGGTGCTCCTGGCACTGGCCTTCGCCTTTCTGGGGGCCGGATTCCTGCAGAGGGCAGGCAAAAAAACCGCCCGGATCTATGATTCCTTTGCGGTACAGATCGCCGTTCTGGCGGCCAGTATATTGTGCATTATCGCCGGGACCTACAATCCCTTTATCTATTTTCAGTTTTAGACGCAGCGCGTGGATCCACGCGGGGAATTCCAATCAGCCGCATGGAAAGCGTGGATGTGGAACATACTTACAGGAGTAAAACATGAAAAAAAACATGGGAATCATAAAAATCGGCATCTTTATGGGCGTTCTTCTCCTGCCCTCCCTGCTCTGGCTCGGGATTCGGATTTTCAGCCCCCGGCTTTATCAGGAACTGGATTATGACCTGGGGGAGAAAACGGCAGTAGAATTTCCCCGGGAATTCCATATGACAGACTACACCCGACAGCTGGAGGCTTATTACAATGACAACGCCCCTTTCCGCAGCACGCTGATCTCCTGGCAGCAAAAACTTTCCGGCGCCCTGGAGGGCATCTACGCAGATCATTTACAGGGGCGGCTCACCCGTCTGCTCTATGGTCAGGACAGCGGTGACTTCCTGGCCCCTCAGGTGGTGGGGAATAATGTGCTGCTGGGGCGACAGAACTGGCTGTTTTTCGCCGGGGACGACAGTATCTCCTCCTATCGTGGAACCAACCTCATGGAGCAGGAACAAATGGCGGCCTGTCTGGATCTGATGGTACAGCTGCAGAAATTGTGCGATGAAAAAGGAATCCGGCTGCAGTTCCTGATCCTGCCCAACAAGGAACAGGTGTATTCGGAATACATGCCTTCTTATGTAATCGAAGATTCCTATAAGAGGGTGGATCGGTTCGTGGACTATGTGCGGGAGCACTCCAATGTCAGCATTCTCTATCCCCTGGAGGAATTGCGGCAGGCCAAGGCCCAGTGGCAGATCTATCACCAGTATGACACCCACTGGAACCAGGCAGGAGCCTATGTGGGAACGCAGGCGCTGTACCGGGCCCTGGGGCTGCCCACCACCGGCCTGGAGGAACTGGAAGTGGGCCGATGCGACGCCACCACCAGCGACCTGCTGATCCTGGGAGGACTGGACGCCTCCCAATATCCTCCCGAACAAGATTACGCCATCAACTACAGGCCGGAGGTCACACTGTCAGAGGTCCAGGGGGACAAGCAGCCCACAGGCACCTACTCCGCCCGGTCAGACTGTGGCAACGATCTGCGTTTTGTAATGGTGGGGGATTCCTTCCGATGTTTTATGATCGACTATCTGGCAAAAGATTTCTCCCACAGTGTCATCACTTACCGGGAGACCTCCGACAATCGCACAGACTACGCCCCTGAAGTGGTGGAAAGCATTCAAAATGCCGATATACTGGTTATGGAAGCCGTGGAACGGTACGACAGCAAGCTGATGCCTGCCATCGCGCAGGTGATTGATATCCTGCAAAACGCAGAACGCAAGGACGAAAAAGGTGAGGCAGAATGACAGACGCAGGGCACATGGAAGGCGTATACCAGGCCACAAAAAAAAGCGGGGAGATCTACTACCGTTCCTCCCTCACCTATCGGCGCAGGCATATCAGCCTGGGCAGTTACCGGGATGCCCTGCTGGCTCATCTGGCTTACCGCACCGCTTCCAGGCTGGTTGCCCCGGGATCGGAGCTGACCCTGGAGGACTACCGCCCCACTTCGGTGCTGGGCTTCGAGAAATGGGTGATTCTCCTGAACTTTCGGGACAACGGCATCTATCTGGGAACCCCCATCTACATTCGTCCCCGCTTCTTTTACTATTATCTGTCCCCCGATCATGTATTGAAATTTGACACCGATGACCTGTTCTACTATGCCTCTCACAAGATCATGAGACGGGGCGGCCACTACTTTGTATCGGACTATGGTATGCAGGTTAATATTGCCTCCCGCTACGGCATCAAAAATTATGCCGTGCCCGGCGTAGATTACAAATTCCGAAACGGTGACCCAACGGATTTCCGCAGGGAAAATCTGCATATACACAACACTTACCATGGGGTCCGGGCTGTGGCGGAGGGGACTTCCTGCCGCTACAGCGCCCGGATTCATGTAAAAGGCTACTATAAAGTGGGGACTTACGATACCGCCGCAGAAGCCGCCATCGCCTACAACAAAGCCGCTGATATCCTGGAAAAAAACGGGCTGCGCAAGAATTTCCTCCGCAATTACGTAGAGGGGCTTTCCCCTGCCGCCTATGCGGAAATCTACTCTGCACTACCCGTTTCCTCTAAAATCATCCACTATTTTTCCGAGTAATCTATAAAACTGATGTTCAGGCTTGCATTGCCGGAGATCCCGTCGATGGACGCCTGTCTGTCATACTGCCACATGCTGAAGCGATAAGGATAATCCGGCACGTCCTCCAGCTGGGACAGCCATACGTCATAACCGGTCAGTTTGGATAAGTCGATCTGTTTAATCAGCCAATGTTTGTCTCCATAGATCATGGGCTCATACCCCCCAAACCGAATGGTATCAAGAAACGCCTTGGCTATGGCAGTCTTGTCGGCCCGGCTCAGTCCCTCCACCCGGGAGGTGTCGTTGTCCACATATTCCATGTCAAAGGCGATGGGATACTTCACGGTGTAACCCTGCAGCTGCTGCAGCACCACCAGCGCCTCCTCGATGGCCTCGGCCTCCGTTATGGCCTGGGAGAAAAAATACAGCCCGATCTCCAGCTTTGCGTCGCTGGCCCGCTTAATGTTATCCGAAAAATACTCGTCGATCACAAGCTGGCCGCTGCTGTAGCCCCTGGCTCCCACCCGGAGCATCACGAAGTCCACTCCCGCCTTTTTCAACTTATTGTAGTCCACATATCCCTCTGCCTTGGAGATATCCACCCCCACAAAGGATGTCTGCCTGCCGTCCTCATAGTATTTCATCAGATCTGACTGGCACACCAGCTTGGTAAAGTCATAGTCATGCTTGGGGAGGTAGGGGCTGATCAGCACCCACTCTTCTTTTCCGTCCCTGTCCACCACCAGCGTATGCCTGCCGTCCGTGGACGGATCGTTCTCCTGGGGCTTGGGCGTCTCCCCGGCTTCCTTCTCCGGCTCCGGGGTCTCTTCCGGGTACATATCCCAAAAATCCAGATCATCCGGGGTCAGTGTGCTGTCGCCGATCAGATCCCTGGTATCCGGATAGCTTTCCGCCACCGCTCCCGCTGTGGGGGCCGGCTGCGCGCCCGTTTGCCGCCTGGGGGGATTCTGCCTGTGGTTGATATAGAGCACCACCAGCAAAATCACCAACACGAACATGCTGACCGCCACAATCGTGGACACAATCGTGGGCGTCATCCCTGACTTGTCGTTGTTATCATCAGGCAATCTCATCCATTTCTACTCCTATCTATTTGCATCTTATCCGCATCTCTCCACACCGCCGCAGCGGGTTACTCGTTGACAATAATCGCTTTCTTGGGGCATTTTTCCATGCAGGCGCCGCAGGCCACACATTTCTCATGGTCAATGACAGCATGAAAATTCTCCACCCTGACCGCATCCGCCGGGCAGGCTTTCACGCAGAGGCTGCATCCGATGCATCCAACCGTACAGGCTTTCATGGTGACAGGCCCCTTGTCCGTGGAACTGCAGGCCACCACTTCTTTTGCCCCGGCAGGAATCAAAGAGATCAGATGTTTGGGGCAAACGGCCACACATTTTCCGCAGGCCCTGCATTTCTGCTTATCCACCCTGGCCACGCCGTTCACAATATGGATGGCGTCAAAGGGGCAGGCTTTCACACAGGTGCCATAGCCCAGACAGCCGCTGTTGCAGGACTTGGGACCGCCGTTAGGCACAAAAGACAGCATACGGCAGTCCTCCGCGCCGCTGTATTTGTAGTCCTGGCTGGTTCTGTCGCAATCCCCCTGGCAATGCACGAAAGCCACCATGGGCTGAGCGGACTCCGCTTCCACTCCCATAATCTGGGCCACCTGCGAGCCCACTTTGTCTCCCCCCACCGGACAGGCATTTACCGGGGCCTCCCCTCCTGCGATGGCCGCCGCCAGGCCGGAGCATCCCGCATAACCGCAGCCGCCGCAGTTGTTGCCGGGCAGCACTCCCAGTATGGCCTCCTCCCTGGGATCCACTTCCACTTTGAATTTGATTCCGGCTACACCCAGGAACAACCCGATGAAGATACCGATAGCCCCTACGATGACTGCCGCAATAAGGATTCCTGTTATCATATCCTTACCTCCATTATAGTTCCGCATCTTCCCTTCCGGCACACCAGTTCCCCGATTCAGGCACGGCCGTCTGACAGCCTCGCCTGAATCCGTGCGCTTTCCGGGAATATGCTGATTATAGTTCCATATACTTCCTGTGCATATTTCCTACAGCAGTCCGGAAAAGCCGCAGAAGGCGATGGCCATCAGTCCTGCGGTGAGCAGCACCGTGGGCATTCCTTTAAAAGATTCCGGAATATCATTGTGCTCCATTTTCTCCCGCAGTCCTGCCAGAATGACGATGGCTATGGTAAAGCCCACCGCCGTGGCAAAACCGTTGACAATCCCCGTCAGAATCCCGTATTCCTTCTGCACATTGGTCAGGGCCACCCCCAGCACCGCACAGTTGGTAGTGATCAGGGGCAGATACACTCCCAGCGCCTCGTACAGGGCAGGCATGGCCTTGCGCAGAAACATTTCCACGAACTGCACCAGCGCCGCGATCACCAGGATAAAGCATATGGTCTGCAAATACTCGATATGTAAAGGCTGCAGAATAAAACGATACATGAGCCCGGCTACCGCGCTGGCCAGAGTTATGACGAAGATTACCGCCGCCCCCATGCCCGCAGCGGTGTTGGTCTTTTTTGACACCCCCAGAAAGGGACACAGTCCCAGAAACTGGCTGAGCACCACATTGCTCACCAGCGAGGAGCCGATCAATATGACAAGTAATTCTTTCACTGTTTCCATCTCACTGTCTCCTTCATTAAGCGTTACAGCACAGCTTAAGAGTCTGCCGGATCCGACAGATCCTCCACCACCAGATCGTCGCTGTCGTCATAGAATTTCCTTCTGCCACAGCCTTTTTCCCCGCAGTTCATGCAATCCTCACTGCAGCCGGAACCAATCTTGGAAGTGTCCTTTCCGGCCCTGGCACCCCTGATTTTCACCAGATTCTGCAATGCGCAAAGAGCCGCCAGCACAAAAAACGCGCCCGGCGCCAGCACAAAGATGCCGATGGGGGTAAATGCCTGCGGCATCACCCGGGCGCCGAAAATCTCCCCTGCTCCCAGCAGTTCCCGCACCGCGCCGATGCAGGTCAGAGCCACGGTGAATCCCAGTCCCATGCCGATACCGTCAAACAGGGAAGGAACCGGTCCATTGGAATAGGCGTAGCTTTCCGCCCGGCCCAGAATGATGCAGTTTACCACGATCAGCGGAATATACACACCCAGGGCGTCATTCAGAAAGGGCAGATAAGCCTCCAGCAATAATTGCACCACCGTTACAAAGGAGGCAATGATCACGATAAAGGCCGGGATGCGCACCTTCTTGGGAATCACATTGCGCAGCAGGGAGATAATCAGATTGCTCAGCGCCAGCACCACCAGGGTAGTGGCCCCCATGCCAAAACCGTTTACAGCCGAAGTGGTCACGGCCAGTGTGGGGCACATGCCAAGCATCAGCACAAAAGTAGGATTTTCTTTTACCAGGCCATTGACCAGCCGCTCACCTGCGCCGGCCATGGAATTCGTCTTGCCCATATCATTCCCCTCCCTTTTGCAGATCCCCGGTAAAGGCGCTGACAGCGCCGTTTACCGCGTTGGTCACGGCTTCCGTGGTAATGGTTGCGCCGCTGATGGCGTCTATCTCACTGTCCGACTGACTGCCGGACTTGGTGTAGGTAAAGCCCGTGGCCATCTTTCCTGAGAATTGGGGAATCAGCACCTCCCCGGCACGCATCCCCAGTCCAGGAGTCTCCGAAATGGATAAAATGGACACCCCATTTACTATACCATCATTTGTGATGCCTGCGTACAGGGTAATATTGCCACCATAGCCCTCCCCGGAGGTGGTCTCGATCACATAACCAAGAGGGCTTCCGGCGCCGTCCAGCGCCCGATAGACCGTACCGATCCTCACGCCTTCCGCGGAAAGTTCCCGGGCCAGCGCCTCATTGGGAGTATAGGACATCTCCTCAAAACTCTGAGCCTGGGCAAACACGGCCTGACAGGCCTCCCGGATCTTCCGCTCCTGCTGTTCCCTTCTGGGCTCCGCAGTCACCTGGTACACCAGCCCCAGCAGCAGGCCGGAAATCAAAGTGATGGCAAAGAGGATGGCTGCGTCCCGCCACATGTTCTTCCTGTCCGTATTCGCCGCATTCTCCCTGTTATTTCCTGCCATGTCCCGCACCTCCTTTGCCAAATGCCCTGGGCATGGTCACCTTCTCGATCAGGGGCACCAGCAGATTGCCCAGGATGATCGCGTAGGATACTCCCTCCGCGCCGGGGCCGAATATTCGGAAGATCCCCGTCATAATCCCCAGAAATACACCGAATACGTATTGTCCCCTGACTGTAATGGGCCTGGTCACATAGTCCGTGGCCATGAAGAAAGCCCCCAGCATCAGACCGCCGCCGGCCAGATGGGCAGACAGGAACTGGAAGTCCATCCCTCTGCCGCCAAAGAGCAGCACAAACAGAGCAAAACTCACTATATAGCTGCCAGGAATCCGCAGATCTATCACGCCCAGCAGAATCAGAAGGCAGGCTCCCACCACAAGGGCAATCATGGATGTCTCACCGATAGTCCCCGCCGTGCGGCCGATGATCATATTAGTTACATTGACTGCCTCCCCCGCTTTCAGCGCAGCCAGAGGGGTGGCTCCGGTATAGGCGTCACAGGTAAAATTCGTCATCAGCGCCGGAAAGGAAATCAGCAGAAAACATCTTGCCGCCAGCGCCGGGTTCATGAAGTTCTGCCCCAGACCGCCGAACAGCATTTTCACCACCAGGATGGCAAACACGCCGCCCAGCGCGCCGATCCAGAGAGGCGCGCCCACCGGCAGATTCAACGCCAGCAACAGGCCCGTCACCACTGCGGACAGATCCGTAACAGTCAGTTTTTTCTTATATAATCCAAATAAAAACTCTGTCAATACGGTGGATGCCACCGTGATCAAAATATGTAGCAGCGCCCTTATGCCAAAATTGTAAATGCCGAATCCGGCGGCAGGCAGCAGGGCAAGCGCCACGGCCATCATAATGCCGTTGGTGGTCACTTTTGACCGAATATGGGGGTTAGATGATACTCTTAATTTTCTGTCCACTTCTCCTGCCTCCTATTTCTTTTTCTTGGCAAGCTGAATCTTGCGCATGGACTTAATCTGCTGGGTCAGCGGCCGTTTGGCAGGGCAGATAAAGCTGCAGCATCCGCATTCGCAGCACTCCATGCCGTCGTGTTTGAGAAAAGCCTCCTCATCAAAACGCTCCGCATAATCCGCCAGTCTGCTGGGGACCACCCTGCCGGGACACACCTCCACGCAGCGGCCACAGTTGATGCAGGGCCCCGGCTCCATGGCTGAAACCTCGTCCCGGGACAGACAGAGCAGCGCCGTGGAAGTCTTGGTGGTGGGCACGTCCAGATCAAACATGGCAAAGCCCATCATGGGACCGCCGCATACAATCTTCTCCGGCTTGCCCGCAAAGCCTCCTGCCTCCTCCACCAGTTCCCGGTAATTCATACCGATCTTCACCCGATAGTTCTGAGGATTCTGAATGGCATCCCCTGTGACGGTAACAATGCGTTCCATCAGGGGACGTCCCTCTGTCACGGCCCGATATATGGCCACCACAGTATCCACATTGTTCACCACACAGCCCACGTCGGCAGGAAGCATGGAAGAATTAATCTGCCTGCCCGTGGTGGCATAGATCAGGGTACGCTCCGCTCCCTGGGGATATTTGGTCTGCAAAGCCTTTACGCTGATGCGGTCCTCACCCCTGACCCGCTCCTGCAGCAGCTTTATGCAGTCCGGCTTGTTGTCCTCCACCGCCAGGATGCCTCTGGCGTTTGGGAAAAGCTGCAGAATAATCTTGAGACCGCCAATCAGCTTCTCCGGCTCCTCCAGCATCCTGCGGTAATCGCTGGTGAGATAAGGCTCACACTCCGCGCAGTTGGCGATACAGTATTCGATCTTCTCCGGCTCCTTGGGAGAAAGTTTCACATAGGTGGGGAAACCTGCTCCGCCCATACCCACGATCCCGGCCTCCTTGATACAGTCGATGATCTGTTCCCGACTCAAAGATTCCAATGGTCCCGGCGGCTGCATGGGAACCTCCTCATACTGGTGATCGTTCTCCACCACAATACTCATGACACTGTCGCCGGTGACAACGCGCCGGGGCTCAATGGCCTTGACAGTACCCGACACGGAGGCGTAGACCGGAGCTGATACAAAACCCGTCTGCTCCGCAATCTTCTGCCCTGCCAGCACCCTGTCTCCCTTTTTCACGATGGGAGCCGCCGGAGCGCCGATATGCTGGGATACCGGGTAAACCAGTTCCCCCTTGGGCAGCACGGAGACAATGGGCTTGTCCTTGGACAGGTCCTTGCCGTCATATGGGTGTACGCCACCCACAAAAGTCAACTTTCGCATGCTTTTTTCCTACCTTCCGACTTTTTATGACATCGTTTGTCGAATTTACTTCTTATACTAATATACTATTTTTTTTACAAAAATACTACTGTATTTTCAAAATTTGTGTTAAGATATAAAACATAAGAGCATGAATCCTTTCAAAGCAGCGCGCCATATCATGGGTTGAGCCAGCCCGGGCACGCCGGGGAAAACGATGCTTTCAACTTTAGATTTTGAATCCGCCGGAGCGGATATGAGGTATTCATATGAAAACAGACGACGCAGTTATAGAAAACCTTGAAATCCAATATCCTCTGGAAAATCTGGCGCCTCTGGACCAGATTCTGTTTCTGGATATTGAAACCACCGGATTTACCCCCCGCACATCCTATCTGTACCTGATCGGCTGTGCCTATTACAGCGATGGCTGCTGGCGCACCAGGCAGTGGTTTGCACAGAATTATGTGGAAGAATTACAGATCATAACTGCCTTTTTTGAATTTGCGGCCTCCTATAAGTATCTGATTCACTTTAACGGCAACAATTTTGACCTGCCCTTTATCCAGAACAAATGCGAGCAGCTGCGCCTGCCCTACAGCTTTGAAGGTTTTGAGGGGCTTGACATCTACAAGCGGGTCAGCTTCTACAAATATTTCCTGAAACTGCCCAACTGCAAGCAGAAAACCATAGAGAAATTTCTGGGGATCAAGCGCGAGGACGCATTTACCGGAGGAGAGCTGATCGGTGTTTATCACGACTACGTGAAACTGCCCTCCGAGTTCGCAGAGAAGTCGCTGTTGCTGCACAATGCCGATGATCTCCGGGGGATGCTGCAGATCCTGCCCATCCTGTCCTACTATGACCTGTTTGACGGCAAAGTGAAAGCCCGCAAGGTACAGGCCAATTCCTACAAAGATGTGAACGGCAACCGGCGGCAGGAACTGGTGATGGCTCTCTCCTTGACCTGCACGCTTCCAGTTGCCGTCTCCGCCTCTGCCAATTACTGCTACTTCAAGGGCAGCGGCAGAGAGGCACAGCTTCGGGTACCCATCTATGAGGAGGAAATGAAATACTTCTACACCAACTACCGGGACTATTATTATCTTCCTGCTGAGGACGTAGCCCTGCACAAATCCGTTGCTTCCTTCGTGGACCGGGAGCACCGGGTAGCCGCCACCGCCGCCACTTGTTACACCCGAAAATACTCCTGCTATCTCCCCCAGTGGGACGTATTGATTGAACCTTTTTTTAAGAGGGATTACAAAAGCAGGGAACTGTTTTTTGAAATCACTGACGAAATCAAGAAAAACCGCGCGGCATTCACCAGCTATGCCAACCATATTCTGTCCATGATAGCGGCGGCATACTAAGGCGGACTTCTTTTCCCGGTTAAACATTAACAGAAAATGAAACAGTTTACAGAGGCGCAGCCTTGCAAAGAATATTTGACAGCAACATAAAGCTCCATGGGAATAATCCAATCCCATGGAGTTTATATTTTTCTTTATCGTCTTTTCCTTTAACAGGGGCGTTCATAGAAGAAAGAATTCTTCCTCGCGTACCCCAGTTCCCTGTAATTGATGATCTGTTCCGTGCTGCCGATAAACAGGACACCGCCGGGCTTGAGGTTTTTCTGGAACTTGGCAAAAACTTCATCCTTGGCCTCCTCGGTGAAATAGATCAGCACGTTTCGGCACACGATCAGGTGGCAATCGTTAGGGTAAGTATCTTTGAGCAAATTATGTTCCCGGAACTCCACCCTCGATTTGATCTCATCGGAGATTTTGTAGGATGGACCCACCTGGGTGAAATACTTCTTCTTCAAATCCGCAGGAACAGCTGTGACGCTTCTGTCCGCATACAATCCCACCTTTGCCTTGGCGATCACCTGCTTGTCCAGATCTGTGGCAATAATGCGGATCTGTCCCAGCGGCACATGTCTGGACAGGGCCATCACAAGAGAATAAGGCTCGTCGCCTGTGGAACAGGCGGCGCTCCATATTTTCAGGTTTTTGCCAAATTTGCGGATCAATTCCGGAAAAATCTGCTCGTCCATAATCTTCCACTGTTCCGGATTACGGTAAAATTCGGACACATTGATCGTTATATAGTTGACAAATTCCTCAAACAGGGCCTTATCACTCTTAAGCGCCTGCACGTATTTGTCATAGCCTTTGATGCCATGCTTATCGATCAGTGTATCAATCCGCCGCTTCATCTGTCGCTCCTTGTAGGCGTTCAGATCAATTGTGGTTAGACTGAATATCTGTTGTTTCAAATACTCGTAATCATAATCCATGGCATTTGTCGCCCCTTATTTTATTTTTATTCCTCACCTTCCGCCGCAATCACTGCGTCGATATCCACGGATACCACATCTCCGTCCTCTTCCCTGGAAGAACCGGAAGCGGACAAAGCCTTAATACTCAGGGAAATCTTTCTGTCTGCCTCATTGAAGTCAACCACTTTGGCAGTGACTTCCTCTCCCACGCTCAACACGTCGGAGGGTTTGTCGATATGCTCCTTGGAAATCTGGGACACATGCAGCAGCGCGTCCACGCCGGGCTCCAATTCCACAAAGGCGCCAAAGTCTGTCATTCTGGCCACTCTGCCGGTAAGAACGCTGCCCACGGCAAACTTGTCCGCCGCGTCCTTCCAGGGATTGGCGTCGTCAAACTTCAGGGACAGAGCAATCTTGCTGCCATTGATCTCCTTGATCAGGACTGTCAGATGCTCGCCTACCTTAAATACCTTCTTAGGATGCTCCACCCGGCCCCAGGACATCTCGGAGATGTGCAGCAGGCCGTCAGCGCCGCCCAGATCGACAAAAGCGCCGAAGTCAGTAACGTTCTTCACCACGCCTTCCACAATATCGCCTTCATGGATCCTTGCAAACAGTTCACGCTGCATCTCTGCCTTCTGCTCTGCAATCAACTGTCTGCGGTCGCCGATATATCTTCTTCTCTTGGGATTGTACTCGCTGATCACAAATTCAATCTCCTGCCCTGCATACTTGGTCAGGTCCTTCTCATAAGTGTCAGATACCAGGCTTGCGGGAATAAAGATCCTCACTTCGTCAACTACTACGCTGAGGCCCCCTTCCAATACCTGTGTGACAGTCGCCTTCAACACTTCTCTGTTATTGTAGGCTTCTTCAATGCGCTTGTTGCCTCTGTCTGCCGCCAGACGCTTGTAGGTCAGGACCACCTGTCCCTCCCCGTCGTTCACCTTCAAAACCTTCACTTCCATGGTGTCGCCAACCTTAGCAATCGTGGTAAGATCCACACTCTGGTCATTGGAGTATTCACTCTTGGTGAGAATACCGTCTGACTTGTATCCGATGTTGAGAACGATCTCGTCCGGCTTCACATCGATGACAGTGCCTTCAACTACCTCTCCTGCATGTATTGTTTTTAATGATTCTTCCAGCATTTGTTCAAAAGTTAATTCTGACATAATTTTGAACCTCCTCTATTAATTTATTTGGGGTGGAAGCCCCTGCAGTAATGCCCACCAGTCGAGCTGATTTAGGTAGTTCTAAATGCAAGTCATCCAGTGTTTGTATAAAATAGGTATTATCACACACTTCCCGGCAGATTTCATATAGCTTTGTAGCATTGGAACTGTGTTTACCTCCTATCACAATCATGGCGTCAGCATTCGCTGCTACTTCCTGTGTTTCCCTCTGCCTGTCCTCTGTGGCCTTGCAGATGGTATTCACAATACTTACATTGTAACCTTTTTTCTTAAGAATTTCAACTATATGTTGAAATTTATTGTAATTAAATGTCGTTTGAGCCACCACGGTAAGCCTTTTTCCCTCCGGAGGCACGTATTTCTGGGCTTCTTCCACGGTTTCAAGCACCTCTACCGGGCCGTTGCACCATCCCACAATCCCCTGGATCTCGGGATGCTCCGGGCTGCCTACCACCAGGATATGTTCTCCCTGGCTGCTTTTTTTTTCTACGGTCCTGTGAATCCTCTTCACAAAGGGACATGTGGCGTCAATGATCTCCCAGCCCTTCCGCTCCATTTGCTGCTGCACTTCCCAGGGCACGCCGTGGGCCCTGATGATTATCGTGCCCGCCGTGGCGTCTGGCAGCTTTTCCAGTTCCTCGCGGCTTTCGATGACGCGCACTCCCTGTTCCGCCAGTTCCCTAACCACTACCTCGTTGTTCACGATGGAGCCATAGGTATATATAGTTTTCCCCGTTTGTATCTGCTCATACACGGTATCCACTGCGCGTTTCACGCCAAAGCAGAAGCCGGCGCCTGCCACAAGTCTGATCTCCATACTCTGCGCTCTCCTATCCCCTGTCTACCGCTTGCAGAGCTCCAGGATTTTTTCAATGACCTGCCGGGGCGTCAGATCCGAACTGTCCACCAGAACGGCATCCTCCGCCTGGCACAGAGGGCTGATCTCCCGGTGCATGTCCCGGTAGTCTCTCTCCTCCATATCCGCCTGGATCCGGGTCAGGTCACAGTCCTGCCCCCTGGCAGTCAATTCGTCATACCGGCGCCTGGCGCGGACGGCGCTGCTGGCGGTGAGGTATATCTTTACGTCCGCGTTCGGCAGCACACAGGTACCTATGTCCCGGCCGTCCATAATACAATCCACTTTGGAGGCCAGTTCTTTCTGCAGAGCGGTGACACGCCTGCGAACGGCGGGAAGCACGCTGATCCTGGAGGTTGCGGCTCCCACCTCCTCGGTGCGGATATAGTCGTTGACATTTTCTCCGTTCAGACAGACCACCTGTACTCCGTCTTCATATTTTAAAGCAATATCCGCCTCCTCACAATGGGCTGTCACTCCCTGCTCGTCCTCCGGATTGATCCCCTGGCGCAGCATATACAGCCCCATCGCTCTATACATCGCCCCCGTATCCACATAGATGATGTTCAGTTCCTTTGCCACAGCCCTTGCTATGGTGCTTTTGCCGGCCCCGGCCGGCCCGTCCACAGCGATATTATAACTCATTTACTCTTTCCTCTTTCTTATTTATAGTTCCGCATATCCCCTGCAAGCACACAGGGCTGGTGCTCCAGATACCGCCGCCTTCGCGTCCCTATCTGGAGCAGCGCGCTTTCCGGGGTATATGCTGTTTATAGTTCCGCATATCCCCTGCATATTTTTTTACACGCTTTGGGCTGCGCTGTCTCCCGCCAGGTGTCCTGTGGACCAGGCGATCTGCAGATTGTAGCCGCCGGTGAGCGCGTCCAGATCCAGCATTTCTCCCGCAAAGTAAAGCCCCCGCACTTTCCTGGATTCCATGGTGGAAGGGTTCACATCCCGGACGCTTACGCCTCCCTTGGTGATAACCGCTTCCTCGTAGCCCCGCACGCCGATCACCGTGAGAGGAAGAGCCTTAATCAGCTCCACGAAAGTTTTCCGCTCCTCCCGGGTAATCTCATTAACCGGCTTTTCAGGCGGGATACCCGACAGGCGGATCATCACCGGAATCAGCCGGGTCGGGAACAGTTGTCCCAATGCGTTTTTAAACTGTCTGTTCCGGTTCTCCTCAAAATCCCGCAGCACCCTTCTGTCCAGCTGCGGCGCATCAAGGGCAGGCTTAAGATCTATAAGCAGCCTGGCCTCTCCCCTGCACTTGGTAACATAATAACTGCTGGCACTCAGTACCAAAGGACCGCTGACTCCGAAATGAGTGAACAGCATCTCCCCGAAACCACAGTAAATTTCCTTGTTTCCCTGGTAAAGGCTCAGGGAGACATTGCGCAGGGATATGCCCATCAAGTCCCTGCACCACTCTTCCCTGACCCGGAAGGGCACTAAGGATGGCCTGCACTCTATCATACCATGTCCTGTCTCTTTTGCCAAGAGAAAACCGTCTCCTGTGGAACCTGTGGAAGCATAGGACAGCCCGCCGGTGGCAAGAATTACCCGGTCCGCCTCCAGGCGCTTTCCCTCTGCCAGTTCCACGCCCCGCACCACGCCCGTACCCTGCGCGCCCTTTGCCGTTCCAGCCGCGCCGTCTTTCTCCCCAGGCGCCGCTGCTTTGCGCCCTTCGCCGCTCTCTGCTGCCCCAGCCCCCGGCCCCTGGGCCAGAGCTCCGTTCCGATTCCCGCTTTCCCGGGATTGGGCAGGCCATTCCTCCCACCACAGCCCCTTTACCCGGGTATGCAGACGGACCTCCACTCCCAGCTGTTTCATCTCTCCGGCCAGAGCGGCGATCACATCCGAAGAATGGTCGCTGACAGGAAACACCCGTTCCCCCCGCTCTGTTTTCAGGGGGCAGCCCGCAGCCTCCAGAAGCTCCATCAGAGCCCGGTTGTCAAAGCTGTAAAAAGCGCTGTACAAAAACTTGGCGTTGGTCATCACATTGGCAAACAGATGATCCATATCCCCGGCGTTGGTTACATTGCATCTGCCCTTGCCGGTGATATACAGCTTCTTACCTAATTTCTCGTTCCGCTCCAGCAGTGTCACCCGGGCCCCGCCCCGGGCCGCCGCTATGGCCGCCATCATGCCGGCGGCCCCGCCGCCCACCACGATCACATGCATCTGCACTGACTCCCCTCTGCCCGCCCGGGCGGGCCGCCTTTCCTCCCGGATCATCAACTCTCTTCTTTTCTCAGGGAATAATTCAAAATCGGCTCATCATCAATAAAATTGATCTCGTCGTTCAGATATACCTGATAATTGTTCCAGGTCTGCTCCAACATCTCCAGATTCCGTTTCACTTCCTGGGGACATTTCAGGCACATGGCCACCACCAGAGCATTGATCACGCTCAGAGGGGCCACGAGGGAGTCCACAATGGACACCATGTCGCTGCGGGCCAGCAGATTGCAGGAGGAATACAGGTTCATGGGGGAATGGATTGTGTCGGTGATGGCGATCACCTTGGCGTTCCTGTCATTGGCAAACTCCATGGCCTTCAACGTGCGCATGGAATACCTGGGAAAGCTGATGCCCACAAAGCAATCCCTCTCGTCGATCCGAATCATCTGCTCAAAAGTCTCGCTGACACTGGTGGTCTTGAGAAGCACCACATTCCCCCGGATCATGTTCAGGTAAAAATGCAGGAACTCCGCCAAAGGTTCATTGCTTCGCAGTCCCATGATATAGATATGGTCTGCCCCCAGAATGGTGTCCACTGCCGTCTCAAAAGCCGCCGCGTCCAGATGCTGTATGGTATGCTGTAATTTCTCCATATCTGCCGTCAGCACGGAGGTCAGGATCTCGGACTGGGTGCTGTGACCGTATTTGGCATCAATCTTCTGGACGCTGCTCAGCTTGTTTTGTACGCATTCCTCCAGGGCCCTCTGAAACTCCGGGTAACCCCTGTAGCCGATTCCCGCCGCAAAGCGAACTACTGTGGACTCGCTGATCCGCAGGGCGTCTCCCAGCCGGGCCGCCGTCATGAACACAGCCTGGTCGTAATGCTCCAATATAAAGGAAGCAATCTTCTTGTGCCCCTTGCTCATGCCCTTATATTGTTCCCTTATCCGGTCAAGTACATCATATTGCATCCGCAATACTCCTCCGCCCCATATTAATTATTTGGAAAACTGTCCATAGACCTGTTTCAGCACCGACAATGTCTCCACATTGGATAAGTCGTAATCTCCTGTCAGCGTCATGCAGGCGCTGCCGTGAATAAAAATCCACATCCGCATGAATACCTCCTGGGGGCGACTGCACCCCTCGGCCCTGGCCCTGTTGATCTCATACAGCACATTACCATCGGCCCCGTTCAGAAGATCATACATGCTCCGTCTGTTCTTCCTGTGCGATAGAAAAAGTAATTCAAACAGATGTCCTTCCTCCCTGGCAAAAGCTATGTAAGCCATGCCCAGATTCACAAAGGGAACATGGGCCATCCGGGGGTAGAGACTGTAATAGTCCTGAAAAAACAGCGCCGCTTTCTCATAGACGGCGTCCCACAATTCCTCCATATTCTTATACACCCGGAAGATCGGCTGAGTGGAACATCCGGCCCTGGCCGCCACTTTTCTGGCAGTCACGCTGGCGAAGCCCTCCTGGCGGGTCATGGAAAACGCAGTGTCCAATATCTGCTCTATGGTAATGCTTTCTTTTCTAGGCATACTGTATCTCCTGCTGAAAAAGCCAAACATATAACACACGTTATTCTACAGGAATATAAATGGTTTGTCAAGCAAAAAATCCCCGGCTCTCACGGAACCGGGGACTTAAAAAATTCCTTATACAGGATATGCGCCGTTCTTGGTGTCGGCCTGGGTCATATCCACTTTTTCCTGCTGGGCCTGACGATACTTGAAGAAGTCTGTAGCCACCTGGGGGAACAGAGCGTAAGACAACACGTCCTCGTCCTGCTGTTTCCACTCTTTCATCTCGGCCTCCAGCTTATCCATCTCATTCCCCAAAGTGTCGGCAAAACGGCCGGTCAGTCTGGTCTCACCGGGGATAACCTTGTCGATGACTTCCTGGCTCATGGGCTTGACAGTCTGGCCATATTCGCCGCGCAGCACTGCTTTGGTTTCCTTGGTAGCCATCTTGTATCTCTCGCCCATCAGTACGTTGAACACAGCCTGGGTTCCCACGATCTGTGAGGAAGGCGTAACCAGAGGGGGTTCTCCCAGATCCTTGCGTACCTGAGGAATCTCGCGCAGCACATCGTAGTACTTATCCTCCGCGTTCTGCTCCTTCAGCTGACTCACCATGTTGGACAGCATGCCGCCGGGAACCTGGTACAACAGAGTCTTGATATCCACGCCCATCACCTTGGGATTGAGCAGACCGCTCTTTAAGCACTCATCCCTGTAAGGACGGAAGTAATCGGCGATCTCCGCCAGCAGGTTCTGGTCAAATCCGGTGTCATAGGGCGTGCCCCTGAAGGTCTCCACCATCACTTCGGTGGCGGGCTGGGACGTACCCATGGCAAAGGGACTCATGGCTGTGTCGATGACATCCACGCCCGCCTCCACCGCTTTTAAGTAAGTCATTCCTGCCACGCCGGATGTATAATGGGTGTGTAACTGGATGGGCAGCTTGGTGTTCTCCTTCATGGCAGCGATCAGCTCAGAAGCCCTGTAAGGAACCAGCAAGCCGGCCATGTCCTTGATGCAGATGGAATCCGCTCCCATCTCCTCGATCTTCTTGGCCATATCCGCCCAGTATTCCAGGGTGTAGGCATCGCCCAGAGTGTATGACAGCGCCACCTGCGCATGGCCCCTGCCCTCCTGCTGCTTCATTCGGTTGGTGGCGTTTACCGCCTCCTGCAGATTGGGCAGATAGTTCAGGCAGTCAAAGATTCGGATGATGTCAATGCCGTTGGCAATGGACTTCTGTACAAAAGCGTCCACCACATCGTCGGCATAGGGCCTGTAACCCAAGATGTTTTGTCCACGGAACAGCATCTGCAGCTTGGTGTTCTTAAAGCCATCACGAAGTTTGCGCAGTCTGTCCCAGGGATCTTCCTTCAGGAATCTCAGGGATGCGTCAAAGGTTGCGCCGCCCCAGCACTCTACAGAATGATAGCCGACCCGGTCCATCTTCTCCACAATGGGCAGCATGAAATCGGTGGGCATTCTGGTGGCAATCAGAGACTGATGGGCATCACGCAGTATTGTTTCCGTTATTTTAATCGGTTTCTTAGCTTGTTCTGACATTTACGTCTCCTCCATTTATAGTTCCGCAATCGCCCTCACAGTCCCACTCCCGTTGAAAAATATTCCGTCCCTGGGGCCGGTTTTTTCAGGAACTGTTCGGACGGCGGATTCTTTTTTATCAGGCAAATCAAAATACTCCGAAGATGGCCATGAAGGTTCCGGCAGCCACGGCCGTGCCGATTACGCCGGCCACATTGGGGCCCATGGCGTGCATCAGCAGGAAGTTGGTAGGATCAGCCTCCGCGCCTACCTTCTGGGATACGCGGGCCGCCATAGGCACTGCGGACACACCGGCCGAACCGATCAGCGGATTCACCTTGCCCTTGGTGGCAATGCACATCAGCTTGCCAAAGAGCACACCCGCCGCCGTACCGAAGGAAAAGGCTACCAGTCCCAGTATAACGATTTTGATGGTATCCCAGTTCAGGAACGCTTCCGCACTGGTGGTAGCGCCCACGGAAGTGCCCAGCAGGATCACCACGATGTACATCAGAGCATTGGAAGCCGTGTCTGTCAGCTGTCTCACCACGCCGGACTCCCGGAACAGATTGCCCAGCATCAGCATGCCTACCAGAGGCGCCGTGGTGGGCAGGATCAGGCACACCACGATGGTGACGACGATGGGGAACAGTATCTTCTCCAGCTTGGTCACGGGGCGAAGCTGCGTCATCTTGATCTTGCGCTCCTTCTCTGTGGTCAGCAGCTTCATAATGGGAGGCTGGATAATGGGAACCAGGGACATGTAGGAATATGCCGCCACGGCGATGGGGCCCATAATAGCCGTCTGACCCAGCTTGCTGGCCAGGAAGATGGAGGTGGGGCCGTCGGCGCCGCCGATGATGGAAATGGCAGCGGCGGCAGCATCATTAAAGCCCATAAAGATGGCGCCAAAGTAAGCCATGTAGATACCAAACTGCGCTGCTGCCCCCAGCAGGAAACTCTTGGGGTTGGCAATCAGGGGACCAAAATCCGTGGACGCGCCCACACCCATGAAAATCAGGGAGGGCAGGATCGCCCATTCGTCCAGTAAGTAAAAATAGTGCAGTAAGCCGCCGACACCATTGGACGACTCCTCGATAGACAACATAATATCCGGATAGATATTCACCAGCAGCATACCGAAAGCGATGGGAGTGAGCAGCAGGGGCTCAAACCCTTTTCGGATAGCCAGGTAAAGAAATACACACGCAACCACAATCATGGCATAATTGCCCCAGGTCAGGTTGAAAAACGCTGTCTGATGCACCAGATTGTTAAGCGTATTCGCTATATACTCCATGTGTTGACCTCCTGTTGTGATACATTCAGTTCACGTCTGAATGATTAGTTCATGGTAGCCAGTACCGCGCCGGCCTCAACGTTGTCGCCAACAGCCACATCAATGCTGGCCACCGTGCCGGCCTGGGGCGCCACAACAGGAATCTCCATCTTCATGGCCTCCAGAATCACAACCGGATCGCCGGGCTTCACAGTCTGGCCAACCTTGGCCTCCACCTTGAACACCTTGCCTGCTGCTCCGGCCTCGATCTTCACACTGCCTGCGCCGGCTGTGGCCTTAGGGGCCGCCTTGGGCACGGCAGGAGCGGCCGCTGCCCGGGGAGCCGCCGCGGGTGCGCCTGTGGACGCGCCCTCCTCCACTACTACGTCATATACATTGCCATTTACGGTGATGGTATAGTTTTTCATATTTTCTCCTTTCTACATACCGCAGGTATCCTGCGGTATGAAACACGCCGGCTTCCGGGATCCTCGCTCCCAGTCCGGTTTTTCATACTATTTTCTGCTTTATGCTCTTCGGACCCTGTTCGCCTTGCGGATACTCCTCACCACAAAGCCGTCTGCGGAAGCCGCGCCCTCGCTGGCGGCAATCGCCGCGGCGATGACAGCCACCAGTTCCAGATCATCCGTCGGCTCCGCATCTTCCTGGGCGCTGACCGTCTCCAGAGCAGTTTCCCCGCTCTCTGCCTGCGCTTCTTCCGCCTTTTTCTTCGCAAGCCTGTCCTGGAGCGCCGGGATAAACTTGAACAGAGAAATGACGCCTATGATTATGATCAAGACCACAAACACGGTTCCCATACCGATCACGGTGTTCAGGGCCGCCGTGGTCATTCTCTCACCCAGATCACTTCCACAGGCCGTCAGGCCAAGGGCGCAGACTGTCGCGCAAATGATTGCTGAACGTTTCTTCATACTTACCTCATTCCTGCATGACACGGGCCATGCCTGTGTCACTGCGTTAATCAGTGTTATCGCGCCATACCGCACGGCTTTAGACAGTTCCATGCTTTCTGGCCGGACGCTCTTCGCTCTTCGTGCAGAGCATCTCGAAAGCGCCGATAATATATTTGCGGGTGTCCGCGACCTCCACGATCTGGTCCACATAGCCTCTCCGGGCCGCACCCTGGGCGCTGGTCTGCTGCGCCGCGTACTCTGCGGCTTTGGCGTCGATTATCTCCGCGCCCTGTCCGTCATACATAATCTTGGCAGCCAGCCTGGCATCCATGGCGCCGATCTCCGCAGTGGGCCAGGCCAGGGTCAGATCCGCTCCGATGCCCTTGGAATTCATGGCTACATACGCCGTGCCGTAAGCCTTGCCCAGGATCAGGTTCACCTTGGGAACGGTTGCGTTGGCAAAAGCGTATGTAAGCTTTGCCGCGGCTCTGGCGATGCCTTTTTCGGAGGCCACCGTGGCCTCATAGCCCTTCACATTGGTCAGGGACAGCACGGGAATATTGAAGCTGTCGCAGAAAGAGATGAAATCCGCCGCCTTCTCACAGCCCTGGACGGTGAGCACAGGCTCCATCTTCTCGGCCAGCCTGCCCTCTCCGTCGTAGACTTCACAGCGGTTGGCCACGCAGCCCACGGTGGCGCCGTTGAGCCGGATAAAGCCCGTCACCATATCCTTGGCGTAAGCAGCCTTCACCTCTAAGAAGTCCCGTCCGTCCGCCAGCACCGACAGAGCGATGGCCGTATCCCCCACGCAGCCTGCCAGTTCCGGGGTAACCCTGTTCAGATCGTCCCCGCACTCGTCCGCCGCCGCCTCCTGATTGTTGGAGGGCAGGAAACCTATCAGTCTGCGGATGCCTGCCAGCACTGCGTCCTCGTCGCCGGTCACGTCAACAATGCCGCTCTCCCCGGCCTGAAACTCCGCGCTGGAGGAATCACACCTGGTGATCACATTGCCCTCCAGGGCATTGGGCGCATTCACAAACAGCCTGGCTCCCTTCTCCTCCATAAAGGTGAAGTCGGTCATGGTGGGGAACAGGCCCAGGCCGCCGCCGCAGACGCCAAAAACTGCCGTGATCTGAGGGATCACGCCGGAAGCCAGGGTTTGCTTCAGATAGATCTCACCAAAGGCATTCAACGCATCTGCCGCCTCCTGCAGCCGCAGTCCCGCCGAATCAATCAGCCCGATCACAGGGGCCCCCATCTTGATGGCCAGTTCATACAGCCGGACAATCTTCTTCGCATGCATCTCTCCCACTGACCCGTTCAGCACGGAAGCGTCCTGACTGTACACATAGACAAGGTTGCCGTCGATCACTCCATAGCCGGTCACAACGCCGTCTGAAGGAGTCTCGCTCTGTTTCAGATTGAAGTCGGTGGCTCTGGCGGTGACCAGGGCGCCGATCTCAACGAAACTGTTTGCGTCGAGTAAAGCTTCGATTCTTTGACTCGCTTTTGAAGTAGTACTCATGTTTCAGCCCTCCATTTATATTGGTATGAATTATAACGAATTAACACGGGACTTCCTGATAAAAAAACAAATGCCCCCATGATTAATTTCTTCCACAGTATACCACAAAAAAAGCAACTCGCATAGCACGAATTGCATTTTTTTGTAATATTTTTCGTTTTTTATTTTCCTACAGAAGAAAATACCGCATAATCTGTTGAAAACACCATCTGTAGTCGATTTCCCGCACCGCCCTGGTGGTGACAATATGCTCTTCCCGGTATACCTGCTCCTGGAATATGTACTGTATGGTACCCACCTGTTTTCCGGCCTCCACAGGCGCCTGCAACTGTCGTTCCATATGACACTCCACCTGGATCTCCTCTCCGTCCCTCAGAAGAAGTCCTTCGATCTCCTGGCCATCCCCCTGCCCCCCGGCTCCCTGGCCCTGATAGTCCCCGGACGCCCCTCTCTCCAGGATGCGCACCGGCACATAGGCCGTATCACCGATATCCAGGGTCTGCCCCCGCAGCACAGGCAGGGATTCCAGTTCCGACTCGTCATACGCTGCCTCGTCCAGGGAGTGATAGGCAAAATTGTCCAGGCCGTAGTTCATCAGCACCCTGGTGTCACTCCACTTGTATCCTTTGTTGTTGGGCCAGCCGCAGGCCAGGAGCGCCACCACAAAGGTCCTGCCGTCCCGCTCCAGAGCCCCCACATAGCAGTACCCGGCCTGGTTGGTAAAGCCGGTCTTGCCGCTGATGGCTCCCTGCATCATCTGCAGGAAGGCATTGTGATTGACGCAGGAAAAGCTGCGGCCGTTTTCCAGGGAAAAGCTGTGGGAGGGTGTCTGGGTGATCTCCAGGAACGCCTGGCTCTTGGGGGAACGCCGGATGCAGTAGCACATGATGGAGGCCAGGTCCCGGGCCGTGGTGGAGTGCCGCTTCTCTATGGTTTCCCCGTTTTCCAGGGTCAGCACCTGAGTGGCATCCAGTCCGTTGGGGGTGATAAACCAGGTGTCCCCGCATCCCAGTTCCGCTGCCTTACGGTTCATCACCGCCGCGAATGCTTCCACCGCCTCCCGGCTCTCCTCCGGTGTATACTCTGCCGGAGATTTTTCCTGCAGCTGCTCCGGCAGATATTTACGGCCCAGGTGTTCCGCTATGGCCACCGCCGCATCGTTGTGGGATTCCAGCATCAGGCTGTACAGCAGATCTTCCAGCGGGTAGCGCTCTCCCTTCTGCACATACAGTTTGACTTTGGGCATAGAAGCAGCGTAGGAAGAAATCTCCACCATCTCCTGGAGATCCGCCAGTTCCAGGGCCAGAATGCAGGTCATAATCTTGGTGGTACTGGCCATGGCCAGCACCTGCGCGCCGTTTTTGTCATACAGCACACGACCGGAATCCGCATCCATCAGCACCGCCGCCTGGGCGTAGAGTTCCCCGGGCTCCGGCTCCTGGGCATGGCCCGGCGTCTGCTGCCACAGCAAAAGCAGGCAGCACAGCACACAAATGTATCGTCTCAGCCTTTTTCTCATATTGACTATTCAACCGCCACAGGTTCTGTTATCCCAATATATGTGAGGGCGCTCAAATATATGAAAGGCCTGTTTCCCGGCAGACACCGAAACCGGCGTTCGTTCCCGGAAGATGCCGCCCGTCATATCTCCAGCTGCATCTGTGCCTCCGCTTCCGCCTGTTGTTTGAATTCCTCCATCTGCACCGTGGACAGTTCCGGCAGTTCTTCCAGGCTCCCCACGCCGAAACAGCGCAGGAACTGCTGGGTGGTCCCAAACAGCAGGGGCCGTCCCGGCGCGTCCAGCCGCCCCAGTTCGGTTACAAGATCGTACTCCAGCAGCTTATTGATGGCATGGTCGCAGCTTACTCCTCTGATCCGCTCGATTTCCACCCGGGTGATGGGCTGCTTATACGCTATGATGGACAGGGTCTCTATCACCGTATCCGTCAATACCATTTTTCTGGGGGCCTTGGCAATCCTGATCAGGTATTCGTACATCTCCGCCTTGGTGCAGAGCTGCACTGCGCTGTCAAACCAGGCCAGGCTGATCCCCCGGCTTTCCTGCCTGTACTCCTGCTCCATCTCCCCCAGGATATCCCGGGTGGTTTTCACATCCTCCCCTATGGCGTCCGCCAGGCGGCTGACCTCCACCGACTCCCCCATGGCAAAAAGAATTGCCTCTATCGCCGCTTTCGCCGAAGTACGTTCCATCCTGCTCTTTACCTTTCCCGTCCTATGCGCTCACACACATGTTGGACTCTATCATAATGTCGTCAAAAATATTTTCCTGAGATATGGTGATTTTTCCCGTTTTCATCAGTTCCAGAATCACCAGGAAGGTGACGATGATCTGCATGCGGCTGTTCTGCCGCTCCAACAGCCTCCGGAAGTTGAACCGCCTGTGGCTTTGGGCGTAGGCTTCCACGAACAGGGAACACTCGTCCATATCCACCTCGTCCTTCTCAATATTGCCGTAATTGCTGCGGATAGGGTCGATCTTGTCCACCTGGCGCTTCAGCAGCGACTTGAAAATCTCGTTGAGCCGGGCCAGATTCATATCCCCGATCAGTTCCCCGTAGTCCACGGGCTGCCGGTAAGCCGCCACTTCCTCCGGCAGATGCTGGCCCCGGTAAAAATTCTTCTCCGCATCCACCTGCCTGTCCCGCAATTCGCAGGACATGAATTTAAACATTTTATATTCCAGGAGTTTCTGTACCAGTTCCGCCCTGGGATCCTCTTCCTCCCCGTCCTCGTTCACCTCTTTGGGCAGCAGCATGCGGCACTTGATGTCGATCAGAGTAGCCGCCATGACCAGAAACTCGCTCATCACATTCATGTCCTCGGTCTCCATCTGCCTGATATAATCCATGTACTGCTGCGTGATCTCCACAATGGGGATATCATAAATATCCACCTTGTTCTTGTCAATCAGGTGCAGCAACAGGTCCAACGGCCCCTCAAACACCTCCAGTTTCACCGGTATTGCCATGTCTTTTTCCTTTCCCTGGCTCATCCTCCGCGCTTCGCAGGCTGTCCTTTTAAACTTACAAAAAAACATTGTACCTGTTTTTCCCGCTGTAATCAAGCAGAACTATTGTTCTGCAAAATCAATCACAATAAGTTCGCCTGGATTGAAGAGGCGGAAAGGGATGGTGTGGATTCCCAGCCCCCGGCTCAGGATCATGGTGCATTCCCCCTCCCGGTAAACGCCCCCGTCATATTTGGGAAAGAACCGCACATTGGGGGACAAAAGGCCCTTGCCCCAGAAGGGGACGCGGATGATGCCGCCATGCACATGGCCGGCCAACACCAGGTCCGCCCCCCACTGGGCATACCGGACAAAGTAGTCCGGATTGTGGGCCAGAAGAATGGTATAGGTCTCTGACCGGGGACAGCCCAGAAGTCCCGGCAGATAATCCGGTTCCATCTCCGGCACGGTAAAGCGCTTATAATAGTATCTGTCTATCTCTGAACCATAGATGGAGAGATTGACTTCCGGTAACTGCACATGGCCATTAACCAGAGGCTCAATCCCCAGCTCCCCAAGAGCCTCCCCGTAACGCTCCGCCGCGTCGCCGTAAGTCCCTGGATACAGCTTGATTCGATGCTCATGGTTGCCGTTGGCATAGTACACCGGATAGTTCTCCTTCAGGGCGCGCAGCAGTTCCACCGCCCCCTCCAGCTTCTCGCCGGGCTTGCCATTGATCATGTCCCCGCCCACCAGCACGGCGTCCGGCCGGGCGTCCTCGATGGCCTTGAGCAGCCTGAAATTGTTCTTTCCATACTGTCTGTTGTGCAGGTCCGACAGAAATACCACCCGGCAGCGCCCCTTAATGCGCCTGTCCCGGATCTGGTGGCGCACCACCACAAAACGGTTGCTGTCGTATATCATAACCCACAGAATCACTATGAAAAACAACACCAGTATAAATAACAGCATATCAAACATTTCTTTCTCCGTCCGTAACTTGATTTTGTGGTAGTTTACCACATCCGAATCTCTTATAAAAGGAAATCCCTGAATAATTTGCGCAGATAGTCACTGTATGCCGCCCTGGCCACGTTCTCTCCGTACAGAATAGGAATGACTCCCAGTTCCACTCCATCCAGCGTATATTTTGCCACCCCCGCCTGTCTGCCCTGCTCCACAGGGGCCTGAACCGATTCCGGCAGTTCTATTACTTTCTCCACCCTGCTCAAATCCCTGCCCTGGGTGTCCAGATAGCGGAACTCTCCCGCATATGCCAGCGGCACCTGTTCTGCCACGCCGCGTTCCACCGCCAGAGACGGCAGCGGGTCCGTGTTGGGGTCCACATACATGGCGCTGATATTGAAGCCGTAAGTGAGCAGCGTCTGGGCGTCCTTGAACCGGCCCTTGGGATCCGGCGCTCCCATGACCACGGCAATCATGTCGATGCCGTCTTTGCGGGCCGTAGCTGCCAGACAGAATTTCGCCTTTTCCGTGGAACCAGTCTTCAGGCCGGTGGCATAGGGATACTGTTTAAGCAGCTTGTTGGTGCTGCTCAAGGTAAAGTTGGCAGTCCCCTGGCGGGTTTCGTGGGTGATGTCCTCCATCCAGATCTGGGTATAATTGTAGACCTGGGGGTATTTGGTGATCAGTTCCCGGCTCATCAGAGCCACATCCCTGGCCGTGGTATAATGTCCGTCGGAATTAGTCAGGCCGCAGCAGTCCTCAAAATGAGTATCCGTCATGCCAAGCTGCCGGGCTTTTTCGTTCATCAGGGCCACAAAAGCCTCCTCCGAACCGGCAATATGCTCCGCCACCGCCACGGAGGCGTCGTTGCCGGAAGCCACGGCGATGCATTTGATCATGGTGTCCAGGGTCTGTATCTCCCCCTGGGCCAGAAAAACCTGGGAGCCTCCCATGGAACTGGCATATTCACTGGTGATCACATTGTCTTCCAGACCGATTTTGCCCAGCTCAATCTGTTCAAAGGTGAGCAGCAATGTCATGATCTTGGTAATGCTGGCCGGACATCTGCGCTCCGTGGCGTTCAGTTCAAAAAGCACCTGACCGGTGGACGCCTCCATCAGAATCGCCGACGGGGCAGAGACCTCCACCTGAGCCTGGACGGGCACATCGGTATAGACAAATTGCAGCAGCACCATCCAAATTCCCATGATAAACGCCGCCCAGCGCCTTCCCGCCTGTCTTCCGCGCCCCGGGCGCGTTCTATGTAATCTGATCTGTAACCTTGTATTTCCGGGCTTTTCTTTCATACCCTGCACCTTCCCTGTTCTGTTCTACCACTAATATATGGAACTGAGAAGGAGCATATGCACATTCCCCATAAAAACAGGGGCTGCGGCCTCCTCGCCGCACCCCCGTCTGTTCGCCGCATCCGGCATTAATTCCACCTGGCCCTGAATTTATCCACTTTCTCCACCAGCTTCTCACGCTGCTGCGACAAATCCACATGGAAAGCGTGCAGCAGCTGGACAATATAGTCCACCGTCACCAGAAGCATAATCCCCCAGATCAGCTTGGTGCCCACATGCATGGGAACCCTGTCGATGAGCTGCAGGATCCAGCCGTGCAGGAACAGGACAATCCCCAGACCGTAAAAGCCCCAGGCCACCGTGCTCTCCAGACAGATAATGCCCTTGTAGTTAAAGGGCTTCTCATTGTAGTCCCACCACAGTTCGCCAAAAATGCGGATCATCATCTTTCCCACCAGAAACTCAAAGGTGGTGGCAGACAAGGCCGCCACAAGATACAGCACTATGTAATTAAACTGCAGAGGGCGCAGGAGCAGATATCCGATCACCGCCCCAAAGCCGTAGATGGGGCAAAAGGGCCCCTTTGCGAATCCTCTGTTAGTCAGCTTCCTATTGCAGAACGACATATAGATGGATTCCACCAGCCAGCCCAGCATACTGTACACAATAAAAGCCGCTGTCAGATGGTATACATCCGTCCCGAAAAATTCTTTTGTCCACATGGTACATCCCTCCTAACGTGCCACAGACCATAACACATAAAAGCAGGAAAGCAAAAGTCCTTGGACAGCGCCAAGGACCTCATGTCATTAGTTATATTTACGCTTTCTTGCCGCCTCAGACTTCTTCTTACGCTTTACGCTCGGCTTCTCGTAGTGCTCTCTCTTACGAATCTCCTGCTGGATTCCAGCTTTCGCACAACTTCTTTTAAAGCGACGCAACGCGCTGTCCAAAGTCTCGTTCTCTTTTACGATTACGTTTGACATGATTACACCTGACCTCCCTTCAGTCCCTTGCAAGCACCTTGACTGACTGGGTTAATATGTACATTGGATACCCATATGTACATGATTCATTATATCACAAAAGTCAGATACGTCAACTGTTTTTTTAAAAATTTTTTATTTATTTTTTAGACGAAAATCGTCTTATAAATCTTTATAAAGCTGTTGTCAAGGGGAAATGTGAGAAATCTTTCAAATTATCAGGCTGCGGCGGCTTATGGAGTTTGTTTTGCAGTGGATTATCGTCTGCATCTATGCTAAAATAGGCATAATTCAGCGTTGGAGGTGCAAAATGCAGACAATCATGGTTATTGAGGATGATCAAACCATCCGTGAGGAACTGGCTACCCTGTTAAAAAACCAGGGGTATCAAGCTCAAATCATGACTGAATTTGAGGCAATCCCGGAGCAGGTATGTTCGATCCACCCTGATTTAGTCCTTTTAGATTTGGGGTTGCCTGGGCGCGATGGCCTATCCCTATGCGCTGCGATCCGGAAAATCGCTCCTATCATCGTGGTTACCAGCCGCGCCTCTGCTTTGGATGAACTCCAGGCGTTGAATCTGGGCAGCGATGATTATGTAACGAAGCCCTACAACATTCCTGTTCTACTGGCTCGAATCAAGGCTGTTCTGCGGCGAAACGGCGGTGAGCTGACTGAGCCGGATATTTTAGAGACAGCGGAACTTCGGCTCAGTCTGACAAAGGGAACCGTGACCGCCGGTGGGCAGACGGCAGAGTTGACCCGGAACGAGCTGAAAATTTTGGCTCACCTGATAACTCACGCCGGGGAGATTGTCTCGCGGGCTGACTTGATCGAGGCGTTATGGGACAGTCAGATTTATATTGACGACAACACTCTCAGCGTCAACGTGACCCGCCTGCGGAGCAAGCTGGAAGGGCTGGGGATGCCAGAGGTCATTAAAACTCGCCGGGGAATGGGGTATCAGCTATGAAGGCAGGAGAATTTATCCTTGACGCATTGGGGCGTATGATTCCCCGTGTCGCGCTTCTTTTTGCGGTTGCTGCATTTTTGCTTATTACAGGCACACAGTCGGGTATTGTCACACTTTTACTGATCCTATGTCTGTTGATTTTTTTGTTGGAGCAGCTAACCGAATTTTGTAGGACAAAAAGTCGGCTGGACGAACTGCAGGCGATTATGGACGGTCTGGACAGACGGTATCTGTTTGCCGAATGCGCTCCAAAGCCGCAAAGCCTCTATGACCGTAAGTTGTTTGAACTACTGCGCCTGTCCGGGAAATCCATGATTGAGGCAGTGTCAGACGCACAGGCCGCTCAAAAAGAATATCGGGAGTATATCGAGCAGTGGGTCCATGAAATCAAAACGCCTATCACGGCGGCGAAACTGATCTGTCAGAACACAGACAGCGGCACACGGCGCAAGCTGTCCCAGGAGCTGGCCCAAATCGATGCCCATGTGGAGCGGGCCTTGTTTTATGCCAGGGCTGAAAACCCGGAAAAGGATTTCATCATCAGCGAGATAGACCTTTCTGTGATATGCGAGGGAGCAATCCAAGCCCACAGGACCCTGTTGATTCAAAACGGCATCCGATTGGAAACGGGAAATCTGCATGACAACATCTACACCGATGGAAAATGGGTATCGTTCATGCTGGGACAGCTTTTGCAAAACGCCGCCCGGTATCGTGGGGAGGAACCCGTTATTGAATTGTGGGGCAAGAGATTGGGCCAACGAGTGCAGCTTACCGTTCGGGACAACGGCATCGGTATCCCCGCCCATGAACTGCCCCGCATTTTTGATCGGGGCTTTACCGGGAGCAACGGGAGAAACCGAGGTGGTTCCACTGGTATGGGACTGTACCTCTGCAAACGGCTGGCAGACGCTTTGGAAATCGGTTTGCAGATTCAATCAACGGAGGGAACGGGAACCTGTGTGACGCTCAACTTTCCGGCAAAGATGAATCTTACAAAAATGTAAGGAAAATCAATATCAATTCGATACAACTGATTCTCCTTTTGTGCTATCCTCAACAGGCAAAGGAGGTATCTGTATGCTGCAAGTGCGAAATATTGAAAAATATTATGGAAACAAAAACAACGTCACTAAGGCGCTGGACCGGGTGAGTTTTGAGGTGGCGGATGGCGAGTTTATCGCCATCATGGGTGCGTCAGGCAGCGGCAAGACCACCCTGCTCAACTGCATCTCCACCATTGATACAGTCAGCGCCGGGGACATTCTGCTGGACGGAGAAAGTATCGCGGAACTGCCCGCCAGCGAACTGGCGAAGTTCCGCAGGGAGAAACTGGGCTTTGTGTTCCAGGACTTCAATCTTCTGGACACGTTGACCCTGGAGGAAAATATCGGGTTGGCCTTGACACTCAACCACAGTGACCCCAAGGGGGTGCAGAAACAAGTCAAAAAAGTGGCCGCTCAGTTGGGCATCGGGGATCTGCTGGGCAAATTTCCTTATCAGGTGTCCGGGGGACAGAAGCAGCGGGCCGCCTGCGCCAGAGCGATGGTGGCAGGACAATCTCTGCTGCTGGCGGATGAACCCACCGGGGCTTTGGATTCCAGCGCATCAAAAAATCTGCTGGAGATTATGACGCAGATGAATCAAAATATGGGCGCCACCATCCTCATGGTGACTCATGACGCATACAGCGCCAGCTATGCCAAACGGGTTTTGTTTTTGAAGGATGGGCGGCTGTTCAATGAACTGCTCCGGGGCGAACGCAGCCGCAGTGTGTTCTACCACGAGATACTGGACGTGCTGGCCTTGTTGGGGGGTGATATCAGTGACGTTATCTAAGCTGTCCCTCCGCAACGCCAAGCGGCAGGCCGGGGATTATCTGATTTACTTTGTTACGGTAGTCATGATATGTGCCATGCTTTATGCGTTCAACTGTCTGGTATTCTCGGAGGAAATTCACAAACTGTCTGGACTGTTGGATAATATGACGCTGACGATCGCCCTGGCCAGTATCGCGGTGGTTTTTATCATCGGCTGGCTTGTGTCTTACACAACGGGTTTTATGCTGTCCCGCCGTAGTCGGGAATTGGGAACCTACCTGCTGATCGGGCTGGAAAACAAACAAGTAAGCCGTCTGTTCTTTTTGGAAAATCTATTGGTGGGGGGTGTTGCACTGCTGTTTGGCGTTCCGTTGGGCAATCTGGTCTATCAGGTACTCCGTGCCATTCTACTGACCATGTTCAGCGTCCCGTATCATTTTCGTTATGACTTCTCCTTGAAAGCCATTGGGCTGACGCTGGCCTATTTTGCCGCCATCTATCTGTTCGCGCTTATCAGGAGCCGCAAGCGCATCAAAAAAATGAAAATCTATGACCTCATTTACTTTGAGCGTCAGAATGAGACGGAGGCCGTGAAAAAGAGCAGGAACCGCCGGGTGATGTTCGCGGTTTCCATTATGCTGGGCATTGTGGGAACAATCCTGCTGATGACCGCTGGTAAATTGCTGATCGGCGTGATTGGCGCAGGATGTTTAATTGTGTTTATCTATGGATTTTTCACCAGTTTTTCCTCCGGTGTCCCTGCGTATTTTGAGCGAAAGCCGGAGCGGAAATATCAGGGACAGAATCTCCTGATCTTTCGCACATTGACAGCGAAACTCGCAACTATGGGAATCGTCATGGCAACGGTCTCTCTGCTCTTTACCGCTACCCTGCTTACGGAAGGAAGCGGAATGGTGTTCAACGGCATTTTTCAGGGGCGGCTGGAACGAGACGCTTTTGATTTGCTGTTTGTGTCCGACCAGGAGGATCATGTGGAGCAGTGCCGGAAAAGCATGGAAGCACAGCAGCTTCCTCTGTCTGCGTCCTGGCAGTACAAGCTCTATCAGGGCGTAGACGATTCGGTGGTTGCATATCTGGAGGAAACTGCCGAATACTACCGGTACAGCTATGACCAAAATGATAACAGTACGGTATTCATGGCGTACAGTGATTACGCCGCCCTGCGGGATATGCTGGAACTGCCGGAGGCGGAATGGGAGCCGGATCGTTATATCATCCACTGTATGCCCTATTTGGAAGAACCGCTGCGGCAATGGAGCCAGCCTCTTTCTTTGAATGGGAAAAACCTGTCTCCAGGCGGGATTTATACGGAGCAGTTCACGCAAAATCTCTGGAACGGCAACGGTCATCAATTCCTGTTGGTTGTCCCGGATGCTGTTTGCATGGCCCGTCCGGTTCTTCGTTTTGTGATAGCCGCGATGACTGACGGCAGCATTACGCCAGAGCAGTTGGAAACACTTCAGCTCTCTCTCGGCGAGCGGGCCGCGGACGGGGTTCACCTCTGCAGCTATGATTGGGATCTTCTCTATTCCAAGGCCGCAAATGTGTCCGACACCGCTGCATGGTCCGCAATGATGGTTTTCCCGCTTTTTTATCTGGCCCTGACGCTTGCCCTGACCGCTGCAACCCTTCTGACTGTCCAGCAGCTCAGCGAGGCGGGACGCTATCACCGCCAGTTTGAATTACTCCGCAAGCTGGGCATGGATCGCATGGAAATGCGACAGGTGTTGTTCCGGCAGCTTGCAGTCTACTATCTTATGCCAGTGATTCCCCCGGTTCTGATTGCAATTCCCTTTATCTTAGATATGTGCAGCGGGACAGAACCAGGAACTCTGGTGGGCGCCAACAGTCCCTCTGTGATTTTAGCGGTTTCGTTGGGCTTGTTTTTCCTGGTATACTTGGTTTATACCGTAATTGCCTATATCAGCATGAAGAACAATGTGTTGCCGGAATGACCTCAGGCCCCTGCAAAACCGAACGCACCTGCACCCGGTTTTTTAAGTCTCCTCCGGCGTCTGCTGTTACTCCCAGAGAGAAAAATTGTCACCGCGCCTCCTGTTGGCGGTCACGATTTTTCTCTCTCCGTCACGCCCAAAATCCGCTCCAGGTTATTTTTGGCCATCTCTTTGAGGTTGAAACCTTTGCCCATCGTTCAAGCTAAGCCATATTCAATAGATTTTCAAAAAAGCTCTACAATCTATATCAGTATCCATCATAAACCCTGCTGATTTATAAAACTGAATGGTTTTTTCTGTATTGTCAGTCACCAGTACTTTTTGATAAACATTCTTGTATTCCAAGAGTATTTGTTCCAGCAGCAATGTGCCAATACCTTTTCGTTGATATTCTGGCAATACGATAATATCTTGGATATAGACCGTCGAATACCCATCTCCCACTACCCGTATAATGCCAACCAATCTATCTCCATCGTATGCTCCCAATATTTTCAATGAATGTTTATAGGCATTTGTTAGGATAGAAGGATTTGAGGTATAATTTGTCCAACCAACACTATCGTATAGATTTAGAATTTCTCCTTCGTTATACATCAAATATTCTTTGATCGTAAACTGCATATAAAACCTCCCTATAAATCATTATCAACAGAGTTTGCCTCCTGTTTATATCACATCCAAAAGAGCGAAAGCAACGAGTGCTTTCGCCCTTTCATAGCATGTTTCTTATATCTGTCCGCATCCTTTTATATAGCCAGGCCAGTATTTCCATTGACCGGCTGGTTAGGGCAGAATAACTAACCCAACTGGCTTTCCAACACTTTGGCGGCCTCCGCCACCGCCTCCGGGATCCCTGCCGGGTTCTTGCCGCCGGCCTGGGCCATACCGGGACGGCCGCCTCCTCCTCCGCCCACCAGAGGAGCGATGCCCTTAATCAGGTTGCCCGCATGGGCGCCTGCCTTCTGTGCCCCGTCGGTGGCCATGGCAACCATGTTCACCTTGCCCTCCAGGCTGGAGATCAGTACTACCACGCCCTCAACCAGCTTGTCCTTCAGCTGGTCACCCAGGTCGCGCAGACCGTTCATGTCCACACCGTCCACACTGGCGGAAAGCAGCTTCACGCCCCTAATCTCCTGTACCTGATTCATCACATCGCCCAAAGCATCCTTGGCTGCCTTGCTCTTCAGAGATTCCAGTTCCCCGTGCAGGGATTTCAGGTCTGCCATCAGATGCCCGCACTTCTCCACCAGGTTGCCAGGAGCAGCCTTCAAAGTCCTGGCCGCCTCCTGGATGATATTTTCCAGATTCTTATAATACGCCAACACGCCTTTTCCTGTCAACGCTTCGATACGGCGCACCCCTGCCGCCACGCCGTTCTCGGACAAAATCTTGAAGCTGCCGATATTTCCCGTGTTGGCCACATGGGTACCACCGCAGAGTTCCACGGAGAAATCCCCCATCCGAACCACCCGGACCTTTTCGCCGTACTTCTCTCCAAACAGGGCCATGGCGCCGGTCTTTCTGGCCTCCTCGATGTCCATCACCTGAGTGTCCACCGGGATGTTCTCTTCGATTTTTTCATTCACCATGGCCTCTACCCGGGCCAGTTCCTCCGCAGTCATGGCCGCGAAATGGGTAAAGTCAAACCGCAGTCTCTCCCCGTCCACATAGGAACCGGACTGCTCCACATGGGTTCCCAGTACCTCCCGCAGAGCCTTCTGCAGCAGATGGGTGGCACTGTGGTTTTTACAGGTGTCGCTTCTGCGTCCCGATTCCACCGTGAGAGTGACCCTGTCTCCCACCTTAATCATACCGCCTGTCACCATGCCGATGTGACCCACCTTGCCGCCCATCAGCTTCACAGTGTCCTTCACCTCAAAGCTGCCGTCCGCCGTGGTAATCACGCCGGTATCCCCGTTCTGGCCGCCCATGGTAGCATAAAAGGGGGTCTCCTCCACGATGATGGTGCCGGTCTGGCCATCAGTCAAAGCCTCCACCAGTTCCGTCTCAGTGGTAAGCACCGTCACCCGGGAATTGTGCTGCAGCCTGTCATAGCCCACAAACTCCGTGGTGACAGACGGGTCAATGGACTCGTACACCGTCACGTCCGCTCCCATATAATTGGTTACTTTGCGGGCCTTCTGAGCCATTTCCTTCTGCTGCCGCATACACACGGCAAAACCGGCCTCGTCTATGGAAAATCCTTTTTCCGCCAGGATTTCCTGGGTCAGATCCACGGGGAAACCATAGGTGTCATAGAGTTTGAACACGTTTTCGCCGGACAGCTCCGTCACGCCCGCCGACTTCATCTCCTCCTCCATCTCCGCCAGGATGCTCAGCCCCAGGTCAATGGTCTTGTCAAATTTGTCCTCCTCCTGAGTCAGCACCGTCAGGATGAGTTCGCTCTTCTCCTCCAGTTCCGGATAGCCGTCCCGGCACTCGTCGATCACTGTCCGGCTCAGATCCGCCAGGAACTTGCCGGAGACCCCCAGCAGTCTGCCGTGGCGGGCCGCCCGGCGGATCAGACGGCGCAGCACATAGCCCCGGCCTTCGTTGGAGGGCAGGATGCCGTCGCTGATCATGAAAGTTGCGGAACGGATATGGTCGGTGATCAGCCGCACGGACACATCCACAGCCTCCTCCGTCTGGTAAGTGACCCCGGCGATCTGGCAGATTCGGTCCCGAATGGCTTTCATGGTGTCTATGTCAAAAACGGAGTCCACATCCTGCACCACCACGGCCAGGCGCTCCAGGCCCATGCCGGTGTCAATATTTTTCTGGGAAAGTTCCTGATAATGGCCCTTTCCATCGCTCTCAAACTGAGTGAATACATTGTTCCAAACTTCCATAAAACGGTCGCAGTCGCAGCCCACTTTGCAGTCAGGCCTGCCGCAGCCGTACTTCTCTCCCCGGTCGTAATAGATCTCCGAGCAGGGACCGCAGGGGCCTGCGCCGTGCTCCCAGAAGTTATCACAGTCGCCGTTCTCGTCCCGGTAAAAGCGGGTGATCTTTTCCGCCGGAACGCCGATCTCCCTGGTCCAGATCTCGAAAGCCTCCTCGTCCTCCCCGTAAATGGAAGGATAGAGCCTGTCGGGATCCATACCGATGGTCTTTGTAAGGAATTCCCAGCTCCAGGCGATGGCTTCATGTTTGAAGTAATCCCCGAAGGAAAAGTTGCCCAGCATCTCAAAGAACGTCAGATGGCGGGCCGTTTTGCCCACATACTCAATATCGGTGGTACGCATGCACTTCTGGCAGGTGGTCACGCGCCTGCTGGGGGGGATCTCCTGGCCCGTGAAGTAAGGCTTTAACGGGGCCATGCCAGCGCCGATCAGCAGCAGACTCTTGTCCGTGTGGGGCGGCACCAGAGAAAAACTCTTCATTTTCAGATGCTCTTTGCTCTCAAAAAAGTCGAGATAAATTCTACGTAACTCATTTACACCATATGCCTTCATGATGTTTTCCTCCAAACTCTTCTATTATCTCTGTATCTTCAAAAGATTCATAATCTACGTTATTATAGATATAATCCCGGGACTTGTCAACCTTATTTCTGCCGGCCTTCGGCTCTGTCTGCCTTCCGCTCAGTTTGCCTTCGGCCCTGCATCTCCTACAGATCCTCGTCCTCATCCAGGAAATCCGACAGTTCCCGGCGGGTATCCGCAATCTCCTGGTGATCGCCTGCTTTCAGGGCTGCCTCAAAGCGGTTGATATAATGATCCAGATTCCTGCGCTTGTCGCCCAGGGATTCCTCGTACATGCGCTCCGCCCGCAAAAGCACCAGGCGGTTCTCCTCCTGATCTCTGGGCTGGATCTTCAGGTAGGCCAGTTCCTCCATGCGCCGGGCGATCTCCTCGTCCGTCATGGTGTTATCCACTCCCTTGATGATCATTTTCTGGCTCAGGCCCGTGGACACCACTTTCACCTCCACCTCCAACAGGGAGTTGATGTCATAAGTGTAGGTCACGTCCACGGACTCCTGTCCCCTGGGGGCCTTGGGCAGGTCGATGGTCATCTCCCCCAGATACAGATTGTTCCGGGCAAAACGGCTCTCCCCCTGAAGTACCCGGACCCGTACCTTATCCTGATTGTCCCGGACGGTGTACATACGCTCCGTGTGGCTGGCAGGGATCACAGTATTGCGCTCAATGATGGGGCAGAAACGCCCGTCCTCAAATTTCCCCTCCTCGTACTCCACCACCACTTCCGTGCCCAGGGTAAAGGAGCACACGTCTGTCAGAATGACTTCCTTCACCTCTTCCCGGCGCTCCTTCATGGCGGCATGCACCGCGGCTCCCAGCGCCACTGCTTCGTCCGGGTTCATATTGGTGTCCGGGAATTTACGGAACAGCCGGATCAGGAAATCCCTGATCACGGACAGTCTGGTGGCGCCGCCGATCAACAGGATCTCGTCGATATCCCCCAGCTTCAGGCCTGCGTCAGACAGGCTCTTTTTCACCGGCTCCCGGATCTTGTTCAAAAGTTCCTCGCAGGCGTCCTCATATTCCTTATATTTGATCTCTGTCTCCAGTTCCTTCTCATCAATCAGGCATTTCATGACAATGCGGTCGCTGCCGCTGACGGCGCATTTTGCCTTCTCCGCCTGCTTATACAGACGCACCTGTTCCTTCTCGGACAGACTGCTCATGGCCAGCTTCTGCTTTTGCATAAACAGCTTGCTCATCACCTCCGTGAAATCTTCGCCGCCCAGATAATTGTCCCCTGCCACGGCGCGAACCTCCAGGATATTGTGATACAATTCCAATATGGACACGTCAAAAGTGCCTCCCCCCAGATCAAATACCAGGAATTTGGTATCCCGGGTCTTGTCATACAGGCCATAGGCCACCGCCGCCGCCGTGGGTTCCGAAATCATGCGTTCCACCTTCAGCCCTGCCAGTTCCCCGGCCCGCTTGGTGGCTTTCCGGCGCTTGTCGTCAAAGTACGCGGGAACGCTGATCACCGCCTCCGTAACCTCCTCCCCCAGATAGGTCTCCGCATCCTCCTTCAGGGAGCGCAGCACAAAGCTGGAAAGCTCCTCCGGTCTGTACATATGACCGCTTAAGTTATACTGCCTCTCCGTGCCCATGCTGCGCTTAAAAGCGCCGGCCACCGTATCCGGGTACAGGCTCATGCGTTCCCGGGCGGTCTCCCCCACATAAACATTACCTTCCTCGTCCACGCTGACCACCGAGGGGGTCAGGTTCCTGCCCAGTCGATTGGGGATGATCTTCGGGCCTTCCTCCGAAAAATATGCCACCAGGCTGTTAGTTGTTCCCAAATCAATTCCTACTATCATATATTTCCTCTTTCTATGTTTAGTTCCGCACATGCCCTTCCCGCGCGCACTCCCGGCACTGCCCGGCTGTCCCTTCTGCGTCCGTTCGGACAGCAGTGCTCCAGGCATATATGCCATGCTACTCCTCAAAGCGCACATGCTTTATGGCCAGCATATATTCGTCCTGAGGCTGGATCTCCAGATTGCGGGATAAGCGCTCCCGGGCCTCCTTGGTCTGCCCTCTGCGAAGCATCAGCAGAAGCCGCACACCCTCCATCTCCTTGCAGATGGCATATGTACAGAAGTTGCAGCATTCACATTTGTCCTCCCGATCCAGCAGTTCCTGCAGTTTCTCCTCCGGCTCCGTATAATAGGCAGCCAGGAACTCCAGCTGCAGATGTCCTTTTTCCTGCTCATAATACTCGTTTTTCCGGGCAAACTGTTCCTGCCGCAGCCAGTCTTTCAGCTTTTCGCCATACTTTTTCCCCAGTTTTTCCTCCCCGCACAGGGTAAAGGCAAACACGGCGTCGCACAGGGTTCCTTCCGCCATGCTCAAGTCCGGCTGATAGTCCAGCGCATTGACAAAGGCTTTCGTTGCCTTGGCCTTATCCCCGAAGATCAGTTCCGTCCAGCCCAGGCTCACATAATAATCGCTGTATCCGGCGTTGCCCTTTTTCCTGCCAAGCAGCTTTCCCAGAGCGCCCTCTTCAAGATTCAGCTTGGCAGCCCACTGCTTCAGTACATTTCTGGCCTCCTGGGGCTGCCCTGTCACCTGATACAGATCCGCCAGCTTTTCAAACAATCCCATGGGATCTTTGGCGTAAGCGCTCTCAAATATCTTTACCGCCATATCGTATCTGCCGTTGCGGACATATCCCGTGGCGATCTTGCCCAGCCTGTAGACACTGGTATTCAGTTTTCTGCTCTCTGTGTACTTCACATACTGTTCCAGGTATTCCAGGGCTTTTTCGTAATCTGCCACACGCAGGTACAAATCGGCCATATCCATGGATGCGCCGGGCTGCAGATCCTCATCTGTATCAAACAGCATGGCCTTGCGCAGGCAGATGATGGCCTGTTCATAGTCCCCCTGATGCTTATACACCTGGCTCATACCGTTCAGGGCGTAGATCTGCTGGGGCACATAAGCCAGCACCTGTTCATAGTCCGCCACCGCCTCCTTATAGTGGTGGGCTGCCTTGTGAAAGATTCCCCTCTCCACCAGCAGATAGGCCCCCGGCGCATGGTAGAGGTATTCTGTAAGCTGCGTCAGCCCCGGCTCATAGAAGGAGAGATCCCCGTTTTCCACGTGCTCCAGAAAGATACTCCTGAATTTTTCCACCTTTTTCTGCATCAGTTCAGTGCTGACCTTATGGTCTTTCTGGTAGGCATAAGCCTCCAGATACGGACTCTCAATGCCTTTTTCCCTGGCCTCCGCCAGCAGTTCTTCCAATTCCCTGGTGTAGTCCAGATCCAGATATACCTTGGCCATATCCACATAGGGTCTGGCATAGTCGGGAAAGAACTGGATCAGCTGACGTCCCGTCTGTATCACGCCGGAGGCGTCCCACTGTCTGCGGCAGGCCTCCAGTGCCGTAGCCAGGGCCGCGTAAACTCTGTACTCCTGCACCAGGCGTTTAACCAGGTCCAGACATTTCTCATACTCCTCCATATCCAGATAGGTCTGAGCGCGCTCCATCAGCACCCCTATATCATGGGGATTGACTGCCTCCATGGCGTCTGCCTCCTCCAGCGCCTTTTCGTAATAAGACTTATCCAGATACCCCAGCGCGCGGTAGCACTGCATGCAGATGGCATGGGACTGGCGCAGCCGGTCCTGGTCCTTCTCCAGCGCTTCTCCCTCCACCGTGGGAATTCTCTTCTCTAACGCCTGCCGCCACCGCTTGGCGTAGCCGATGGATTTCTCATATTCCGCCGCTTCCCGGTAAAGTTTGGTCATCAGACCCAGGTACTCCTCCAGACGCCCCTCGGGAACCCGGTCCTCTATCTCCTTCACCAGGCGGATTCCCCGGGAAAACCTTTCGTCCTGCAGATAGCACCAGCCCAATTCCAGCACGTCTCCCGGGCTGTCGTAGAGACTTACGTTTCTCTCCAGCTCCTTCTCCAGTCCGGCGTTGATCTCCTTCAGCAGCTGGTGAAAATTATCGTCATAACCGGAGGACAGCACTTCTTCCGCACACTTCTTGGCCTTCTGGTCCTCCCCCCGGTCATGGTACCACTGGGAGAGACGCAGATTGGCGGTATAATGCTTGTCATTCCGTTCCTTGATCCCCTGGAAACACCGGGCAGCCTCCTCCGTCTGCCCCTGTTCCCACAGCAGCTGGGCCAGGTTAAACTCTATCAATTCATCCCCTGGAAACTTTCGCTGCAATTCCCTCATGCAGTTCACGGCCTCTTCCTGCCGGCCGTTGGCCTGGTAATAGCGGGCCCGGCACACTTCCATGCAGGGATGCCAGATCCCCATACGTCCGCTCTCCTCCAAAAGCTGGGCCGCGTACTCCAGCTTTTTCTCCTGCAGCGCCCCCCAGCAGTTGTCATAGCACTGCAGGAAGGAGTCGTAATCCCCGTCCTGAGGCCCCTCAAACTGGGAAAATTCCACATCCTCCCCCCGGGTCACCCGGCTCACCAGATAGTCGATGAAATCCGCCGGAAACATTTCCTTCAGGCGGGTCTGGTTCTTACAGATCTCCAGCTTTTCCTCCAACAGATTCCAAATCCCGGTGGGCAGTTTATAATGCTGCATCAAAAAAACCAGCAGTTTTTCCTGACACTCCGCCTCCCCATCCAGGGACTGGTAAATCTCCTGAGAAAACAGTTCCCGCCATGCCTCCAGATTCTGTCTGCCCTCCAGAGTGCCGTAGAGCCTGGCAGCCTGAGCCACCCACAAGCCGGTCTCCGTGGTATCCTCCTGCTTCTCCTGTTCCTCCTGGGGTTGTCTTGCCAAAGCAAGGGCCTCCTCGTAAGCCTGACGCAGGCGCTTGAATCCCTCCGGGTTGTCCTCGGGATTGGTCACCGCCAGTCTTTCCCGGTACGCTTCCCTGATCTCCTTCTCCCCACAGTTTTCTCCGATTCCCAATACGCTGAAAATTTCTGCCTTCTCCATAACTCCATACACCTCTATTTCAGTACCACATCCACCTTCAGGGGTTTGGTTCCGTATCAAAACAGGCCGCCACAGGGCGAGGTATCGCCTGAATCAGACGATACCTGTCCCCGGAGCAGCCCTATCCTTTTATCCTAAAACATAAACTTATCCGCAAAGTAGGCGTCCAACTCCGCGATGGGCACCCTTTCCTGCTCCATGGAATCGCGGAAACGAACGGTCACGCAGTTGTCCGTCTCTGAGTCAAAATCATAGGTCACACAGAAAGGTGTGCCGATCTCATCCTGACGGCGGTAACGCTTGCCGATGTTGCCTCTGTCGTCATACTCACAGTTATACCGCCTGGACAGCTGTCCATATATCTTCTCCGCACCCTCCGCCAGCTTCTTGGAAAGAGGCAGCACACCGATTTTCACGGGCGCCAGGGCAGGATGGAAACGCAGTACCGTGCGCATGTCCCCGTCCCCCAGATCCTCCTCATCATAGGCCGAACACAGGAAAGCAAGCACCACCCGGTCCGCGCCCAGAGAAGGTTCCACCACATAGGGCACATATTTCTCTTTCTTCTCATCATCAAAATAGGACATATCCTCGCCGGAGGTGTTCTGATGCTGGGTCAGGTCATAATCCGTCCTGTCCGCTATCCCCCAGAGTTCGCCCCAGCCAAAGGGGAACAGAAACTCGATATCCGTAGTGCCCTTGCTGTAGAAGCACAGTTCCTCCGGGCTGTGATCACGCAGCCGCATCTCCTCCTCCTTGATACCCAGAGACTGCAGCCAGTCGCGGCAGAAGCCTCTCCAGTACTGGAACCACTCCAGATCCGTGCCGGGCTCACAGAAAAACTCCAGTTCCATCTGCTCAAACTCTCTGGTACGGAAGGTGAAATTACCCGGGGTGATTTCGTTTCGGAACGCCTTGCCGATCTGACCGATACCGAAGGGAATCTTCTTTCTGGAAGTTCTCTGCACATTCTTGAAGTTCACAAAGATGCCCTGGGCAGTTTCAGGCCGCAGATACACCGTATTCTTGGCATCCTCGGTCACGCCCTGGAAGGTCTTGAACATCAGGTTAAACTGGCGGATATCCGTAAAATTATGTTTGCCGCAGCCGGGGCAGGGAATCTGATGTTCCTCCACAAAGCTCTTCATCTGCTCCTGGCTCCAGGCATCCACGCTCTCCTCCAGGGCGATACCCTTCTCCTCACAGAAGTCCTCGATCAGCTTATCCGCGCGGAAACGCTCATGGCATTCCCGGCAGTCCATAAGGGGATCGGAAAAGCCGCCCAAATGTCCGCTGGCCTCCCAGGTCCTGGGGTTCATCAGAATGGCACAGTCCACGCCCACATTGTAAGGATTCTCCTGCACAAACTTCTGCCACCATGCCCTCTTCACATTGTTTTTGAGTTCCACGCCCAGATTGCCGTAGTCCCAGGTATTGGCCAGGCCGCCGTAGATCTCCGAGCCCGGATATACAAAGCCCCTTGATTTTGCCAGCGCCACAATCTTTTCCATCGTCTTTTCCATAAGTACTCTCCTCCTGCTTTAAATTCCGCATATTCCCTTGCTTTATTCTATTTTATCACCACGTATTTCAGACCTTCTCCCTCTGTGCCGTCCACATACCCTGCCTCGGTGAGTTTCACATTGCCGCTGATATACAACACCTTGGATGGGCACCGAATCTGCAGGGCTTCCTCAAACACCAACACGAACTTGTCACCGATCTTGGCAAGCTGCTCTGGGGTGAGGGGCGTTCCCTTCTTCATATCCTGCAGCGCTCCCGCCAGATCATAGCCTTCCGCCAGGGCTTCCTGCACCGTTCCGTAGAACAGCCTGCAGGGCTGCTGATCCACCTGTGCCCGGTAATCCTCATATACCCGGCTGTCGGCAAAGCGCAGCGCCACCATGGCCTGATCCCTGCTTCCCTCCAGGGCGCTCACCTGCTCCACAGCCACAGCGCCGCCGTCTCCGGCCCCTCCGCTCAGATAGTCCTCCACTTCCTGGCGGATCATGCTTTCCAACTCGTCCAGCAGGTAATCCTCCCCGTCAAACGCCTCCACCTGGCATCGGGTGAAGCTGCCGTCCGCCGCCAGCACTACCGTGGAGGTACTGACGGGCTCCTGCGCCGGCGTCTCGCTGCATCCCGCCAGGGCCAGCATGCATATTCCCGCTGCCGCCAGCGCCGCAATCCCTCTTTTTCTGCTCCTCATATAAGCCCGATCCTTTCACACAATCCGATAAAGTATCTTTTATATTATAGCCGACTTGTCCCCGTTTTTCAACAGAGACTTTCCAGAATTTCCAGACTTTTGAAATCATGGGAGATAATTTTTCCACAGTACCACCGAGCCTCCTCCTGAAGCTGCGCCAGTACACGGGGCGTCACCGTGAAGGTATAAAGTTTCTCCACACTGCTGGAAACGATGTACTCCAGGGTGTAAACCGTGGACGCTTCCAGTTCCCTGTCCTGCCGCACGCCGGGGAACTCCCCGTTGACGGCGATACTCTTGATCTCATAGATACACCGCACCAGTTCGTTGGGGATGGAAGGAGCGCACAGGGCCCGCAGGGACTGGTAAAGAAGTTTCAGCATCTGCCTCTCATCGTTGTTCTCCCGGGTATAATAATCTGCCAGCTCCGCAAAATACATACCGTAGTAAGCGCCTATGTAGTCCCTTCGAAGGGGTTCAAAATAATTCTGAATCTCCACGTCCGCCACATTGTAGGAGGTCTTTCCCTCATACAGCTTAAATGCGCCAAAGGAAAAAGGGTTGGCAGCGCTGCTTAAGCGATTTCCCGGCTTGCGGGAACCCTTCACGAACGCTGCGATCTTTCCTCTTTCCTTTGTGAGCAAACAGATACGCCTATCATATTCACCGATAGGCGTCTGTTTCAGTACCATTCCTGTCACTATGATAAAATCCTGCATGTGGATCTGCTCCTGACTTTCCGCTTCCCGCCATCGCTTCCTGCGTTCCCCCACCCCAGGAATACCGCAGATAATCCTCCACCCTCCCGGTGTTCTCAAACTTCTGCCAGTACCCTGCTCTGCTGCTCTCTGCCGTCTCTCGCATCAACTCTTCCCCCATATCCAGTATCTTGCGACGCCGTATCTATCGCTGCGTAAATAGGGTCTGCATTTTTGATTTTTCTATGCGCCGGTGAGAGATCATGAACCATAAACGCTACTGGATATCTCTGGGGTTATAGCCAAAATTTTTCATCAGAAAATCGCTGTCCCGCCAGTCCTTCTTTACCTTGACCCAGAGCTGTAGATTCACATGCCGCTCCAGCAGATCCTCGATGTCCGGCCTGGCCGCCGACCCGATCCGTTTTAACATACTGCCCCCCTTGCCGATAATGATACCCTTGTGGGAATCCCGCTCGCACACGATGGTGGCCTCAATATCGCAGAGATTCCTGCGGTACTGCATCCTTTCGATGCTGACTGCGATGCCGTGGGGAATCTCCTCCTCCAGCAGCCGCAGGGCTTTCTCCCGGATCAGTTCCGCCACAATCTGCCGCATGGGCTGGTCAGTGACGGTATCCTCGTCATAAAATGCCGGACCATAGGGAAGGTACTTCATGATACAGGACACCAGCGTGTCCGTGTTGTCCCCCTTCAGAGCCGACACCGGCACAATCTCCTGAAAATCCATCTGTTTCCGGTAATGGTCTATATAGGGCAGGATCTCTTCCCTTTTCACAGTGTCTGCCTTGTTGATCACCAGAATCACGGGAGTCCGGGTCTTTTGCAGTTGATCCATAATATGGCGCTCCCCCGCCCCGATGAAATTGCTGGGCTCCACCAGCCACAGGATCACGTCCACCTCGGACAGAGTACGCTCCGCCACGTTTACCATATAGTCTCCCAGCTTGTTCTTGGCCTTGTGAATGCCGGGAGTATCCACAAACACAATCTGCCCCTCCTCCGAAGTGTACACTGTCTGAATCCGATTGCGGGTGGTCTGGGGCTTATCGCTGGTTATGGCGATCTTCTGACCGATGAGTCTGTTCATCAGGGTGGATTTCCCCACGTTGGGGCGGCCGATCAATGTCACAAAGCCTGACTTGTACGCCGGGTTACCACCCGTAGATATTTCATTCTTTTCCATCCGTATCTCCGTTTCCCGGGGCGGTGTTCCCTGCCGCTGCCTGCAATCTCTTCTCAGCCTTCCTCCGGCTGCGCTTCATATACCATCTGATCCATAGAATAAACAGGGTGACCGCCAGGGCCCACAGCGCCAGAGTTGGAATATGTACCAGCAGCCAGACCAGGATCTCCAGCGCGCCGTTGCCGATTCCTTTCAGGTCCTCCATGAAACCGCCGCTGATCCTCTCCCACAGGGTCTCCTCATGCACCGGCGTCAGTTCCTGCACCTCGCTCACATCCAGATATACGGTGCTGTAGTCCACCTTGTTGTCATAAGTCCGAAGCTGAGCCTCCATGCTCTCGATCTGATACCGTACGTTGGACAGGCGCTCCTCGATGGTAATAATATCCTCTATGCTCTCCGCCTGCTCCATCAGCTCCAGCAGCCGGTCATGCTCCGCCTGCAAAGTCTTTTTATGACTTGCCATGTCCACATATTCCAGCGTCACGTCCTGCACATTCTCCGAGCGTCTGGTCACATTGCTGATCTCGGACACTTCATTCAAAAAACCGTTTAGCTGTGCTGCCGGAATCCGGGCAGTCATGTTGGCGCTGCGGCTGGAACGGTAGCTGCTGTAGACGCTGCCGTTGTAGGTTTCCATGCGCTCAATATAGCCTCCCAGTTCCGCGACCCTCTGCTCCAAGGTATCCATGACCGCGTCAAACTCCCGGGTCTCCACGGACAGATTCACCGTGCGGATCAGCTTGCGGCTGCTGTCCTGCCTGGCAGCCTGCTGCTCTGGCGAAGGGCCTTCGCCGGCGTCATACCTGCCCTCCTCCATGTTGGGATAGCCCGAATCCATGCCCAGGGAATCCATTGCAGACTCCTGGAACATGCTCCCTGTGCCGGAACCGGAATTCCAAGCCTCAGCCTGGGGCGACGCACTGTCGGCGGCAACGCCGCCGCAGGCCGTCAACGCCAGCGCCAGAAGCAAGACAAACAGCCCCCTTACCCACTTTGTTGTTTTCATTATATGCCCCCTTCCCTCCTCTGCAGTAACTCAGAACAAGGTCTCCGTGGCCAGGAATAATTCTTTCTCTTCCCGAATCTTCTGGGCGTTGCCCACCACGCACAAGAAGTCGTCCTGCATGAATGCCCGGATATAAGCGGCCAATTCCCGGATATCCTCCTGGGTAGCCTCCAAAAGCTGGGCTCGCTCCTGATCCAGCATCTCCTGGCTGATGCCGCAGAGATACGCGCTCAGGGAGAACAGACCACAGGCAGCCGGGTTCATGGGAGTGTCCATCTCGCTGACAGCGCCGATGATATACTGTGTCATGACACGTTCATCAGCAGTGAACTTCTCCACTGTCTCCGCCGCCTTTTCATAAACCTCCACCGTATTCTTCAGATTGGGATCCCGGTAGGAAGTAAAGCCGCTCTCACCGGATCTTCCAAAGCTGCAGTTACAGCCGTAAGCCCCTCCCTTGACCCGAAGGTTGACCCACAAATAATCATACCTCATCATCATCTGCAGAAAACGCAGCGTCCCCTTGTAAGGCAGTCCCTTCTTTTTGAAATTGCCTGCCCGGCACACATACAATACCTGCCCGGCGGTCATGAAACCTTCCTGCTTCCTCTGGGGAACAGGATGGTAACTGCCGGTCTCCACCGGATCTTCATGCAGCTTCCCCGCAAACCAGGAGGCCTCCCCTTCCAACTTTTCCCAGCCCTCCTGGGTGCCCACATAATCCACCAGCAGATTCTCCTTGCGGAAAATGACGGCTGCCAATTCCTCCAGCGCCTGCATCAACACCCCCTTCTCCTCCTCAAAGTGAGACTGGATCCGGGTCAGCAGGCGGAAATAAGGGATACCGGATACAGTCTCGCTGACGGCGCCGGACACGCTGCCATAGGCCAGGGCGTGGTTTAACGCCGTGCGGTCTCCCCTGGACGCCATCTGAGACTGCATCTGGGACTGCCCTTCGGACACGATCTCCAGCAACCGCTTTTCATCCCTGAAATCAGAGGTCATGGCGATCTCCCGCAACAGTTCCATGGCCTTATGAATATTACCGTACAGCACCTTTACCTTCAGGTCCAGAGTGGCCTTGAACACATCTGTATTCTCCACATTACCATATATATTGTTGGCGGTGCCGATGCCGCCGGTATTCAGATCAATTTCATTGGACAGCTGACCGTAGCTGTAATGCTCCGTATTCAGCAGTCCCAGACAGGCATTCAGCACACCCACATAGGGATACAGGCGCTCCGGCACCCCGTCCAGGGAAAAGACCATGCGGATATAAGCAATGCCGTTGGTGTACAGGTTGTGGCGCAGCGCCGGGATGTCCCCGATGCGGGCCTCTTCATTGACCAGCTTCCTGGCCTCCCTGCCGATATCCTCTCTGGCCAGCATGGGAATCCTGGTCAGATCCTCCTGGCTGTCCTCCTGTTCCTGATAAGCTGTCAGGGCCTGCTGTGCGGCCATGAT
>JAAWKU010000083.1 GCA_022797535.1 Lachnospiraceae bacterium | reverse complement strand
CTGACGCAGCATCCGCTTCATCCAGAAAAATTTCACGCCCTTTTTATACCAAAACGGACTTCAGAGAGTTCCAAAGTCCGCATCTGTCTAAGGCTTTCAAGCCCCTTGCCGATATGCCCATTGTTTCACACCCGCAGCCTGGGATACAGGCGCAGCGCGTTTTCCGTGGTGATCCGCTCCGTCTCTTCCTCCGTGATCCCCTTAATCTGCGCAATCTGAGCCACCACATAGGGAAGGTTACGGGAATCGTTGCGATGGCCCCGGTTGGGTACGGGACTTAAATAGGGACTGTCCGTCTCCAACAGGATCCTGTCCAGAGGAAGGTACTCCACCGTCTCCTTCAGTTTCCTTCCGTTTTTAAATGTCACCACGCCCCCGATTCCAAAGTAAAAGCCCATGTCCAAAAAATCACGTGCCAGCTCCCTGCTGTAGGAATAGCAATGGATCACGCCCCCGCTGCGATCCGCATGTTCGGCGCGCATCAAATCTATGGTATCCCGCGCCGCGTCGCGGGAGTGGATGACCACCGGCAGACCCACCTCCTGGGCCAGCCGCAGCTGACGCGCAAACCACTTTTTCTGCATCTCCCGCTGGTGCTCCTGCTCCACCCAATAATAATCCAGACCGATCTCACCCACAGCCACACACTTTTCCAGGCGGCTTCGGGCTGCCAGCCAATCCATGTCCCCCTCCCCCAGTTCTGCGGTGTCGCAGGGATGAATCCCCAGAGAGCCATACACAAAGGGATACTGTTCCATCAGTTCCAGAGTCCGACGGCATCCCCCCAGGTCGGATCCGCTGTTGATCACCCGCCGGACGCCATGGGCGGCCAGATCGGCCAGCACCTCCTCCCGGTCCCCATCAAATGCCTTGTCGTCATAATGTGCATGTGTGTCGATGATCATCCTGTTTCTCCCTTTCCCATTCAGCCTTCCGTATCCGTCCGCCCCGGATTCTCCACACTTCATTGCTCAGACATATCAATTTTGTCCCTGATCTCCTGCATCTGGTAGTCCAAAGCCTCGATGGACTCGGCGCAGGCTTTCAGGCGGGACACGATCTCCTCCGCATTTTCCATATCCTTCTTGTACTTCAGCTTGTGCTCCAGGCTGGCCCAGAAATCCATGGCAATGGTTCGGAACTGCACCTCCACCTTCATATATTTTTTCCCCTTGGAAAGGAAAACAGGTATGTTCAGAATCAGGTGCAGGCTGCGATAACCATTGTCCTTGGGATTCTTAATATAGTCCTTCTCCTTCAGCAGAATGATATCATCCTGGCGGGCAAACAATTCCGCCAGACGGTATATGTCATCCGGGAAAGAGCAGATTACCCTGACGCCCGCCACATCGCTCAGGTATTTTTCAACATTTTTGACCGTGATGGGGTATCCCTTCCGGCGCAGCTTGTCATAGATGCTCTCCGGCGTTTTCAGCCTGCTCTGGATGGATTCAAAAGGATTTCTGTTGTAGGTCTGGGCAAACTCATTGTTCAGCACCTTCAGCTTGGTCTCCACCTCCATAATGGCGCATCGGTATTGCATCATCAGCTTGTTAAACGGCTTGGCCTGCTTCAGTTCCTCCGCCTGCATCTGGATAATCTGGTACTGCTTCTTCAGCGTCTCGTTCTGTTCCTCCACCTTCTGTTCCAGCTGGTTTTTACAGGCGAAGAGTTCCACTGCGTTTTTCACCCGGTTTCTGACAATGGACGGATCAAAGGGCTTACGGATAAAATCCGAAACCCCCATTCTAAAGCACTTATCCTCGATCTCCACGGATCTCTCCCCGCTGATCACCAGCACCGGAATTTTGCTCTGCAGGCCGTCCTTTTTCATTTGGGCTATGACGGAAAAGCCGTCCATCCTGGGCATATGCAAGTCCAGCAGCAGCGCCGCCGCATCGTTTTCATGCCGGTGCAGCTTCTGCAGCGCCTCCTCGCCGTCCCGGGCCATGTCTATCACATAACTGTCCTTCAATATATTGCGTAAAAGTTCGCGGTTTATCTCCGCGTCATCCACCACCACGATTCTCTGCATGGTATATCTCCCCAACCCATCTTTTGCCTGCGCCTCGATTATGCATTCCCCCTGCAAAAGCCACGGTTCCGCCGCCTGCAGTCCATCTTCATGATAGCAAATATACAATGGCGTGTCAACTTAACGGCCGTCACGGGATCTCTTTCCCGGAATCCTCCGCTTCATAAGCCTGTCCATACTCCGCCAGGCTGATCCGCCCTGCCATCTCGGGAATGGACTTGATGATCCCGGGCAGGCCCAGTCTGATACGGTATCGGTAATCTCCGCTCTCCGGAGATTCGATCTCCATGGTCCAGCTGTCCGAAAATTCGCTGAAGGATAAAAGGCAACAATAAATTTCTTTATTGTCCTCCACAGACACCCAAAGCTCGGGGTCCACATATCTAAAAATCTGCGTGGCGCCGTTGGCCACAAATTCCTTTTTTACGTCCTCATACAAATTCAGTGATTGTCCATTAAGAGTATCATATACTGTGCCCGTGACGTCCACTATGATACCTGCCGAATTGGTCTCGGTCACCTCCCCATATGATTCGCTCAGGAGTTTTATCTCCTCCGTGTGATAGGACTCATTCAACACCCACCACCAGTCCCTGGCCCTGTCGTCAAGCCATTTCCACAGCCGGGGAGGAGTACTGTCCTCCTCGCTCTCCAGATAGTACACCGTGCCGTCCACACCGTCCAACAGCAATTCCATATGATGCCCATTGCCCTTATCCAGGAGAATGTCGTTGGCCACCAGCAGAATCTGGCCATCGGACTTGCGCATCAGGACATATTGGGTACAGCTTTCTATAGTGGATTCCCATCCGTACCACACCGGGGACGTCATATATATTTGATCCCTAAGCGCCACCATCAGCAGGCAGTTCTCTGCGTCTCCCATATTCTCCCACAGGGATTCGCTTTCCGGATCAACCGCCTTGGCGCTGCAGTTCACGTCCCCAAGGACATACGCTTCCATAAAGGCGCGCATCCGCTCATAGATATCGCTCTCATAGCTGCGGTCCAGCTGGGCTACCATCAAAGGAGCCAGGGATTCCTCCTGAATACGGCCCTGGGACGCGGCATCCTGCAGGGCAAACCATCCCCTGGGAAAATAAAGCGCCGCTGCCACCAGTGCCGCCGCCAGTCCTATTCCCAGAAATTCCCCCCAGTTCCGCTTCATGTTTCCTATCTCTCTCCTTCTGTTTTTTCATGCAGGCCCGGATCACTCAGCGGCAGCCGGATCCAGATCTCCGTGCCCTCCCCCAAAGTGCTTTTCATCTTCCAGCTTCCACCATGAAGCTGCAGAATCCTCTGGCACAGGGACATACCCAGGCCCGCCCCTCCCTCCTTGCGGGAACGGGACTTGTCCACCATATAGAACGGCTCCGTGATCCGGGCAATCTCCTCCTGGGGAATTCCCCGCCCGTTGTCCCGGATGCGGATGCCATACCATTTTGCCTGTCTGAGGGCCTTGTCTGTCTGTGCCTTCCGTTCGGGCCGGCCCTTCCTCCGGCCCTCCGGGGGAGGCTCCACCCCGTCTCCCTCCATCGGCGCGTCTGCAGATGCCGACGCGCCCTTTGGGCCGGCCCAGCCTTTATCGTCAAATCCCTCCGAGGATTCCCCTCTCTTTCTGTTGCGGATACGGCGGCCCTCCAGATTGATCTGTCCCTTTTCCCCCACCGCTTTGGTGGCATTGTCCAGCAGATTGTACAACAGGGACAACAGCAGATCGCTATCCCCCCACAGAGTAGCCTGTTCCATGCGGATGCTGCCCTGCACCTGGCGTTTTTCCCAGATGGGCTGCATGGTGGTCCACAGGTTTTCCCCCAGTGTCATGGCCTTGATGGGTTTGACCGCAAAGTCCTGCTTTTCCATGCTTACCAGTTCCAACAGCTTGTGAGAAAGTTGTTCCAGGCGCTTTCCCTGGGCAAAAATATAGTGGCTGGCCATTCGGTGGTCCTCCGGGTCCAGTTCCATGGTATCCAGCATCTGGGCATAGCCGATGATGGAGGTGAGCGGAGTCTTTAACTCATGGGCAAACGCCGATGTGAAATCCTCCTGGCGCTTGGCCTCCAGCTCCTTTTCCCGCATCTGTTCCACCAGACGGTCCGCCATGATATTAAAACTTTCCGCCAGTTCCCCTACCTCGTCAGACCGGTGATACTCCGAGCGCCGGGACAGATCCCCCGCCGCGATGCGTTTGGCCACCCAGCCCAGTCTGCGGATGGGCTGAGTCAGGTAACGGGCCAGCACCCAGGCACAGACCGCCGCCACCGTCAACAGTACCAGCAGCATCACTCTGTACTGGCGGATGGTATCCGCCCGGATATCATAAATCCCCTGAATGTTACGGCTGATCAGTAGATAGTATGTCTTTTCTCCCATCCTGCTGTCGCACATACTCACCAGTTCATAGCCATGGCTCCCCCTGCAGATCTGCCAGATATAATAATTTTCCTCCGCCCCGTCTGTGAAAGCGATCATCTGATCCACATCCACCATGGCCGACAACTGCCCCAGCTCGTGCTGCCCGCTGTAGCAGGCGCCTTCCCCATCCAGCACAATACAGTTACTTCTGGTGCGGTCCACATTGATCGACATACTTTCGATGGCTTTCTGCAAGGCATAGACTTCTCCGTATTCCTCGCCGGACTGGTAACCCACTTCCAGAAAATACTGGAACATGCGGATCTCCTGGCTGGCCTGCTGCCGCTCCTGTTCCAGCATCTGCCGGAAGCTGAAGTTCAGCATCCACATGCCAAAGGCGATGAATGCCGCCGTAACCAGCACCATAATCCATATAAAAAGTTTTCCCGTAAATTTCATCTCTGCCCCATGCCTCATTCAAAAGAGCAGGCTGCCTAAGTCTCGCCTTCCAGACGATAGCCCACTTTGTAGACCGCCGTGATCTCCTCGTTCCAGCCCAGTTTCTTCTTCAGGCGCTGCACATGCAGGTCGATGGTGCGACTCTGTCCCTCATACTCGCCTCCCCAAACCGACTCATAGATTGTCTCCCGGTAGAGAGCAATATTGCGGTTGCGGGCCAGCAACAGAAGCAGGTCAAACTCTTTCAGCGTCAGCGCAATCTGTTCCCCCTCCCGCAGCACCAGACGGGAAGCGGTGTCGATGGTGATGTCAAACACCTTCAGAACCCCCTCCGACTTATGATAACGACGCAGCACCGTCTCCACCCGGGCCAGCAGCTCCGGGATGGCAAAAGGCTTGGCCAAATAATCGTCCGCCCCCATCTTAAGGCCCTTCACCTTGTTCTCCGTGGTGCCCAGCGCCGTGAGAAAAATCACGGGAAGCCCCATGGACTGGGCGTACTGTAACAGTTCGTAACCGTTACAGCCTGGCAGCATGATGTCCAGCAGGGCCAGATCAAAAGGCCGCTGCTGCATCAGATCCGCCGCCTCTGTCCCGTCGGCGGCCCAGGTACAGTTGTATCCGGCGCGGGTCAGGTTCATGCGGATCAGGTTGGCTATGGGTTCTTCGTCCTCTGCAATCAGTATCTTAATCATCTTTTATCCTCGCTTATCCTTACAGGTTCCGCACCATTATGCCTTCTTTTTGTATACTGATTGTATCACAGTTTTTTCTGCCTGCATATGGAAAATGCTTCAGGGGGTGAGTCTGTGGACGTCCCTGGGAAAGAGGGCCGCTTCCCGCACATTCTCCCGATCCAGCAGCCGGGCGGTAAAGCGCTCCAGCCCCAGGCCAAGGCCTCCGTGGGGGGGCATACCGTGACGGTGCATCAGCAGATAGCCGGCAAACGCTTCCGGATCCATGCCCCGCCGCACCAGTTTGTCAAGCTGCTCCTGATAGTCGTGAATGCGCTGGCCCCCGGTGGTGATCTCCACCCCCCGGAAGAGCAGGTCAAAACTTAGTGTCTCCGAAGGATTATCCGGATTATCCATGGCGTAAAAAGGACGTTTTGCCGAAGGGTAATGAGTCACAAACACATAGTCGCTGCCAAAATGTTCCCGCACATATTGGCACAGCAGCTTTTCCTCCTCGGGCTCAAAATCCTCCTTCTCCGCCATGGGACGGTGATAATGCTCCGCCACCAGGGACTTGGCCTCCCCGAAACGGATCCGGGGGATGCGGCCCATGGGCATCTGCGGCATGCCTGCTTTTTTGGCGGATGTCTCCTGCTGCAGTTCCAGTTCCGGGGCGCATGTCTCCTGGAGATGTGCAAGCGCCGCCTGGATCATCCCCTCCTCCATCTCCATGATCTCCTCGAAACTGTCGATGTATCCCATCTCAAAATCCACACCCGTATACTCGTTCAAATGCCGGGAGGTATCGTGCTTCTCCGCTCGGAACACAGGCCCCACTTCATAAACCCGCTCAAAGACACCCACCATCATCTGCTTGTAAAACTGGGGACTCTGGGCCAGGTAAGCCTGCCTGCCGAAATATTCCAGGGAAAAAATATTGGCCCCTCCCTCCGCTCCCGCTTCCACGATCTTGGGGGAATGTATCTCAGTAAAATGCTGTTCCTCCAGGAAGCTGCGAAATCCCCGGCAAATCCCCTCCTGGATTTTGAAGATGGCCCGCTGCTTCTCATTGCGCAGGGTCAGCATCCGATAATCCAGCAAATTCTCCAGGGAGGTGTCCACTCTCTTCTGATTGATAACAATGGGCATGGGCTGGGCCGGAAGAGACAGCACTTGCAGTTCCAGCAGCCGCAGTTCCCATCCCAGCCGGGAGCGCTCTTCCGGAGCCACCAGCGCCCGGACCCGGACGCAGCCCTCCTCCACCAGTTCCTCCATCCCAAAACGGGAGAACTCCGGGCTGTATACACATTGGATCACATGCCTGCCTGTACGTAGCAGCACAAAGGCGAATCCGCTCATACGCCTCAGTTTATAGATACTGCCCTGGAGCAGAATCTCCTTTCCCGCCTGCTGCCCGATCTCCTCCAGGGAGAAGCCTGATACCCGGACAGGATTCCGGGCAATTTCCTCTGTGATTTCTGTTATGGGGGTGTCTGCCATCAAGGGTTCTGTTCCTTTGTTTTGCATGATTTTGTTCATACTCTTTCTGCCATCCTTTCTCAATTTTTCTCAAATCAATTATCAATTCCTGATCCATTCATTTTTAATTCAACCTATTAATCAGCGTTAACCAAGCCGTCGATTCCTCATGGTCCCATTTACACCGCCTCCTTTCGGCCTCATCCAGACAGCACGGCTGCTTTTGCATACAAAAAAACCAGCCCCACATCCGTAATTTCTTACCAATGCGGTACTGGTCTCCCTGGTCCGTCTCCTGTCTGAAATACATTTTCAGGCTCTGTCCATTCTGCTCCGCATAGGTACAACACAATCAGCGCCTGTACCTATGTCTCCACAGCTACAAGCGCTACCGATCGTCGTCCCTGTATGCGAACAAACCGTTTGCCTGATTGAACATTTCTGTTTTCTCCTCACACCCACAATGCCGCCCATGTCCGGGATAACCCGCGGCAGCCATTGGATTTGTGTTATCATATCACATCTTAAATGGAAAAGCAACAACTATTAATAGTGTTTTTAAATTAAAAAATAATAAAGCGGTTGTGCCTTTGTTTTGCTCCGTGTATAATATACTATGTCTTAGGAGAACTGAGTTTTATTCTAATGGAGGAAAAATGCATGAGAAAAAAATATAAAGCCTGTATCCCCCTGCTGTCCCTATCCCTTCTCTTATTAAGCGGATGCGCAGGAAAGTCCATGGTGGGAATTGATGACAGGGTTCCCGGACAGGAAACGGAGGATTCCATGTCTCCCGAAAGCGGGGATGTATCTGCGCCGGTTGCCTTTGAGGCTCAGGACCTGGAGGGGAATACCGTCTCCTCTCAACTCTTTTCAGAGACAAAACTGACCATGGTCAATGTGTGGGCCACTTACTGCAATCCCTGTCTGCGGGAAATGCCGGGGCTGGGAGAGCTGGCTGGCGAATATGCGGCGGAGGAATTCCGGCTTGTGGGAGTCATCAGCGATGTAATGGAGGGAGGGGATCAGAAAACCCTGGACTATGCAGCTGACCTGGTGGAACAGACAGGCGCCGCATACCCTCATCTGCTCTTAAATAAGTCCCTGTACGATGCGCTTCTCACGGATGTGACAGCCGTCCCCACCACCTTCTTTATAGACGAAAACGGCATGATTCTGGACACGGTAATCGGCTCCATGGACAAGTCGGCATGGAAGGAGATCATCGATGGACTTCTGGAAAAATAAAAAACCGCCCGCCTGGCTTTGGGGCATGCTGGCGGGAATCCTGTTCCTGGGCATCGGCATGATCCAGGGGCAGTTTGCCGTCATATGGAAAAAAGCCGTGATGATCTGTATGGAATGTATCGGGCTCGGATAAGATGGAGGCTGACAGAATTGAAAACGAATAAAATACGGCTGACCGTACAACTGATCTATACCATTCTCACCAATGGATATGTTTTCGGCTTTCTGAGCGGAAAAATCTACCGGGGGAAATTAAAATATGCCTGCGTGCCGGGGTTGAATTGTTATTCCTGTCCCGGCGCAGTGGCCTCCTGCCCTTTAGGGGCGCTGCAGGCCCTGCTGAACCAGAAGGGATTCCAGATCCCTTTCGCCATGCTGGGATTTTTCTTCCTGGCCGGCAGCCTGTTGGGGCGCTTTATCTGCGGGTGGCTGTGCCCCTTCGGACTGGTACAGGACCTTCTATACAAAATCCCTGTTTTCCGCAAGAAAAAGAGGCTGCCCCTGCACCACATATTAAAGCATGGGAAGTATCTTACGTTATTTCTCTTCGTATGTGTGGGTTCTCTGTTTTTGTTTGGGGGATTTGCAAAGGTTCCTGCCTTCTGCAAATATATCTGCCCCTCCGGCACATTGTTGGGCGCGCTCCCCCTCCTTGCCACCAACGAACTGCTCCGGAGCCAGGCGGGAGGATTGTTCTTCTGGAAGCTGGGGATACTGTTGCTGCTCCTGCTTCTCTCCGTGAAAGTTTACCGCCCTTTCTGTCAGTATCTGTGCCCTCTGGGCGCCATCTACGGGTGGTTTAACCGGTTCAGCCTGGTGCAGGTCCACTGGGAAAAGGAGCGCTGCGTCTCCTGCGGCGCCTGTGAAAGGGCCTGCCCCGTATCCCTTTCCGTCCAGGAGATCTCCCGTTCCCCGGAGTGCATACGCTGTGGAAAGTGCATAGAAGCATGCCCTGAGGACTGCCTGCATTTTTCGGGGAAGAAACGGTAAAGCGCCAGCCTCCCTTACAATCCCATTACCGCATCAATGGGCAATGCCATTACAAGGCCCTTGGCCTCGCTGCGCATACCGCATTTTTCGCTGATGCCCCCCATGATCTCCGACTTTTTCTCCGCCTCGGACAGAATCAGCACGATCTCTTTCTCTTCCTGCATGCTCAGTCCCCAGGAGGCCGCCACCTCCTCATTCCCAATCCAGCGGCTGTGGATCACCGTACCCCCGCTGGCCCCGGCGGCTCTGGCGGCATCCATCACATCTCCGCTAAAGCCAATATTGACCGCCGCCACAATCAAAGCGTATTTTGTGTCAGACATAATGTTTCCACCCTTTCTTATATTATGGACCGCTCCTTCCTGGTCGCTGTTCACCAACATTCGCATAAGCAGCTTATTCAGGCCCGTAAGGGATACGGTAAAGGCGATGCCGCTGTCCACCGTTCCCAGACGCAGTTCCACCCGCAGCCGGGACAGCAGGGCATCTCCCAGCTGTCTGGGCACGGCGCTCATGAGAATGCACTTGTCAATGCAGCCCAGGCCCAGCATATCCATAATCTCGCTGGACGCCGTTCCCTCGGCATTCAGTCTGTACTGGACGGGCAGAGTGCTTTTGCGGAATATCTTTGTGGCCTTTTCTGCCAGCCTGGGATTAATAATCAGCACCAGCATCTGAAAAGGCATATTTTTGTCATGATTCTCCATGGAACACCTCCAGATCTATAATCTCATCGCAGTCATCCAGATATGCCGCATTTTGCAGCGCCTTCTTCTGCATGTCACTGGTCTTGACCTGATATACGATCCCCATGATCTGGATAGCGATGAGGGGCGTGAGAGCCACCAGAGCCACCACCCCGAAGGCATCCGTCATCAGATTGCCGCCCAGAGCCTGGCAGGTGCCGATGCTCAGGGGAAGCAGAAAGGTGGAAGTCATGGGGCCACTGGCCACGCCGCCGGAGTCAAAGGCAATACCCACGAAGATCTTTGGAACAAATCGGGACAGTACCAGCGCAATCAGGTAGCCGGGCAGGATGATCCACTGGATGGGAAGCCCGGTCAGAACCCGCATCATGGCAAGACCCACGCTGATGGCCACTCCAAGAGACATACAGCGGTTCATGGCCTTGACGGAGACTGCGCCGTCGGTGACATTCTCCACCTGATGGTTCAGCACCTGGATGGCAGGCTCCGCCTTCACTATGTAATAACCGATCAGCATACCAATGGGAATCAGGATCCAGTTGAACATCAGGGACGCCAATTCCTGGCCCAGGAAAGAGCCCACCGGGGCAAAGCCCACATTGACACCGCACAGAAACAGCACCAGGCCAGCATAGGTGTAGACCAGACCCACGGCAATACGCTTCAGCTGCCTCCTGTGATAGCGGCGGGTGAACAACTGAAAGATCAGAAATACCAATACAATGGGAAACAGGGATACCAAAACCTCCCGGGCATACGCCGGAATGCTGGCGCCGAACACCCTCACCACGTCCCGGGTGGTAACCACCTCAGCCACATCCCCCAGAGAATAAGCCGCCTCTGTGGGCCGGTAAAAGCATCCCAGAATCAACACCGCCAGGATGGGACCAATACTGGACAGCGCCACCAGGCCGAAACTGTCATTGGCGGAATTCCTGTCCGTTCGGCGGGAAGCAAGGCCGATACCCATGGCCATGATAAAGGGCACGGTCATGGGCCCGGTGGTGACGCCGCCGGAGTCGAAGGCCACCGCCAGAAACTCTTTGGGCACCAGGAAGGACACGCCTATCAGCAGCAGATACAGAACGATCAGCAGCTTGGACAGGTCGATCTGGAACTTGATACGCAGAATGGCCAGAGCCAGGAATATGCCCACCCCCACCGCTACCGTCAGGATCAGCACCCGGTTGGGAACGGAAGGAACCTGCTGGGCCAGAACCTGCAGATCAGGTTCGGAAATGGTGATAATGGCCCCCATTACAAAGCCCATAAGCAGGATCATCAGCACCTTACGGGTCTTGGAGATCTGGACGCCGATGCCCTCCCCGATGGGCGTCATGGCCATCTCGGCCCCCAGTTGGAAAAAGCCCATTCCCAGGATCAACATGACCGCGCCCGTGACGAACATCACCAGGCTCCCCAGCTCCATTGGCACCAGAAAAATACTGATAAGCAGCACGATTCCGGTGATCGGAAGAACTGCCGAAAGAGATTCCATGGTTTTCTCTCTTAATTTTGGGTTCAAATTTCTCTCCTTCCCGCATACCCCAGGGACGCCTGCGATACGCGCCTGATGATTCTCTTGACTGCGCCTCTACATATTGGGATAAACCGCAGCTATGAAATGGATGGCCCGATAGAAAGGACTTTATAGCGTAGAAAGCCATCCAATGATTTAACGCTTTGTACACAGGCATATTATAGCACGGAAGTAGATTCTATGAAAACCTGTATCTATCAGTTTATAAAAGTTTTACGAGAATCTTTCAAACATCATCAGGTGGAGCCGGCCATCCTCACAGTAGCTCACGGTAATCCAGCGGATACCCCAAATTCTGCGCCCCCCAAGAAGAGAAGCAGATCAGGCACGCGGTTTTTTCCCTCTGCCGCCGTCTGCTCCGTTCCCGCCATGGGTTGATAGTGGCATAGCGTAGGACAATTCCCCCCCTTTCGCCCATATGGGCGGCGCATGGTTTACAGTTACTTTGCATATTAAAGAAGTGATAAAAATTTTTAATATTATTTTTTTAACATCGGGCTACGAGCTAAACTTATTTTAGTGATTCCAGCAATCAATATCCCAATAAGCACAACTGTATCTACAAGCAAAACCGTGACTACGCTTTTTATCAAACCATATACAAACAATACTGTAAATACTTCCACCGATAGCATAATAAAACATAAATAGTTTGATAAATATTCCGTTATAAGTTCTCCGTTGAGATAGTTCATCAAAAATCTCACATAGATAACTGGTCTTAACAGAATACGGATACAGATACAAGCTAACGGATATACAAAAATAAAATTTTTATCTACAACCGAAGTTGCTATTCCACCATCCCACTGAACGGGAATTTCTAATGGTAATTTCATATATGATAGCATTCCGATTATCAAACATAATGCTGTAATCACCGCCCATGTGATAAGACTGCCCCATATATACAGAAAGCTGACTGAATCCAGTTTGAAAACAGGTTTATTATCGTCCCAATAAGTTTCCAAATCTTCTACATATCTTTCAACCTGTAACTCATCAAAGCTGACATTTCCAGATTCAAGCATTCTTTCACACATGGTTTTCGCTCTATTCAATCCTTCTATTTGTGTTTGAATTGCAGCAGCTTGCTTCTCTATAATTTCTTTCAATGACACTTTATCAGATATGATATTACGGATATCCTCTATAGAAATTTCCAGTGTACGTAAATAAGCAATTTTTTTAATATTTTCAATGTCTTTTTCAGAATAATCTCTATATCCGTTTTTATCATTTCGTGACGGTTCTATAAGTTTTTCTTTTTCATAAAAGCGTATATTAGAACGTGTTAATCCCGTCTGTTCCTCAACTTCTTTTATTGTCATAACACTTACCCCCTTTTTCGAAAGTCTATTTGATTTCCTTTTTGCGCATAACCATACATAATAAAATAATCTCTGTTAAAAGAAATAACAGCCCTACAATGATAGCTCTAATATATATTGGTTTTGCAGAGTACATTCCAATCTGAAAGATATTGGAATCCAACATAAATTGTTCTATATTGAACTGTGTAAATCGTTTAATAGGCACATAGAAAATATTTAAAATCTTAAATGCTATTAAAAATCCTGCTGCCATGGTAAAAGTTGTGCTGTTGGTTAGCATATAGAAAAGCAATATTAAGCAGCAAAAGCCCCAATGTAAAACAAACTGTACCAACAGCAATTTCATTATAGCAAAAAAGGAAAAAGAAGAAAATGTATTTCCCAAAAAGACTGCCCCTGCGGTAATCGTACAAAATGAATATACAAAAAAATGTAAAGCACAGGCAACAAATGCTGCTATAATCTCTGAAAAAACCAGCATTTCACGCCGAGAAAGTTGATTTGCAATGTTTTTTATAAAACCGTTCCTATACTTGTCACTTACAAATATAATAACCGAAACTGCACATAATATCATAAGCATACCGCCATTTATTTGTGCTGCCAGCAGTTCTGCGGCATTAGAATAAATCTGAATTGATGTATTAGCAGAAACCAACATAACACTAAAAAATGCAAGTAAAATATCAGCAAATAAGATTATCCATGTGGATACAGATCGAAAAAAACGATATAAATCCATTTTTATTATCTTAGTCATGAGATACTCCTCCCGTTAAGCTAAAAAAATATTCCTCCAAATCTTCTGTTAATTCTGTTTTCAAAATCTGCTTTTTCATCTCGCCTTTATCAATAATTCCATAGCAAGTAGCAATTTTGGATAATTCACCCAAAATGTGACTGGATACTATAAATGTGATACCTCTATCTTCATTTAACCTGGTAATTATTTCTCGAATTTCAACCATGCCTTGTGGGTCAAGACCATTGATAGGTTCGTCCAAAAGGACTAATTCAGGATTTCCTACCAAAGCCAGTGCGATGCCTAATCGTTGTTTCATTCCGACAGAAAAATGCTTAACCTTTTTCTTGTCGGCAGTTGGCAGTCCTACACACTCCAAAAGCTCTGCAATATAGCCTTTGCTTGAAATGCCTTTTGCCAAACATTTTAATTTTACATTCTCCCTTGCGCTCATATTTGGGTAAATTCCCGGATTTTCAATCAATACTCCCACACGATTCTGAGCATAAATCGTATCATGGCTATTTTGTCCGAATAAACATACATCTCCTTCTGTGGGTCTTGCCAATCCACTAATCAATCTTAGAACAGTAGTTTTCCCTGCTCCGTTTCGTCCTATCAGTCCATAAATCTCTCCCTTTTTGACTGATAGATTCACATTGTTTACAGATCTATGTTGTCCATAGCGTTTCGTGAGATTATTGGTTTGTACTAAAACCTCCATGTGTATCCTCCTGTGAAATTTATATTTTCTTTGAAATATAAGGTATCAATAAGGTTTACAGTCAAGTTCTTTTTCATATTTTTTCAAATAAGTCAGATCGGTAATTGCGAAACGCAGTTACTAGTGTGCTGACTCGATTATATCTGGCGAAACTCCGCAGAATAAATTTTCATCGGCAAGGCGAAGGAGGGAGGCGATGCGGTGGCATCGTTGACCGACGACAACGCAG
>JAAWKU010000082.1 GCA_022797535.1 Lachnospiraceae bacterium | reverse complement strand
CCTTAGAGCCTCCGGCGGATGCACACGGATTTGCAGAGGAATTTGCCGCTTTGCGGCGCAAATCCGGTGCGGAAAACGCTTTAATCAGCGTTTCCCTAATAAAATTCTCTCCCGAAATGAGGCTTCAATGTCCTCTCTGCTTTCTCTATAACGTTTTTCCACAGTTCCTCCGGTACAAAAGAAAGGTGACCAGAAGCATTCCCACACAAAGAGCCGCCTTCAGGATGTTCGCATACGCCTCCGGCGTCGCAAGAAAAACTGCCACACACACAATGCTTACCAGGAATCCCCCCATTCCTCCCAGCACGGCCGAGGCGCTCTGCTTCACCACTCTCACTTCGCTCTCCCAGTCCATCACTGGAAAGTGCAGATTTACCGTCAGACCGTACACGCAGGAAAACAATATGATTACCCCGGGCAGCAGAAACATCCATACCAATTCCGCGCCCCCGGGATGCAGCGCCAGGAGCAGCAGCAATTCCGCCAGCAGATAGAAGGGCAGAAGCAGCAACAGATTCATCAAAAGTTTTGCGTCCAGGACGGATTTTACCGACAGGGGCAGACTCTTTACGATCCACCAGTTTTTCCCTTCCATGGAAATAGAAGTGGAGGTGGTGGTCATCATGCACAGCATAGCTGCCATGGCAAAGGGAGCCAGGGAGCAGACGTCCACTGAGATCGGTAACTGCCCCGTCAGGGATTCCAGATTCACGAAAAGCAGCGCGCCGGAGAACAGGCAACTCATGATGGGGCCAATGATGGTGTTGGTCACGTAAACGGTGGAGGAAAAATAGCGCTTAAACTCCCGTCTGCACAAAGCTCTCAGAACAGAGTCCTCCCTCAAAACACCCATCTCATAATCATGCCGGGCCGAACTGCCGAAGAGACTCTGACATATTTGGCGAAACCAAAAGGAGACGCATGCTCCCACCAGAGCAAACACTCCCAGGGAGAACGCCGCCCATCCCAGACTTCCAACCCAGCGCCCCTCCGTCAGAGCCCTCCCCAACCATACTGCGGGAGAATAAACTTTGCCCAGCAGCGAAAAGACTGTGTCCGCCAGTTCCCGCATTTGTTCCGGATGCAATCCCCCGTCCATGTAGGAAAAACGGGAAATTCCATAAAAAATCGCCAGAACCACAAGGATGGACAGGGCGGAGGACACCAGACTCTTACGGCGCATCCTGGAGGAAACCCCTGTGATCAGCGCGCCAACCAGCACGGCCCCCGCCATGGGCAGAAGGGGCACTGCCCAGATTCCCAACAGCACGGCCAGGTAAAAAGCCATCCCGGGTTTCACAGCCCGGGCATATATGACGATACCTGGCAGCAGGATCAGCAGTGTGGGCAGCAGATTTTCCACATACATACGAACAAAGCGTCCCCCCACCACAGCCGCCGGAGCCAGGGGCAGAGAGCAAAGATTCTCATACCCTTCCCTGCCAAAGATCACACCCCCTGCCTTGAACATTCCAAAAAAGAAAATCAACAGGCTGGAAAGGGCGATCAAATACGGGGGAATCACCTCTTCCATTCCCAGGTATGTCAGGCCATAGGACAGGCCCCCCGCATAGACTGCCAGTACCATGGCCAGCACCGCCCAGACTGCCAGCATGAATCCGACCCTCTTTCTCACCGTTCTGTCCCTGGAAAAACGCAGAACATTGAGACCATATAGATTGCAAAGTTCCAGTTTCGTCAAAAGTTTTATATGAGTCCACACAGCCATCACCGCACATCCCCCGCCACTTCCATAAAGATATCTTCCAGAGATTTCTCCCCGGCCAACGATTCTCCCTGCCGCAGCACCTGTTCCATGCTGCCGCTGGTCACCAGCTTCCCCTCCCGGATGATGGCCACCTTGTTGCATAGCCGCTGGGCCACATCCAGCACATGGGTGGAAAAGAGGATGGCTCCCCCGCCGTCGCAGATTTCCTGCATTATATTTTTCAGGATCACGGAAGCCTTGGGATCCAGCCCCACAAAGGGCTCATCCAGGATCAGCAGTCCGGGCTGGTGAACCAGCGCAGAAAGGATGGCCAGCTTCTGCTTCATGCCGTGGGAATACGTGGACACCAGGTCGCCCAGAGAGGGCGTGATCTCGAACGCATTCCCGTACTTTTGAATGCGTTCCCTGCGCGTCCCCGCCGGAACCCGGAAAACATCGGCGATGAAATTCAGATACTGAATGCCTGTCAGATACTCGTACACATCCGGATTGTCCGGAATATAGGCAAACATTCTCTTGCATTCCAGAGGGTCCTGTAAAAGATCCTTCCCCCCGATTCTGATGGCGCCGGCATCATAATCCTGTATACCCGCCACACATTTCAGCGTGGTGGTCTTGCCTGCGCCGTTATGCCCGATAAAGGCATAGATATCCCCGGGCTCAACATGCAGGCTCAGATCCCTGATCCCCTTGTTGCTGCCCTTATACTGTTTGGTCAAGTGCTCAATTATCAGCATATGCTCCTCCTTCCGTCATACGGCGATATAGTGCCTGAAATGTCCCCCACTCCTTCAGATCCCCAAAATCAGGATGGTTCAGCGCTCCTTCCACATTCTGCCGGATAAACGCTCTGTCCCTGGGAGCCATGCTGCCCAGGGGAAACTGCTCAATCCACTCCCCGATTCGATCAAAATACCCGTCTCCGTGAAGTATGGGTTCCTCTTCCCCTCTCAAAAGCAAGCTGGTACACCGTTCAAAACACTCCAGCATCCCCAGGGCCTTCTCCTTCTCCCCCGCAGCGGCATGGGTAAGAGCCGCCTGATAATAGTATTGAGCCGTAAAATGAGGAACCAGCCGCTCCATCTCAAATGCCTCGATAACCGCCTGGGACCGGGCCATGATCTCCCGACGCCTGTCAGGCTCTGCGCCATACAGGGCCAATAACTGTATGGCCTCCCCCACCAGTCCCAGCAAATCCAGAAACTGTTGGGTCTGAGCAAAAACCCTGGCCTTGTCCTCTTCCCCTGTCATGCGGTACGCCTGGGCCAGCACATTCCCTCTTTGCCCGTCTATATGCCTGTTTCGCAGAGCGGGTTCCAGGATTTCTATGGCTTCCGGGGCTTTTCCCTGCTGCAGAGCCAGCAGAGCCTTCAGTACCACCGCCTCCGAGCAGATCCCCACATCCCTGCAGTTCTGTAAGACCCGGTCACAAAGTCCGGCTGCCTCCCCCAACACCCGCCGTTTCTCCTCCTCATCCCCCGCCAGCATGTAATGATTCAGGTACAGGGTGCACATCTGTGTCAGAAAAGGATAACAGGAATAATAGCGGTGTACCAGAGAACGGGCCTTTTCCATTGCCCGGGAAAAAGGCAGCCTGGCGAAATCATCACACAGATCTTTGTAGCAGCGCCGGATCTGCTCACCGGACAGGCAGGCCTCATATCCCATCAGCTCGTCTATGGTCACTTCAAAAAAACTGGCCAGCTGAGGCAGCAGCAGAATATCCGGCGTAGTCTGACGGTTCTCCCACTTGGATACCGCCGCCTTCGTCACCCCCAGGAAATCCGCCAGTTCCTCCTGGGTTATTTTCCGTTCCCGCCGCAGGCGGGCTATATTGGCCCATAGATTGAAAATATCTGCCATCATTCCATTCCTTCCTTTCACCTGATAGTATATGGGGTAAAAATTCTTTTCGCAATGGAGCACTCCGAAATATTAAGCTACAAAATTGAGCAGCAGGAAACCTCCCGGATTCCCATGATCCAATTACAATCCAATTTATCCACAAAAAAAGGGAATGACATGCCTTTACGCTACACATCATTCCCTGTTCTTACATCTTTACTACAGCATCCACATTATATGGCATACTCTCTTTTCACGCCAATTCCCATACATCTGAAAAAGCCTTCTGTAAATCCGTTTATACGGTAAAGTCAAACCTGCCGCCATGAACCGGCTGTTCCTGAGCCGGAACCCTGGACCAGTCCACATTCTGGATGTTCTGCAGCAGTTCCTCCACAGTAGAGCCGGTGACATGCACCCGCTGCACAGTGGAAGCCGTACCATCCTGAGCCGTCAGCTTCTCAGCGGCCAGGCGCTCGGCCTCTTTCTTTTCCTCAGCCCTTTTCTCCGCCTTGGTCTGGGTCAATTTCTCGGCCGCCGCCTTCTGTTCGGCTTTCTTCTTCTCGGCCTTTTTGGCTAACCTTGTCTCAAACTCCTTCTGGGCCTTGGTCCTGTTGGCCGCCTGCTTCGCATGGAGGTTGCTGTTGGCCTTCTCTATGTCGGCAAAGAAAGTCTTTACCCCGTAGGGATCAATGGACACGCCCAGATGCAGCACATCGCCCTCGTCCAGCTGAACCTGGTTCTTCATCTCTTTCAGCTGCTCCACTGCCTCATCCAACTGATCGGTGTACTGCTTACGCACTTCGGGGTCAGCTGCCATCTCCTCCAGTTCGTCCGGATCCAGCAATACACCAAATTCTTTGGTGCTTCTGGCCAGATAGGAGGATGCTTCTTCCTCCGTCTCATACTTGGCAACGATGAAATCCATGTTGCCATACCGCTTCTGGAGATCCTTCAGCAAGGCCTTAGCGGCATCGCTGAGTTGGCTTGCCCCGGTCTTTCCGGCGTTTCCTTTCCTCTGGGAACTGTTCGTCCTGTCAGTCCCGGCCTCCTCCTTTTTCTTTCGGACGGCGCTGTTCATAAAACCGGCCTGCTGATAAGCGCCGTAGCCATTTACTTTGCTCATGATTCCTCTTTTCCGCGCCGCTTTGGTCTCCAGGCCTGCGGATGCGACGCCAACGCAAACCTGAGAAGAAGCCGCCTGATGCGAGTGTATCTACACACCGGGCGCTGCGTTCTTCTGCACTCCGTTGCAATTTATCGTAAATCCATTTACGATCATGAGAAAATGTCAATGGCGCTGCGCGGATACAGCCAGATCCCGAAGTTTCCGTCTACGGAAACCTTCACTAAAACATGCGCGTCCCTGCTTTCCGCTGACCGGCGTCCGTGCCCGCCACGATACTCTGCTTTTTATATCGGCCAGACCAGCAGAAAAATTTACCATAAGCCGCAAAAGAACATGGTCGTTTGATGCAATCTGAGGAAAAGCTGACATCTAATCTCTACTGCCCCCACAGGCACAGTTGCTCCCCGGCCTTCCTGTCCTGGAAGGATTGCATATATGCGAAAATCTGCCCGTTGTCATGAACAATCCCGTTCTCGCCGCACTTCTGATGGAACAAATGCATAAGCTGCCTGCCCCGGGGGCTGCCCACCTCATACCGATACCCGTAACGCCGTATATACTTTTCTTTCAGGCCCGGAAACAGGCGGTCCAACTGGGCGTAGAAATATTCCCTGTTTCCCTCCCGCAGAGTCAGTCCCATGCCAAAGCAGAACACGCCGTAGACCTTTGCTTCTATGCACATGTCCAGCAGCCCGGAGATATTTTCCACAGTGTCATTGATAAAGGGCAGGATCGGGGAGAGCCATACCACCGTGGGAATGCCTGCGTCCCGCATCTGCTTCAGCACATGGAACCGCTCCTGGGTGGTGCTGACTCCCGGTTCCACTTTCCTGCACAATTCCTCGTCTGCAGTGGTCAGGGTCATCTGTACCACACATTTGGTCTGCGCGTTGATCTTCTGCAGCAGATCCATATCCCGCAGAATGCGGCTGGACTTGGTCTGTATAGCCACGCCATAACCGTACTTCTCTATGAGGGACAGTGCCTTTCTCGTATGGCCCAGTTCCATCTCCAGAGGGATATAGGGATCCGTCATGGCCCCGGTGCCGATCATACATTTTTTCCGTTTGCGCCTCAAGGCGTCCTCCAGCAGTTCGATGGCGTTCTCCTTGACTTCTATATCTTCAAAATCGTGTTCCATATGGTAGCATCTGCTTCTGGAATCGCAATAGATGCACCCGTGGGAGCAGCCCCGGTACAGATTCATTCCATTCCGGGCTGACAATATTCCCTTTACCCTTACATAGTGCATAGTCCGCTCCTTCGTTGGTTTCCCTTTACCTCCCGGCGTCCCGCGGCACAGTCTCCATCGGACACCGCACTGTTTCTCCGCCCGACTCACTGTTCTTTTCATAGATTTCCCTGGCCTGGGATGCCAGCATATCCCTGAGATACGCGGGACTGACCACCTGGACCCGGGGGCCAAAAGACAGTAAAAACCCAGTCAGCCAGGGATCCTGGGGCATGGGCGCCGTCACCAGCAGCTCCCCGTTCTCCTGGATCTGAATCTGGCTGCCTTCAAATTCGTCATAGACCCGATAGGCCATTTCCCCGGGAAAACGAAGCACCACCGGAGGCAGATTTTCCTCGTCCTCTCTGACAGCCGGCTCCGGGAAAGCCATCGGCTCAAACTCTTCTTCCTGGAGTTCCCAGCTTAAAATACGACTCAGTTTAAAGAGACGGAAATCCTGTTTCTCCGTACAATAAGCCTTTACATACCAGGCCCTGGATTTATATAACAGTTTTAAAGGCCGGATTTTCCTGGTGCTCCCGGCCTTGTAGGCCCCCACATAGCTGATCCGCACGCACCGATGGCAAAGTACTGCCTTTTTCAGCGTCTCAAATTTCTCGTTGTCCCGGGTAACCTCTCCCCATCTGGAGAAATCCACCTCGTACCAGTTCTCGGAGGAAAGCCGGAAAATGGCGGACAGCTTGTCCAGAGTAGACTTGTCAAAGGTATTCCCCGCAGCCGCCAGACTCTGCAATGCTGCCAGAATCTCCTGTCTCTCCCCCTCCGATAATAGAACCCTGTCCAGGACAAATTCATCCATCAGCGAGATACCGCCATTTCTTCCTGCCTCTGCATAGATGGGAATACCAGCCTCACTGAGGGCGTCGATATCCCGATAGATGGTTCTGACGGACACTTCGAATTTCCCGGCCAGTTCCGCTGCCGTAGCCCGCCCTTTATTCAATAAATAATACACGATCTTAAACAGCCTGCTCTCCTGCATGAACGCTCTCTTTTCCTTAATATTCCCTGCAATTCTTCCTGTGAGCCTTCAGCTTTTTGATGGCCCATTCATAATGGCTGGACATGTTGGACGCAAAATAGCCGGCCAGGGCAGCGTTTCCCACCCACGGGAATACATCTTTTTCAAATAATTCCCGTTCTGAAAAAGTCTCCGCCAGCGCCATCACCTCTCTGTGAGATTGCTCCAGCAGCTCCCTGGCCGCCTCCAGGGTGGTGTTCTGGTGCCTGCTCCAGATTTCCCTGTTCATTTCCCCATAGGTTCTCCAGTTGTACGGAGCGGGCAGAAAGGATTTATTCTCTCCTCTCTGGTTTGCCGCCACCCAGCCAAGCAGCAGCTGGTGCCACTCATACAGATGAATCAGCACATCCCGCAGATTCTTGTCTCGGCTCCAGTGGGCCTCCTTTTTGGACTTCATCTTTGTAAAGTCAAAGGAAGTGGCCAGTTCTCTCTCTGTCATGGAGGCGATCAGCCCGCTTAACTCCTGATATTTCTCTGTCGCCGCCTGCAACATTTCTGCTTTTGTCGTCGGTTTTGCCATATAGTTCTCCTTACTGAATGTATAGCATATTTCCTCCCTGTCTACGGTCCGAAAATATGCCCTTCATAGCTCTGCTATTCCCTGCCGGCACCCAAGCCGACGGCTTATGTCCTGTTGCTGACCCGGGCATGTAGTGCTGGCTTATGTCCTGCCGCCGGCCCGGGCATGTAGTGCTGGCTTATGTCCTGCCGCCGGCCCGGGCATCCGGTGCTGGCTTATGTCCTGCCGCCGGCCCGGGCATCCGGTGCTGGCTTATGTCCTGCCGCCGGCCCGGGCATCCGGTGCTGGCTTATGTCCTGCCGCTGGCCTGGACATGCGATGCTGGCTTATGTCCTGCCGCTGGCCCGGGCATCCGGTGCTGGCTTATGAACTGATCCGGGAATACACGGTTTACGGGTTTCGCTTCCCTTGCAAGGTCAGTGTAGCGACACGCTTACATCTGTCAAGTGTCGGCACACTAATACTAAAACGTTTCCCTAATCATATCACGGAAACCCTGACATCTCATGTCATATTTTTCCCAGAATCATCCGTCCTGTTTCCAAAAATAAGTATGAAACTCTGTTTCATATACTGATTTGTGCAATATCGCAAGCTCGGCTTGCGATATGCATATAGAGGAAAGTATGAAAGGTGTCCTGTCTGGACGACGCCGCCAGAATATAGAGTTAACGGTAACATACTTCCAGATAAATTTCCAGAACATTTCCCTGCCGTTTCCGATATTGCAGTTACCGATACATGCTCCCCTGGATCAACAGGTTCTTTCAAAAATTCAGTATATTGCCGTCTTATTTTGTTATTAGCCGTCCTGGTTTTAGTTTCCAGCCAGGCTTTTTCAGTTCCCAGCGCATGATGTCAAAACTTTCCGTGAACACGCCAGACAGATTGTGCCTGTCCATTTGAAGCCCATTTGAAGCGGCACATCCAGGCTGCCGCCTGCCACCATATCCTGCAAGAAGCCTCCCCGGCAAGGTCGATACACATAAAGGCGGCAAAAAGCGCCGCCTCTACAAAAAAGGTATTTTAATCGCTCCGCGCTTTGCGCCAGAGCCTGTTGGGCTCGTGCCCTATGGCCTCCCAGGCCTTTAAGTTCCTGCCTGGACACCCCCGCTCCCTGTTCCGTGCCAGGTAAGCCAGCAGTCGGTACTCCCGCATGGTCAGCTTTACAGGCCTGCCCTGCCCCCCTGACTCTTCTCCTCATACTGCGGCATTCTCATGAAACCCTGTGTGAGCTTCCCCTAAGACTCCCGCAACAGCTGTTTCGTATACGCCTCCCGGGGATGGGCGAACACCGAATCCGTCTCCCCGATCTCCACGATTTTTCCCTCTTTCATCACCATGATCCTGTCACTCATCTGGTAGATCACATTGATATCATGGGAAATAAACAGATAGGATAGCTGCAATTCCTCCTGGAGTCTGCGCATCAGTTCCATAATCTGGGCCTGTATGGTCACATCCAGCGCTGACACAGGCTCATCCGCGATGATCAGTCCAGGCCGGGTGATCAAAGCCTGGCCGATGCTGATGCGCTGCCGCTGTCCGCCGCTGAGCTGGGAGGGCCTGCGGTGATAATACGCCTCGGTAAGTCCCACCGTCTTAAGCATCTCCATGGCGGCGGCGCGCATATCTGCCGCCGACATGGCCCTGTCCGGCTCCAGTTTCCCCCTGGCCCGCAGAGGCTCCTCCAACAGCCATCCCACGGTTTTAGCGGGATTCAAGCTGCTGTATGGATCCTGGAAAATCATCTGGGGACGAGTGGAATAATGTGTGATTTCTCCTGCAATATCCCTGTTCATTCCCAGGATCGCCTTGGACAGAGAGGTCTTGCCGCAGCCGCTCTCCCCCACCAGTCCCAGAATCTCTCCCCTTTTAATCTCAAACGAGGCGTCCCGCACCACATGATTTTTCTTTCCCCGGGAAAACAGGCTGTTGCCGCCTTCCCGGTAGTACACCTGGAGGCCCCTGACCTCCACCACGGGCTCTGCGCCGATTTGTCTGCCCTTCGCCGCTTCCGCCCGCACCTCTTTCTGTGCATCCGGTTTTTTTTCCTGCAAACTTACCGCCGCGCTGGGGATACTTCCCCGTCGTTCGTCCCTGGTTCGGCGTTTCATGCGGCTGGGCACCGCTTCGATCAGATTGCGGGTATATTCTTCCCCGGGGCGTTCAAAGATCTCCTCCGGCGTGCCGGTTTCCACCACTCTGCCGTCCTTCATCACGGCGATCCTGTGGCAAATCCGCTTTGCCAGATTTAAATCATGGGTAATAAAGAGTATTGCATTGTGCCGCTTCTCATTGATCTCCCGCATCAGATCCATGATCTGGTTCTGTACCGTCACATCCAGGGCCGTGGTAGGCTCGTCAGCCACAATCAGCCGGGGATGCAGAATAATGGCCATGGCAATCATCACCCTCTGCCGCATCCCCCCGCTGAGCTGATGAGGATAACAGTCATACACCCGCTCCGGCTCCCGGAGCTCCACTGCGGCAAAAGTCTCCAAAACCAGCTGTTTCATGGCCTGTCGCTCCTGTCTGCCGGGCCAGAAACCCATGCCCTCCCCCCTGATGGGACAGGCGACAGCGCTCTCCTCCCTGCCGGAGCAGACGACAGCGCCCTCCTCCCTGCCGGAGCAGGCGCCGGTTCCCCCCTCCAGGGAACCGTAGGATCCGGGGTGCAGCCGCAGCATCTCCTCCACCTGTCGGCCCACCCGCTGGGTGGGGTTCAGAGAAGTCATGGGCTCCTGAAAGACCATGGACATACATTCCCCCTGGTACTGCCGGTACAATGCCTTGTTCCGGGGCTTTCCCGCCTCCTGCAGCACCACATCGTCATACAGGATCCGGCCGCTGGTCACTGTGGCTTCCTCCGATACCAGTCCCATCAAAGTCAGGGCAGTGACGGACTTACCGGAGCCGGATTCCCCCACCACGCCCAGAATCTGCCCGTCCGGGATCTCCAGGCTCACATGACGCACCGCCTCTGTCCTGCCAAAATTGACTGATAGATCTTCTATGGTAATCACTGTGCGTCACCTCCATGTCCTGTACATGATACCCATAATCTCTTCGCCATAAATTTATATCCTCATTTGCCCAGTCGCTGTATGCCCTCACTGAGCAGAGAAAAACCCAGCACAATCCACACGATGGTCAGCCCCGGCGCCAAAGCGTACCAGGGAGCCGTAGTCAGATACCCCTGGGCGTCCGACAGCATCTTTCCCAGACTGGCCTGGGGAGGCTGCACACCGATCCCCAGATAACTCATGCCTGATTCCGCCAGGATGGCATTGTTAAAGCCGATCATCACCGACACCCAGAATGTGGAAAAAATATTGGGCAGGATATGTACGAAAAGAATCCTCGCCCGTCCCACGCCCATCAGCCGGGCCCGGCTGATATAGTCCGCGTCCCGCAGACGAATGAACTCGCTTCGGACGATGCGGATAAAGCTGGGCATGAACACAATGCCCAGTGAAATCACCAGATTCCGCTGCCCCGTGCCCAGTACACTGATCACCACCAGAGCCAGCAGAATGCTGGGGAAACCGTTGACAGCGTCGGTAAACCGCATCACCACCTCATCCACAATGCCTCCGAAGTATCCTGTCAGCGCTCCCACCAGGATCCCCACTCCCCCGGACAGGGCTACCACCAGTGTACTGATCCATATAGTGGCGCCGATGCCTTTCATTACCCTGGAGAAAATATCCCGCCCAAAATTATCCGTGCCAAATAGATGCTGCAGGGAGGGAGGTGCAAAACGCTGGGAAGCAGACATGGATGTGGTGCTGTAGGGCGTCCAGAAAACGCCCAGCAGGGCGAGAAACACCACAAGGCCCGTCATACACAGGCCCGCAGTCAAGTATCTATTCCATTTCATACCGCTTCTTTTCTTCACGTCCACTCCAGTCTTTCCATCCTGCCGCTCTCAGTAAATTTTCACTTTTCTCCCCGCATTGAACCTGTGCTGAGTCACAGCAAATAGTTGTTTTCCCATGACCAGCGGCTCCGACCTGCAGATCTCTTCCGCTTCCTCACGGCTTTCTGTCTTTAGGATATAGATGCCCGCCATCCCCGGATATCCCTTAAACACGCCGCAGATTTCCAGCTTCCCCTCATCGTCCCGTCTTCTTATATTCTCAACATGCTCTGTGATTGCCTTCTTTGTCACTCTGTTATATGTCATGCTCTTCTCAAGCATCACCATATATATCAGCTTTTCCACACCCTGTTTTCATCCGCAGCTCCCGTCAGCCGCTCACTTGCCGCTGATCCTGGGATCCACCACCCGGTACAGGATGTCCACCAGGAAGTAAACAAAAATCACCACAAATGTGATATACAAAATCAGGATCTCCACCACCGGCAAATCCCTGGTGGAAATGGAACTGATCAGCAGCCTCCCGATCCCCGGCAGGGAAAATACCTGTTCCACCACGATGCTGCCCGCCACGATCTCGGCGATAATCATGCCCAGGAAAGTAATCACCGGCATCATGGCATTGCGCAGCACATGACCATACATCACCCGCCGCTCGCCGCACCCCTTGCTCCGGGCCGTGCGCACATAGTCCGCCCGGAGTTCCGTCAGCAGCGATCCCCGTAAAAAGCGGGCTGTCATGGCCGCCTTGGGCAAAGCTATGGCCAGTGCCGGGAACAGCAGGTAAAGGAGGAAGCCTCCCATATCCTTCTCATAACTCACATATCCCCCCGGCACAAAACATTTAAACACCATGCCAAACAGATATGTGACAATGATACCCAGAAAAAAAGAGGGAATCGCCATGGTTGCCTGGGTGATCACCCCCAGGGCTGCGTCCAATACCTTATTTCTGCTGCGGGCCCACAACACCCCCAGCGGAATGGATACTGCCACAATCAGCACCAGCGAAATGGCCGCCAGAGACAATGTTACCGGCAGTTTGTCCCCGATCAGTTCCGCCACCGGCATCATCTCGTTCATATTCTTGGCATAGCGGTAACTGATGCCAAGATCGCCCATGAGCACGCCGCCGGCCCAGCGAAAGTACCGGACCACCGGGGGATCGTTCAGTCCAAGTTCTTCCCGAAGCTGGGCCTCCCTCTCGGGAGTCGCCTCCGTCCCCAGTATGGAAGTCACCACATCCCCGGGGATAATCTGAAAAGCGATAAAGGCGGCCGCAGATACCACGAACAATGTCATAATGAGAGTAAAGATTTTTTTACCAAGGTATTTCATGGGCCGCCTCCTTTCGCAGTTGAAATTCTGTTTTAAAATTCTGTATCCGTTCTCCTATATATCCGCTCTTCGGCGCCGTCACCGGCAGAGTAATTCCCTGTCCCTGCTGTGTCCAGCGATTACTTCGGACGTCGGACGGGCGGTTTCTGTTTTAAGGTTCCGCTCCACCCATTCCAATCATTACTCCGTGTAGTACACCGTGCTCATATCCTGCACATACACCGGGTAGAACCTGTAGCCCGCCAGCCTGGGATCCATGGCGATGGTGATGGGAGGCACCTGGATAAAGGCGCTGCCCGCCTCGTCGCACAGAATCTTCTGTACCTGCTTGTAGAGTTCTGCCTTCTCAGCCGGATCCAGAGCCGCCGCCGCCTTCTGGTATGCCTCATCGTAGGCCGCGCTGGCGAAATTCACAAAATTCTTCTTGGAGTCCGTCTGGAAGCGGTTGGTCAGATAGCCCGGGGTCATGTCGCTGGTGATGCCGGAAATGGTGGATTGATAGTTCCGGTCCGTATAGCAATCGCTGAGCCAGCTGCTCCATTCCACCGGATTAATGGTGGCGTTGATGCCAGCCGCCTTAAGCTGCTCCGCCACTACCTCCGCCGTCTGCATATGGTACTCATAGTTGGAGGGTACCGTGATCTCCAGATCAAATCCGTTGGGATAGCCCGCGTCGGCCATCAGCTCCTGAGCCTTCTGAATATTGGCGCCGGTTCCGTAAGTATCCGTCAGATCCACATAATAGGTGTGCAATGTGGGCAGCATGGCAGAACTCACCAGGGTCGCGCCGCCTCCCGCCACAAACTCGTTCACCATATCCAGATCCAGCGCGTAACAGATGGCCTGCCGGATGCGCACATCGTTCAGTGGTTCCACCGCATTGTTCAGGAACAGTGCCTGTACCACATCCGAGGGCGCGGACAGAATCTGAAAACTGTCCTTGAGTTCATTGGCCTGGCTGTCCGTCAGATAGGGATAAATCTGGATGGAGCCGCCTTTTAACTCCAGCAGCGCCGTATCCGGGCTGTTCACAATCTTGAAGTTCACCTCGTCCAGATAGGGCAGTCCCTGCTGCCAGTAATCCGGGTTCTTGGCCACCACTATCCCCTCTTGAGGCTTATATGACACATAAGAAAACGGTCCCGTCCCGATGGGTGTTCCGCTCTCCTCCTCCCCGCTGCCTGCAGGAATGATAGCTGCCACAAAGCTGTAAATCAACTCCGTGTTGGCACTGCCCACTGTGACCTGAACCGTCTTTTCATCCAAAATTTCCACGCTTGTGAGAACGCTCAGCGAAGAGATCAGCGGGGTGCCGTCCAGCAGGCCGCTGGCCCGCTCCAGGGAGTATTTTACATCCTCCGCCGTCACCAGATTGCCATTGTGGAACTTCACGCCCTCTCTGAGTGTGAAGGTATATACCAGCCCGTCCTCGGAGATGGTATAGTCGCTGGCAAGCGCTTTCATCAAGTCGCCGTTCTCATCCGGCTTCACTAAGCCTTCAAAGATGTTAAATAGGATTTCTTTAGTTCCTGCCGCAGTTGCCTTATGAGGGTCAAGACTATCAACATCCTGTTGTATTCCTACAACAATGGAGCCGCCGTAAACAGGTACGCCGGCCTGAGACGCCCCGGAAGATTGCTCCTCCGAAGACTCCTGCATACCGCCTGTTTCAGTCTCGCTGGAGGAATGATCCCCCGTAGACTCCTGCGTACCACCCGTCTGGGACTCCATAGAGGAATTATCCCCCGAAGAACCTTCAGTGCCACCTGTGCATCCGCCCAGTGCAGCCATCGTTAAAAGT
>JAAWKU010000001.1 GCA_022797535.1 Lachnospiraceae bacterium | reverse complement strand
ATGTTCATATGTCCCCCAAATCCTGATTTGTAAGTACAATTATAACTGACTTTTCACAAATACACAATGCTGAAAAGCAGGTTTTGAATTAGATTTTTTCCATCCCCCGGCAGGGGGATGTGGCTCTGCCAGGTTTCCAAAAAATCATTTACATCTATAAATGAAATCTTTGAGGCATCCGATATATATGTTACGGACACAAAGGAAACGGGAATTTTTGTTCCGGGAAAGGATATCAGGGATGGGAGAGATTACACCCAGTGAAAATGAATGGCTGGTAATGGAAGTACTTTGGGCGAATGACTGCGCCATGACGGCGGCGGAGATCATCGCGCGGCTTACGGGCAAAACGGATGTCAGCCAGAAAACCATCAGAGTCATGATTAATCGTTTGCTGGCCAAGGGAATGCTCACCTACACGGTGGACGAGAAGGATGCCAGAATCTATCATTACCGGGCGGCCAGATCCAAGGAGGAGTGCCTTCGGCTGAAAAGCAGGCGCTTCGTCAGCAACTATTTCGGCGGCAATGCCTCGCTGGCGGTGGCCAGTTTTTTACAGTCAGCAGAGATCAGTCGGGAGCAGCTGGAGGATTTGAGCAGTCTGGTGGAGAGTTTGAAAGACAAGGCATAACGGAAAGTTCCCGTCAGGTTGCCCCGATGATGCGCTGCATGGCAGGGGGGACGGGAAAGACGGGAATATCGCGGAAGCCGGATGTGGATGGCCGGGCCTGGCTGTGGAATTGCTCCAGGGTAATTATTTAGAGGCAGGGCGTATCGGACCGACGTCCGGGAAGGAGGCGCAGGAAGCATGAGAGTGTGGGAGTTGTTGGAACTGCTGGGGAAATTTGTGATATTTGTCTGTAAATATGGTTTCTCAAAGTGCATGCGAACCGCTGTCTGCGGCCTGGCTGTGATGTTGCCCCTGCTGGCCTGGCATTGCTGGAGGAGACGCAGGGACGGCAGAAGCGCGGACCTGGGGTTTTACAGTTGGCTCCTGCTGTTTCCGGCGGCTTTTACGGGCATGAGCCGGATTTTTTTTCAGCGGTGGAGTATCGGGCTGCAGGGCGGGATCCATATACTGGGCGACACCTGGGTCAGCGGCGGGTATTTTCTAATCCTGCTTGCATTGCTGGGGTGGTGGCTGGCGGGGAAGCATGTTTTGTCAAAGAAGGTATGTAAGCTGTATTGCTGGTATGCGCCGAAAATGTCCTCCCACAGGGGAACGGAGGAATGGCAGCGCTGTATCCGGCGAGTGACGGACGGGGATCGCCGGGGCCTGGCCCGGTGGTATCTGAGACGGGTGCGGGTGTACATTTCCGACCAGGGGATCAGCCCTTACTGCGGCGGTATATTCCGGCCTTACATTGTGATGCCGGACCTTTATCTGGAACCCATGGGAGAGAGTGGGGCTCCGGGAGGAGAACAATCCGGCAGGGGAAAAGAGCAATCCTGCGGAGGAGGGGAGCCGGGTTATCGGGACTGGGGGCTGACGGAACAGGGAAAGACCCTGTTGTGCCATGAGTTGCTGCATTTGAAATCCGGGCATATCCTGTGGATCAATCTGTTTGCCCTGCTGCGCATTTACTGGTGGTTCAATCCCCTGATCTATCTCTGCGAAAAAATGCTGTGGCAGGATATGGAGAAGGCCTGTGACGAGGGATGCCTGTACTATGCGGGCGTCAGCGAGCGGGAATATGGCAGGCTGTTGCTGGCCATGGCTGCCAGGCAGGAAAATATGAGACCGGCGGGGGCGGCCACCTTTCTGAGGGACAGGGACTATCGCTCACTAAGGAACCGTATTGGCAGCCTGCGGGGAAAATGTGGTCGCAGACGGTATCGGCTCGTTCACAGGAGCCTGACCCTGGGGTGTGCTGCTCTGCTGGCGCTGGGCGTTCTGACCGTGGGGGCTACTTCCTATCCCCGGTATACCCGGATGCCGGAACTGGTTTTGTATGATGAAGGGCTGCGCCTGATCTGCAATGACACGCCCCAGCTGCGGGAGGCGGCGCAGGTGGTGGACGGATTCCTGCAGATTGACCCGGAGCGGATGGATGCCTGTTTGAAAGAACTGGAGATTGAGGGGGAACATGTCTACCTTAGCTTTGACACCATCATGAAAGTGCCGGGCACAGGGGGCTGTGGTAATGTGGGTATGATCCAGCTGGGAAACTACGAGGATATCTTTTATCTGCGGGCAGAAACCTGGGAGAATGATCTGCTGGAATTTTGTCTGAAATATTTGTTATAACGTACATAGTCGTTTGGTGCAAAGGGCCTTGTCTGAACAGGCAAGCAGCCGATATGAATAGAGAGGGTTGGAATGGATGTTCCAACTGACGCAGTGGTACAGCAAGGCCGGCGTTAAGCAGGCCGATGTAAGGTAAGAAGGATCGCAGGCAAAATCGGAGTATGGAACAGATGAGGCTCCGAGTGAACAGACAGAGGTAAGCATGGGACAGGTAACATTGACATTCGTGGAGGGCGAGGCGGCATTGGAGCCGGAGGAAATCCTCTATATTGAAACTTGCAGACATAAAAATATTTTCCACACGAAGGAGCGCACCTACAGCATCTATCGCAAGATGGACGAGATCGAGGCCCTCATGGAGGGGATGGAGTTTTTGAGATGCCATCAGAGCTTCCTGGTGAACATGCGTTATATACGAAAGATCAGCAGCTATGTGATGACTCTGACCACAGGGCAGGAATTGTCTGTGCCCAAGGCCCGTTACCGGGAGGTTAAGCGCCGGTATGCGGAGTATTTGGAGCGGGATAAGAGATAGATGTGATTTTGGGCCTGCTACAGATATTATAGCGGAGAAGCCGTGGGTGAGCGGCTTCTTTTTTAATGCTGTGTTTCTTTTATTGTATTTTCGTAGACATGCATTTATAATAGATGTGAACAACAGGAACGGATTGGGCTGATCATATGGAGATCACAGGAAGGGGGAGGCGCTGTGTTTGGGTTTAAAAGAAAAACAGGAGAGATTGACGCTCAGTTGACCATCGTGGCCAACAGCCTGGCCAATAATTATAAGGATGCGGCCAGGGATGGGCTGAAGGAGGCCCGGAGACTGTTTGAGGCACTGGAAAGTGAACTGTCGGAGCGGGAGAGGACACGGATCAGCCAGCAGATAGACAGTTTCCAGGAACAGATGCAGGGGTATTCCCATTATAATCATATTGGGTGGTAGAGGAGCTGCGGAGCTGAAAGCAGCATATGCCCGGACAGCGCAGGGATTCAGTTACCAATACGGTGTCAGTTGAATCCGGATCGCTGCGCTGTGTGGTGGAAGGGAATATGTGGAACTATAAACGGAAAGAGGATAAGGAATGAGGCTGATTATTGTACGACACGGAGATCCGGACTATGAGAAGGACTCTCTGACAGAGAAAGGTTGGAGGGAAGCGGCCATATTGGCAGACAGGATTTCACGGCTGAAGGTGAAGGAATTTTATGTGTCCCCGCTGGGACGGGCCAGGGACACGGCTTCCCTGACACTTGAAAAAATGGGGCGAAAGGCCACCGTATGCCCCTGGCTGCGGGAGTTTGCGCCACAGATCATGCGGCCGGACGTGTCGGACCGGGCCACTATCTCCTGGGACTGGCTGCCCCAGGACTGGACCAGAGTGGACGAATTTTACCGCCGTGACCAGTGGAGTACGTTGCCCATGATGCGGGAGGCTGTGGCCACGGACCCGGATACAGGGGAGATGCGGGTAGGTATCCAGGAGGAATACGACTGGGTGGTACGGGAGTTTGACAGTCTCCTGGCGGATCACGGCTATCAGCGCAAGGGGGAAATATACCGCACAAAGCAGTCAAATCAGGACACTTTGGTATTTTTTTGCCATTTTGGTGTAGAATGTGTACTGTTGAGCCATTTATTGGGTATTTCCCCCATGGTGCTGTGGCATGGGACCGTGGCGGCTCCCACCTCCGTTACCACACTCTATACGGAGGAACGGCGGCGTGGAAAAGTTATTTTCCGCATGACAGCCTTTGGGGATGTCTCTCATTTGTATGAAGCAGGGGAAGAGCCGGCCTTTGCGGCCCGATTCTGCGAGGTCTATGGCAGCGATGAAAGACATGACTGAAGAGTTGCGCTGCCCGGGCGTCAGGAGATGAGAAGATCAACGCTGCCAGGGCATCAGAGGATGAGGGGATCAGCGCTGCCCTGTAATCTGCCAGTGGCAGATGGGGAAAAAACACATATATTGATTATGAGATGATTCAGAAAGCAGGGGCATTTTCCGTTTGTCTGCCATTCTGTAGTCCGGGTTACGGAGGATGGGAGCGGAGGCTTATGGATGTGCGCGGTGAATAGATGAGAGAGATATTGCAGATAGCCACAGGCTTGTCAATTCCTTTTGCGGGAACCACGCTGGGCGCAGCCATGGTGTTCCTGATGAAGAATGAGATGAATAAGAAGCTGGAGAAGCTGTTGCTGGGTTTTGCAGCAGGGGTGATGATCGCGGCATCTGTGTGGTCATTGCTTATTCCCGGTATCGAGATGGCGGGGGAGCAGGGAAAAATCCCATGGGTGCCTGCCACGGTGGGTTTTCTGTTAGGTATGTCCTTCCTGCTGGCGCTGGACAGCCTGATTCCGCATCTGCACCTGGACAGCAGCAGGCCCGAGGGTGTGAAGTCGGGTATGGGAAAGACGGCCATGCTGGTCTTTGCAGTGACACTGCACAATCTGCCGGAGGGCATGGCCGTGGGCGTGACTTTCGCAGGGGCCATGATGGGCAACACGGGCATCACCATGGCGGGAGCTTTTGCACTGGCAGTGGGCATCGCCATTCAGAATTTCCCCGAAGGCGCTATTATTTCCATGCCGCTGAAGAGCAGCGGACAGGGCATTTCCAGGGGGAAGGCATTTTACTACGGCATGCTCTCCGGACTGGTGGAGCCCATCGGCGCTGTGATTACCATATTGCTGACCAATCTGGTGGTGCCTTTTCTGCCCTATTTGCTTTCCTTTGCAGCGGGGGCCATGATCTATGTGGTGGTGGAGGAACTGATACCGGAATCCCAGTCAGGAGAGCATACCAACATCGGTACCATCGGCGTGGCCATGGGCTTTACGTTGATGATGGTATTGGATGTGGCGCTGGGGTAGGCCGGCTTCGTCCTGGGTGCAGGCGGGGGAGGACTGGGTGAACGGCGGCTCCATGTATACGGCTTATAAAGAGGCAGAAAAGGTCTTTGACTTCCTCCGCCTGGGCAGTCACATCGCCATACAGGTACACCTTCGGGGAAAGACCTCTCTGCGCAGCGCCCTGGGGGAGGGGGGGAACTGCTGCGGAGAAACCAACAGTTGATACGTCTGGAAGAAGGGATTCCCGTCCCCCGGAAGCTGGAGGAACTGGCCTGGCAGGACAGAGGGCTGACGACCACGGAAGTACTCAGGGAAGCGGGGATAAAATAACGCCCTGCCCCTCTGCTGGCGATATAGACAATTTACAATAGTAGAAAAAGGAGCAGGCAATGATATACTTATCTCATTTTACATTTCCCACCGGGGAACAGGAATCCGATTTTTTTTGGAGGGAACAGCGGACCTGTTACGACTCATTTTATCCCTTTCAGATCCTTTCCCGGCGGAATCTGCGGATGTTGGACTTTGAGCCTGTAACGATCCTTTACGGAGGCAATGGCTCCGGTAAGACCACAGCGCTGAACGTGATCGGGGAGACTTTGAAACTGCAAAGGGATACCCTGTATAACCGCAGCAATTTCTTTGAAACCTATTGCAGGATGTGTGAATTTGAGACTCTGGAGCCCATTCCCAAACTGAGCAGGATTATCACCAGCGACGATGTGTTTGATTTTATGCTGAATCTGCGCTCGCTGAACGAAGGAATTGACAGGAAACGGGAGGATGTATTCAGCGAATATCTGGAGAACAAGTATGCCCATTTTCAGATGCGTTCCCTGGAAGACTATGAGCAGCTTAAAAAAGTGGTGCAGGCGCGCTCCAAGACCCAGTCCCGATATGTGCGCGCCAATCTGATGGACAATGTGCGGGAACATTCCAACGGGGAAAGCGCCTTTATGTATTTCTCAGAAAAAATACAGGAGAACGGGCTCTATCTGCTGGATGAGCCGGAGAACAGCTTATCGCCCCAGCGGCAGCAGGAACTGCTGCAGTTTCTGGAGGATTCCGCCCGGTTTTTTGGCTGTCAGTTTGTTATGGCCACCCACTCCCCGTTTTTGCTGTCCATGCGGGGAGCCAAGATCTATGATCTGGACGAGGATCCGGTGGACGTGAAACGCTGGACAGAACTTTCCAATGTCAGGGCTTACTATGATTTCTTTAAAAAACATGAAGGGGAGTTTTATTGAAAAGCAGACATACGGCGGGACACTTCCGATTGAGAAGTGCCCCGCCGGGATTTAAGTCCTGTACTCCAGTATCCGGAAGGAAACTGTCACCACGAACAGGTCCGCGTTGGTTTCCCAGCTGAAGCTGCCGCCGCAGGCTTCCGTGAAGCTCTGGGCGATGGACAGCCCCAGGCCGCTGCCGCCGTCCGTGCGGCTCAAGTCTCCCCGGGCAAAGCGTTCCGTGAAATCCTTGTCCTTTTCCAGCTCCTGCCGGGAGGTGTTCTTGACGCTGGCTACAGCCAGTTGCCCGTCGGTTTGCAGGGTTACAAACACCCTTGAACCCTCCAGAGAATATTGTATGGCATTCTGGAACAGATTCTGAAATACCCGGTACATCCGCTGGCCGTCGGCCATGATCATTACCGGCGTCTCGGGCAGTTCCGTGCGGAAAGTGACTTTGCTGCCTGTGATCTGTTCTTCCATATCCGCCAGAGTCTGGCGCAGCAGCTTGCAAAAGTCCAGTTCCTCCATATGCATGGGGAGTTCCCCGGATGCTGCCTTGCTCACTGCAAACACGTCCTGTACCATGTTTTTCAGCCGCTGGGATTTTTCATCCAGGATTTTCACATAGTCCCGCACATGCTCCGGCAGTTCTTTCTCTTCCTTCAGGAATTGCACATAGCTGATGATGGAGGTAAGCGGCGTCTTGATGTCGTGGGAGACATTGGCGATCAGTTCCACTTTCATGCGTTCGCTTTTCATCTGCTCGTCCACGGCGATGGCCATGCCGTGCCGGATATCTTCCAGTTCCGCCATGGCGTCCTCCAGGTCATGGCCTGAGAGGAGAGCGCACTGGCTCCCGTCTCCGTTTCCGGCGTAATTTCCGTTGCGGATGTCCCGGATGCGTTTTGTCAATGCCTCCATATCTCTGGCGGTTTCCATATTTTTTACACCGATTCGGTATTGCAGCACCAGAAACCCCACCATAATCAGAAAGAACAGGCTGCCCAAGCCCCATACGCCGCCCTTGGCGTCTCTGCCTCCGGTAAATCCCATAATTCCGCCTGCCAGCATCAGCAGTCCATAGACGGCGGCTGCGGCAAAAGCGGCTCCATTGCGGTGGGCTGTCCTCACGGGCAAAGGCTGTTTCAGATCCCTGACGCTAAAGGTCCGACAAAGTTTGGCCACCAGTCCATGCTTCCACACTTTCCTGTTGTACCGCAGGTCATTGAAGGCCAGATAGAGCAGCCAGAACAACAGGATCCACACCAAAACGGGCAGATGGAACACGGCCTGGCCCAGAGAAAGGCCTACATAGGAGAGAGCATAGCCGTAGGATTCTGCCTCCGCCTGATAGATGACTTCACTGATAGAGTCCCCGTAGTTTTGGGAGAGCCACATGACGCAGCCCAGGAACAGGGGGTACAGGATCAGAAGCCCCATGAGGATCTTGGCCTCAAACCATATTTTCCCGGTAAACCGGGCGATGCCCGCATTCGCTTCCTGCCTGGACTTCCGGCACAGGAACGATGCCAGCAGCAGCGCCAGCCCTGTTCCCAGGCATATTATGTTTCGGATCATTGCCCTTCTGTTTTCTCTTGTGTTGTACTGCATCCAGTACAGAGAATTGTCCATCTGGCGGTAACCGCCTCTGCCGTAGGAACTTTCCGAATACAATACGGGTTCTCTGGCCACAGCCATATAGATCACGGCCTTTTTCATATCTTCATCCGCCGGGAAATTGCGGTAGCCGGGCACATACCACGCGCTATCGTTCCGATAGTAGCCGTCCCCGTAGACATCCAGTTCGATTCCGTCTTTGATAATCCGAACTTTTCCCTCCGCATATTGCAACAGGAAATTGTACCCCTCCGGCGGGGTCAGTTTGTCCTCCTGGGGAAGCAGTTCCGAATTGGCGTAGAGGACCTTGCCGTCATAGGATATGGAGTAGAGCAGATTCTCGTCCTGTTTGATGCTGTCATGGTACTGCCGGGCAGCTTTCCTGTATTGTTCACGGCGTTGCTCCTCCGTGAGAAATTCCATTTCCGGTTCCCACCTTTCCGTATCCGGATTGAAGATCCACTCGTAGGGGTCTGGCTGCAGCTGCGTTTCCTCATATATCTCCTGGAGTTCCCAGGGAATATCTGGCACAAAGGAAGCGGTACCTTCGGTAGCCTGCTCTACATAAACCCCTGGAGCGAAGTAGTCGCCACCCCCATAGTAACCATAATAATGGCCACTAAAAGAGTCTGTGGCCATGGCCAGAAAGGCCTCCAGGCGGTCCGAGATATACCCCCTGAAACGCCAGTTCTGCTGGTAGTCGTCCTGCAGCGCTCTGGCCGGATGTCTCCAGGAGAAATCCCCCGGAAGATTTTGCAGAAGGCTGACCGTGCCGCTCAGCGTCAGGCTGACCCCTGCGAAGAAGATCATAAAACTAATTCCTTTTTTTCTGTTTTTCCATTTTGTATCCAATGCCCCACACCACCTTTATATATTCTGGCTCTTTTGGATTCAGTTCCACTTTTTCCCGAATGCGTCTGATATGCACCATCACGGTGTTCTCTGACGCGAAAGCCTCCTCGTCCCATACCCGGCGGTAAATCTCCTCGGCGGGAAACACCCGTCCCAGATTGCGCATGAACAGGTCCACGATCCTGGTTTCCGTGGCGGTGAGTTTGACGGGTTCCCCGTCCGCATAGAGGGCTTTTTCCTCTGTGCGGTATACAAGCCGTCCGTTCCTGATCTCTCCCGCGCAGTTCCCGGCGTTGATGTCCCCCAGCAGGGTGTAGCGGCGCAGCTGGCTTTTCACCCGTGCCGCCAACTCCTGGGGATTGTAGGGCTTGGACACATAGTCGTCCGCTCCCATGGAAAGCCCCAGCACCTTGTCGGTGTCCTCGCTTTTTGCGGAGAGCACGATGATGGGGATATTCTGCCTCTCCCGGATGCGCATCACTGCCGACAGTCCGTCCAGCTTCGGCATCATCACATCGATGAGTACCAGCCGTACCTGACGGGTGGCAAGAATATCCAGGGCCTGCAGTCCGTCGTAGGCTTTCAGCACTTCATAGCCCTCTCCTTCCAGCAGGATGCTGATGGCCTTTACAATCTCCCGGTCGTCATCCACGACCAACACGCAATCGCTCATGTTGTCCCTTTCCGCAAACCCGTATACCCAGGTGCTGTCCCGGCATTCTCTGTCGCAGCCCTCCGGCGTGAACTTGGTTTACTCTGAAAAAGTGTAGCTGTCTCTCTCAAGCTGGTATCAGGATAATCCTAAATATTTACAAAAACAGCAGGGTGTTTCTTACAAGTTTCTTACAATGCTTTTTCATTTTATTCTTTTTCAGGAAGGATGACAAGGGGCATTTGCATGCTGTGAGTTTTTCCCAGATCGGCAGGCAGTTTGTGGTTATACTGCGTAAAAATAAGGAAAAACATAGACAGGGCGGCCTGTGAATATAGACTGGAGACATAAAGGCCATCGTTAAAACAGAGAGGAGGTCCGCACCCCCGAGGGGCTTTTTGCAGAAAGGAAATTGACAGAGGCCCGGTGTACGGCTATAATAAATTGCGTATACTATTAAAAATTCAAACAGGCAGGAGGGTGCTATGGTATTGAAGGACAAGGTAGCTATCGTGACAGGCGGAAGCCGGGGAATCGGTTTCGCCACGGTGAGGGCGTTTTTGCAGGAGGGCGCGTCAGTGGTGCTGTGCGCCAGCAGGCAGGAGACGGCGGACAAGGCCGTGGCTCAGTTGAAGGAAGAATTTCCTGAAGCCAGGGTGGAGGGCATTTGGCCCAATCTCAGCAGCTTTGAGGATGTAAAAGCGGCGTTTGACCGGGTGGCAGAGCAGTATGGCAGTCTGGACATCCTGGTGAACAACGCGGGGGTCTCGGAGAGCACACCTTTCTCCGGCTATACGGAGGAGACTTTTGACAAAGTGATGGATCTGAATGTAAAGGGTACCTTCAACTGCTCCAAGGCGGCGGCCGACATTATGGAAAAGAAGGGCAGCGGCGTGATCCTCAACACCTCCTCCATGGTCAGCATATCAGGACAGCCCAGCGGGGTAGCCTATCCCACCTCCAAGTTCGCCGTGAACGGCTTTACCCTCTCTCTGGCGCGGGAACTGGGCCCCAAGGGCATCCGGGTGAATGCGGTGGCTCCGGGCATCACGGAGACAGATATGATGAAAGCGGTGCCCAAGGAAGTGATTGATCCCATGATCGCACGTATCCCCCTGCGCCGTCTGGGCCAGCCGGAGGACATTGCCAACGCCTTTGTGTTCCTGGCGTCGGAGAAAGCGTCCTATATCAGCGGTGTGGTGCTGAGCGTGGACGGTCTGATGAGAGCCTGAATATTAGAGTTGAGAAAGGCCATTCGGTTTTGCCGGATGGTCTTTTTTTGGATTAATAGATAATGTGAGATATAATTTGAGAACGTTTTAGTAATCATGTATATTTAATGAGATATTTGACAAAGGGAAAGGGATGGGGTATTATGATGGTGTATCTAAAAAGTGTTTTAAAGTGGTATCTGGGCTGGCGGTAATATGAAGGAGGAAATTATTTATGAAGAAAAGAATGGGCATGAAATTGATTTCGGCGGCTTGCGTCTGCATCCTGTGTACCGGGATGACATTGATAGCTTCTGCCGGTACAGGAGGGGCCTGTAAGCATCAGAATACAAAATGGTTTGGAGAAACGGTGGACTATAAGACGGGCAGCCATTCTGTCACCCTGCAGGCAAGCCAGGGGCCGCAGACCTGCAATTACTCAAAGTGGGTTGAAAGGACTTCTCTGCTGTGCACGGATTGCGGCTATGCCATAGGAGGCGACACCTATTACCATGAGAAGCACAGTCTCTGTGGTATTGACTACTGATTAGACGTTCCGGCAATATGCCAGCCTTTGATTCCCTGGACCTGGACAGAATTTGGATATTGATTGATACCCATCGGCGCAAAGGCATGGAAAAGCTGTTGGCTTGTCCATATTTCAGAAATGTGGGAGAAGGATAACGATGAGACATAAAATATTTAGAAAAATAGGCTTTTTGGTAAGCATCTGTCTCCTGCTTGCCGCCTGCGGACAGGAGCCGGAACCCGGCGGGACGGTGGCTGCCGGGGCGGAAACCACCGGGACCGGGCAGACAGCAACTCCTGAGCCCCAGACGGAGACGGACTGGCAGGAAATGAGACTTCCTGCGGCAGGAGCTGTGAAGGATGCGCTCTTGTATGTAAATGACAATAAATTCATAGAGTACAGCGAACCTGGGGGAACGGTTGCCCATACCTGTATTCAGCTTGCCTGGAACAGCGATTTCTATGTGCTGGATTCATACCATCTGCAGAATACCGTGAGTGCCTCTCTGCATAAGATTGACGGAGAGACGGGGGAGGGAGAACAGCTCCCTCTGTCTTCCGGCGCCTGGGAGATAGAAGGCGGCTTAATACAGGGAATGGACGTGGTAAACGAAAACAAACTGGTATTCTGGGTCAGCGGCAGGAGTGCCGATGATAAGCAGGAGATCCAAAATTATGCTGTGTATACGGATTGTCAGGGACAGATGCTGAATAAGGTGGAACTAACGGACACTCTGCGGGAAAACGGCGTCCAGGAGGGACTTGCATATGCCGATTTGTTTCTGGGCAGCGATAGCCAGGGAAATGTGTACATAGACGATGCGGGCGGACAGACTGCTTATGTGCTGGATTCCGAAGGAAGGCTGGCGGGGAGCTATGCCTATCCCTCGGAAAACGGCGCAGGCAGCCAGAGTTTCCGCACCTCTGACGGAAAAAGGATTCTTGTCTGCGGCGTGCCGGGAGAATGGGAGTGGATTTGGCTGGACCCGGATACGGGGGAAGCAAACCGCTATTCTCTCCAGGGAATCAAAAATGTCCAGAGATGGTACGGCATGTGGGGAAACCTGCTGTACTACGCTGCGGATCACCAACTGGTAAGCTGGGATACTGACACAGGAGAGAGAAAGCTGCTGGCAGGGCTGGATGAAGTCGGCAGCTATATGGATACACTGGAAATGGCGTTGATGCCCGCAGGGGATGAACTCAGGCTGCTGGTGACGAATACAAATGAAGCCCAGCGATATATTTTGACGCTCTCCCAGGAGCAGTCTGCCCAGGAACTGCCTGCCGTGGAGGGTGGAATAGAGGTGGTCAATCTGTATGGTGAGAGTTCCTTCTTTGCGGAAAGGGTGCTCAGCTTTGGCAGGGAGAATCCCTCCCTCGGAATCCAATATAAGGCGGCTTACCAGGAGGCGGAGGCCGACAGAGTATTGCTGGAGGTGGCCAACGGAGGGGGGCCGGATCTTTTGTTTCTGCCCCGACAGAATGTGAAGGCCCTGCAGGCCAACGGGGCGCTGGGAGAGCTGGGGCAGCTTCTCTCCAGGGATACCCTGGACGCCCTGCTGCCGGGGGCGGTTCAGGCGGGGACTTACGAGGACGGCCTGTATGCGGTTCCCCTGTCGGTGTATGTCAGAACCCTCCTGACCAGCAGGGCCTATTGGCAGGAGGATACCTGGACAACCCGGGATATACTGTCCCTGCTTGCCGAACATGACGATATCAAAGGTCTGTTTGTGGATATATCCGGCCAGGATGAATACTTTTATAATCTGCATTTTCTGTTGGGTATGGATATTTCGAATTCCCCGTTTCTGAAGGATGGGAAGAGCGGTTTTGACTGTCCGGAGTTCCGGGAGATTCTGAAAACGGTCAAGGAAATGACCCAAAAGGCCGAAAATAACAGCACTTACCTTGACCGCACTGTGCCGCTGGTGTCGGGAGGTTATCTGGGAGTGGAGCTCATGGTGTGGGATATGAAGATTTTCAGCGAGACCTGCGAGAAATTGGGTGACAGCGCAAATCTGGCAGGTTATCCCTCCGATGTGGGAGGCAGTCACTTCCTGACGGACAATGGTATGCTGGTGGTCAATCAAGGCGCCATGGAGAAAGAGGGAGTGAAAGAGCTGGTCAACTATCTGCTCAGCCTGGAGAGCCAGCAGCTTCTGTCCAAGTCCATCAGTGTCAGAGCTGATATACCTGGGATCCAGGTCGCCTACAATGAGGCGGGTAAAACATACTATTGGAAATCCACGAACAATACTGGTTACCAGTTACCAGCGAAAGCGGACGGAAGTTCCTGGCTGGAGGAGTATGAGGAACTATTGGGGAAAGCGGTACCCATGTCTGTTGATTCGGATGAAGTCTTTGACCTTGTGATGGAAGAGGCGAACAGTTATTTTCATTCCGACAAAGATATGGATACAGTAATAGACACCATTCAGAAGCGGGTGCAGATATATCTGGATGAACGGCAATAAAAGAAGTACGGCAATAAAGGAAGTGTATAAAAGGGCGTCCATTCGCCGGAAACGGTGGATGGACGCCTGCTTTGCGCTCTGGATGCTATAATTTTTTCTTGGCCCGTTCGGTGTATTTCTCTTCACAGTATTTACAGCGGTATACTTCTTTCACCGGGTCAGCCAGATAGAAAATATGGGGCAGTTCCTGTTCAATAGAGGTGATGCAGCGGGGATTGTGGCAGTGGATAACATTTTTGATCTGCCTGGGCAGCACCAGGTCTTTTTTGTCCACGATCTCTCCGTCCTTTATGACGTTGACAGTGATGTTATGGTCGATGTATGCCAGTACGTCCAGGTCCAGCATGTCGATGTCACATTCTACTTTCAAAATATCTTTTTTGCCCATTTTGTTGCTGCGGGCATTTTTTATGATAGCCACGGTGCAGTCCAGCTTGTCCAGGCCCAGGTGCTCGTAGATGGACAGGCTTTTTCCAGCCTTGATATGGTCCAGCACGAAGCCTTCCTCAATTTTTCCCACGTTTAACATATGATATCTCCCTTCTTGCAATATTACATCTGGTGGTGAATCTCCCCGCCTCTCTTCATGCCAGTTCCAGCAGGGTCAGGATCAGGGCCATGCGTACATAAACACCGTATTGGGCCTGTTGGAAGTAAGCAGCCCTGGGGTCGCTGTCCACCTCCACTGAGATTTCGTTGACCCGGGGCAGGGGATGGAGCACCAGCATGTTTGGTCCCGCCAGGGCCATCTTGGCCTTGTCCAGGATATAGAAGTCTTTCAGGCGGATATAGTCCTCCTCGTTAAAAAAGCGTTCTTTCTGTACCCGGGTCATATACAGCAGATCCAGCCGGGGCATCACATCTTCCAGGCTGGTGACCTCCTCATAGGTGATTTCCCTGGCTTTCAACATCTCCGTGATATAGTCGGGGACTTTCAACTCTTCCGGGGAGATGAAAACAAAGTGGATATCCTCGTAGCGCACCAGGGCGTGAATCAGAGAGTGTACGGTGCGTCCGAATTTCAGGTCTCCGCACAGGCCGATGGTAAAGCCGCTCAGGGAGCCCTTCAGGCTGCGGATGGTCAGCAGGTCCGTCAGCGTCTGGGTGGGGTGCTGATGTCCGCCGTCCCCGGCGTTGATCACCGGGATCAGGGAGTGCTCCATAGCTACCATGGGCGCGCCCTCCTTAGGGTGGCGCATGGCGCAGATATCGGCGTAGCAGGAAATGACCCGGATGGTGTCGGACACGCTCTCCCCCTTGGAGGCGGAGGAGGAGCCTGCGTCGGAAAAGCCGATGACGCTGCCGCCCAGGCGGGTCATGGCGGATTCGAAACTCAGGCGGGTGCGGGTGCTGGGCTCATAGAAGCAGGTGGCCAGGATCTTGCCGTCGCAGGCGTGGGCGTATCTGGCCTTGTTGTGCTCGATGTCATTGGCCAGGTCAAAGAGCCTGTCCAGTTCCTGGGTGGTGAAATCCAGGGGACTCATTAGATGTCTCATATATTCATATCCTCCTATTTAAGTTCCGCATATTCCCGCATTGCACACAAGCCAGGTGATGCACATCCGGCCGCTCAGGCGTCCGTATATGCATCAGCGCACAATGCGGGAATATGCTGATTTTAAGTTCCGCATATTGCCGCATTATTTCCCGTATTCCCTGCGGGCACGAAAGAAAAGCCGAAGAGGAAAACTCTTCGACTTTCTGTATTTAAGACATATACGTGACCAGTTCCTCCACGGGTTTGCGCCTGGGGGCCACAGGGGACTCTGCGGGATAACCCACGGGAATCACGGCTATCACTTCCCTGTCTGCGGGAACGTTCAGCAGAGCGGCTATCTTATCATCGTCAATGATCCCCATGATAACAGTGCCCAGGCCCTTGTCGTAAGCGGCCAGGCAGAACGCTTCGCTGGCAACGCCTGCGTCAAACATCTGCCAGCCCTCTCCACGGTGGGTGGAATAGGAGCCGTCACGCTCAAAGCCGCTGCGGTTTTTGAGGATAGTCACTACTATGGCCATGGGCGCCTGATCGATGATGGTGCCGTTGCCCGCATAGCCGGAGGTACATTTCGCCACCTCTGCTTTCAGGCTGCCCTCCACGGCGATATACCTGACGATCTGTGTATGCTTCCAGCTGGGGGCGTAGGATGCGGCTTCCACCACTTCACCGATCAACTCATGAGGAACCAGCTGACTGGTGTAGGAGCGGATGCTTCTGCGTCCCATGATACATTCTCTTGCGTTCATACCTCTACCTCCTTATTTGTGTTCCGCATATTCCCTCCCCTGCACACTGCCAGGGAATCCGCATCAGGCCGTCCAGTCGTCCTGAAGCATTTTATTCATTCTAACACAACGCGCAGCAGGTTGCAAAGGATTTTTGCTTGTAAAATGCTCGGATGCATTTTATAATGGGCAAATAAGGAACATTTTGTATGTCAGCAGAGGATGCGGAGCCGCCGGGAATTGATCAGGGGGATAATTGTATCTTCCAGCGCAGGCACGCTTTTGCTCCGTTCTCATCGCAGCGGTACATAAGATGCCAAAATACGGCATCTAAGTACCGACGATGAGAGAGGGCCTGCTTATGGAATGTACAATTTGCACAATTCGGTACCAGAAAAAGTAGTTTCGTAATTGCCTAAATATCTACATTATATATGGAGGAGCGACAGCCATGGAAAAAATATGCGCAATCCGGGGGGAGTATTTGTATTTGCCCATCTGCGCGGGCAGGGAAGAGAGGAAACTGGAGATTTTTCTGAAATCGGAGGGAGAGACGCCTGAAAAAATCTTTGAGTTTATGGTGCCGGTGGACGGAACAGCTACGGGAGAGTATGCCTGTGACTTTTATGCACAGATCCCGGTCAGGCAGTATCAGGGCCGGAAGCTCCTTATCTGCGGGGCGTTTCCGCCGGCTTTTGAGGAAGGTATTTTCGTGTCCGGGAAGCGGCAGACCGGGAGGCAGGAGCGGCCTGCGGTTCATTTTACCGCAGACAGCGGCTGGACCAATGATCCCAATGGGCTGATCTATGGGGAGGGCGTATATCATCTGTATTTTCAGTACAATCCCTTTAACATCTCCTGGAACAATATGAGTTGGGGCCATGCGGTGAGTGAAGATCTGCTTCATTGGAGGCAGGAGGACACGGTGCTGTTCCCGGATGGGAACGGGACTATATTTTCCGGCTGTGCCATCGGTAATGACCGGGGACTGCTGGGGCTGCCCAGGGAGGCGCTGCTGTTTTTCTACACGGCGGCGGGAGGAAGCAACGACTGGAGCAGGGGCCGGGAGTTTACGCAGAAAATAGCGTACAGCCTGGACGGCGGCAGGACGCTTTGCAAGATGGAAGAGCCCTGTGTGCCCACGGTGTGCCGGGAGAACCGGGATCCCAAAGTATACTGGCATGAGGAGTCTCAGGCTTATGTGATGGTGCTGTGGCTGGAGGAGAATGATTTTGGGATATTCCGCTCCGGGGATCTGGCACACTGGGAACAGTCGGACAGACTTACGTTGGAGGGCGCCTGGGAATGCCCGGATCTTCTGCATCTGAGGGGCGAGGGCGGGGAGTCCTGCTGGTTTTTCTGGGCGGCGGACGGTTTCTGTTTTCCCGGCAAATTTGACGGGTATCATTTCCGGCCGGATGGCGGCAGGCAGCGGGCCTATGTGAACGGTATCCCCTATGCGGCCCAGACCTGCTCTGGCGTGACAGGACGTGTGATCTCCATTCCCTGGCTGCGGATGGAGAATGACGGCAGGCCCTTTACCGGGACTTATGGTATTCCGGTGGAACTGGGCTGCAAAAAGGCGGGGGAGGGCTATGTTCTGACCCAGCGGCCCGTGAGAGAGTTGTTGGAAAGGCGCGTCAGGATAGGGAGCGGAGAAGCGGCTCCCGGAGGCGGCTCCCTGGTTCGGGAGGAGGGAAGAATCATCTGCAGGCCCGGAAAGGGAAAGGCTCTGGTGCTGGAGATGCGGGCAGCAGAGAGCAGCAGGGGAGCATATGCCTGGGAGATCAATGGCAGCAGGGTCTGCTATGATCCGCTTACTGGACTGTTTGGGGTGGACGGAGAAGAGAACCGGGTGGGCTGCGGCTACAGAGATCTGACTTTGATTGTGGATGACAGAATTCTGGAGGTCTTTTTTGAAGGGGGCGTCTGCCTGGGAACCTTTCTTCTGCGGGGACGGGAAGCCGGTTTGGCAATGCCGGAGGCATTTGTGGCGGAGTATGCCGCCTATGAGGTGTAAGCATGAAACGGGAGCAGAGAACGAAAAGCGGAAAGGCCCCGCAGACAGAGCAGGGAACGGGAAGCGGAAAGGCCCCGCGGACAGAGCAGGGAACGGGAGGCGGAAAGGCCCCGCAGACAGAGCAGGGAACGGGAGGCGGAAAGGTCCCGCAGAGAGAGGAAGGAACGAGAAACGGAAAAGTCTCGGGGACATGGGAAGAAACAGAAAAAAGGAAGAAAAGAAGCAGATGGCTGTATGACGGGATCATATTTGCGGGAATCGCGCTGCTTGGCTTCGCCGGGTTTGGGCTCTACGGGCGTTATGCGGACCGGGCGGCATCCCAGCAATTATACAAAGTGCTGAATGAGCAATATGTATTGCCGCCGGAGCCGGTTCCGGCCAGGGAGACAGGATCTGGTACCGGGATGGAGGCAGGAGTCTCTTCTCCGGGCGGCGTCTCCGGGAGAGACTTTCTGGCGGAAGAGGAGGAGCCGGAAGAGACTCCCTGGAACCACATGATCCGGGTGAATTTTAAAAGTCTGAAGGAACGCAATCCGGATGTGATCGGATGGATTTTTTTTGAGAACGAGAATATCAGCTATCCCATACTGTATTCCGGTGACAATGTCAGATATCTGCGCAGGACATTGGACGGGAAGAATGCGTCTGCAGGCAGTATTTTCCTGGATGGGGGTAATACTCCCGATTTTGAGGACAGCAGGAATGTGATCTATGGGCACAACATGAAGAATCTGAGTATGTTCGGCAAGCTGAAGTATTACATGCAGGAAAAAGAATACTATGAGGGCCATCAGTATTTTCAGATCTTGTCGGAAGGCGTTGTGTACCGCTATCGGATCTTTTCCTATTTCGATGTGGAGGAGACGGAGACAGAGATGTGCCAGGTTGACTTTACTTCGGAAAAGGAGTTCTCTGAATTTATCGGTTTGCTCCAGAGCCGAAGCATCAGGGACACCGGGATTGAGGTGGGACAGAATGATAAGGTGGTTACGTTGCTCACCTGCTACACGCCGGGGAAAAGAACGCTGGTCAATGCGTTGAGAGTGGACAGTTACGAAATAGACACCATAAAACAAAAGCAGGAAGAGGAAGAGCAGGAAGCCGTACAATAAAGACGGCTTCCTGTTTTTTTCACATTTATTGTCTTTAAGTAAAAACTGAAATATTTGAAAAAAAGGTAAATAATATATTTACACCTGATATTAAGACATGATATAATGATTTTTACCAAGATATACCTGTTCGGAAAAAAAACAAGGAGGGTAAAAATGAAAAAACGGAAGAGTATTTTGGGGTCTTTCCTAAGCTGCGTTTTGGCGATATCCACCATCATGTTATCGCCGGTAACGGTAAATGCGGAGGAAGTAACATTGGGGGATGTGGACAGCACCGGAGGGTTTCGGCAGAGTGAGTCGTCTCGCATCGAATTGACGGATGTGGAACAGACGTATGTGTTCACTTCCACGTCCAATGCAAATGCGGATCAAAATTGGCATGCACCGGTATTTTTCGTATATTCGGAAAATAATGCGGAACTTTTCGCAGGCCGTTCGGATGCGTATGGGTGGGCCGGCGCGGATAATACCATCGGCGGTCTGCCGGAAGGGTATCATTATCAGACATTTTTTAATGCTCCGTTTACGGAATGGGGACCATGGCTGGAAGCCAATAGAGCCGGAGTCGAGTGTAAGGTGACGATGCGTAAGGTTGGGGACTACGCGGTAGTGGCTCTTTACAATAACGGGGTGACTTCCATTGTGACGGTTCCGGCAGCAGGCGCTGTGTCCGTATCGCTGTCAGGGGAGAACTGCAAATTGACCAACATCAGATCGGCGGGGGGCCACATTGATCTGAGTCCGGCAGTGGACCTCATTGAAAACGGCGGGAATGGAGACGGAGGCGACGCTCCGGAAGGGACCTTTGACCTTGTGGATAACAGCGGCGGGTACAAACAGAGCGAATCTCCCCGTATGGAGGTGACGGATGCGGAACAGACGTATGTGTTCACGTCCACGTCCAACGCAAATGCGGATCAGAACTGGCATACGCCTGTATTCTTTGTATACTCCCAAAGCAATGCGGAACTTTTTGCGGGCCGTTCGGACGCATATGGTATGGTGGGCGCGGATAATACCATCAGCGGTCTGCCGGAGGGATATCGTTATTAGACGTCATTTGATGCTCCCTATGGGGACTGGCCTTCCTGGCTGGATGCCAATAAGGCCGGTGTTCAATGTAAGGTAACCATGCGTAAGGTGGGAGACTACGTGATAGTGGCTCTGTACAATCACGGCGTGACTTCTACGGTAACGGTTCCCGCCGCAGGTGGCGCATCTGTTACTTTGTCCGGAGAATTCTGTACATTGAATAATATTGTATCTTCCGGGGACCATATCGACCTGAGTGCGGCTGTCGATGCCATCAACGGCGGAAGCGGCGAGCCCGGGGAAGGAGAACCGGGAGAAAGTGAACCTGGGGAAGGAGAACCGGGGGAAGGCGAGCCCGGGGATGGAGAACCGGGAGAAGGTGAGCCGGGAGAGGGAGAACCCGGAACCGGCGACGTGTTCCTGGATTGCCCCGCCTTCTGGAGCGCGCATACGGCAGGATTTGAAATTACCCAGGAACCTCACACCTACACGTTCCGCTCCAGGACGTATGAGGGAGCCGTCAACAACTGGGAGACGCCCCTGTTTGTGGTTTTCCACAGCGGAGACGGCCTGGTAAACGGTGAAGGGTATAGAGAGTACGGGGTACTCCGTTCCGATAACTGGTACTGGGACGGAGCAGGCATGGTTTCTCCCATCAGCAAAGCCACGGAGACATTTCCCGATGGCTTTGACTGGGCGGCGTGGCAGGCAGCAAACAAAGCCGGTGTGGACTGTGCCGTCACTACTCAGCTGTACAACGGCTGCGCGCTGATCGGCGTGACGAACAACGGAGTGACCACCACATATGCGGTGCGGCTGGATCCGGCCGTCAAAAATTACCTGTCGCTGACCGGAGAACTCTGTACTTTAAGCGGCCTGCAGGCTTCGGACCAGCATATGGATCTTACGGCGGCGAGAGTAAGCGCGGATGCCATGCTCAACCCCGTTAATCAGAACAACAGCAATTCCAATCCGCCGGCGGCTCCTGCCTCGGAAGTACGGCCGGTTGAAGGCGGCGAGATTCTGGCGGGCAGCGCATGGTGGTCCGGTATGGCCGTGGGTTCCAATCAGCTGATGAGCGGCGACGGAACCTGGACATGGATTGTTCATGCGTCCGCGCTGCTGGACGGATACGGCGCTTTCAGCGTGGAGATTTACGATCCTGTCACAAACGGCTACATCACCACAGGGTCGGATCGGAATGCCTGGACGGCGGAGGGATTTGATCCCAGGAAAGCCATGGTAGTGGGCGTGCCGGCGGAACTGGACAGCAAGCTGGTGGAAGGGCATGCTTATGTGGTGACCGTCACCCGCTCCGGCAATACCTTTATGGTTCACTATATGGATTACACCGAGAATACGGAACTCTGTTCGCTGGCAATCACCCCTGGCGAGATGGCCGGCAACGATGTTCAGATTCATGTAATGGCCCAGGTGGGCACCTATGTAACTGCTTTCAGCCAGGGCGCGCTGCCTGGCGTCCCCGTACCCAAGGCCGGGACGGCAGGAGGCAGCGAAGTACTTACCGGTACGGAATGGTGGAACGGCACGAAGGCAGGTTCTTATAGAAACATGAGCGGGGACGGCACCTGGACCTGGACGGTACAGGCTTCCGACTTAAAAGACGGATACGGCGCGTTCAGTGTGGAGATCTGCGATCCTGCCATCAACGGCTACATCACCACCGGATCTGATAAAAATGCCTGGACGGCGGAAGGGTTTGATCCCGAGAAAGCGGTGATTTCGGGTATTCCGGCAAAACTGGACAGCAAATTGGTGGAGGGACATACATATGCGGTGACCGTCACCCGCACCGGAAATACCTTTACGATACGCTATACGGATCACACCACGGGCAAGGAGCTCTGCACCCTGGTTATCACCCCCGGCGAGGTGGTCAGCAATGATGTTATGATACATGTGATGGCTCAGGTGGGTACCTTTGTGACCGCGTTTAATCAGGGCACTCTGATTGCGGCGCTTGGGGATTCCGTGCCGGTTGCCCTTTACGTAATTGCTGTAATCGGCCTTGCCGCCATCGCCTTTGGCTGCAAAAAGAGATTTGGAAAATAAAAATAATTGGCAAAAGACTGGCTAAACTGCCGCCGGGAGGGACGGATCACGCGATCTGTCTGCCCGGCGGCAGTTTTTGCGCGGGCACATCGCCATTAGGTAATCTTTACTAAGTTCTTCGGATCCATTTTGGTAATCTCCACGAAACGAATAAATCTTTATAAAGTCCATTGTATTCCCATTCAAAATTTGTTAATATCAACTAATAAATAATTAAATTGCAGATTAATTTAACTTAATGAAAAGTATTTATTGCAGGAAAGGAAGGGTTCAATATGGGAATTACCTATCTACCGGAGGAGAGGCTGTTTCAGCTGGATACTCCCCATACTACCTATTGCATCGGTATCGTAGACCAGGAGGGATTTCTGGGTCATGTCTACTACGGCAGGAAGATCGACGACGTCCGGGGGGCGTCTGCGCTGATGCGCATTTATGAGAACCCCATGACGCCCCAGGTCAATTCCCGGGACAGACTTTCCTTTCTGGACAGCTTTCCCACGGAGTATTCCGGCCATGGCGTGGGGGATTATCGGGAGAGCAGCGTCCGGGTACGCAGCGCCGCAGGCCACAGTGCTGTGCTTCTCACCTATGAATCCCATGAAATTTATCGGGGCAAGGAAAAACTGGAGGGTCTGCCGGCCACCTTTGGCAGTCAGGAAGAGGTGACCACGCTGGCTGTCACCTGCCGGGATAAGGCGCTGGGCCTTCGGGCTGTGCTGCTCTACAGTGTGTTTGAGGATACGGACGCCATCGCCAGGAGCGTACGCTTTTACAATGACGGGAGCCAGCCTCTCTATCTGGAGAAGGCCATGAGCGCCTGCCTGGACCTGGACAACCGGGACTATGACATGATCACGCTGCACGGCTCCTGGGCCAGGGAACGCCGCATGGACCGCCGCAGGGTGAGTCATGGCAAACATGCCGTATCCAGCCTGCGGGGGGAACCGGGCCATCAGGAACATCCTTTTCTGGCGCTGCCGGAGCGCACGGCCACTCAGGACAGAGGGGATGTGTACGGCTTCAGCCTGGTCTACTCCGGCAATTTCAGGATGCAGGCGGAGATGAATCAATTTGACAGCGTCAGGATAACTGCAGGGATTGAGCCGGAGGATTTTAGCTGGAAATTAGCCCCGGGAGAAAGTTTCCAGGCTCCGGAAGTCATACTGGTCTATTCCGGGGAGGGCCTGGGAGGCATGAGCCGCGCCTATCACGACCTGTATAGAAAGCATCTGATCCGCAGCCCCTATCGGAACAAAAAGCGTCCCATCCTGATCAACAACTGGGAGGCAACTTATTTTGACTTTGATGAGAAGAAGCTGCTGGATATTGCCAGAGAGGCGGCGGGGCTGGGCATCGAGATGCTGGTCATGGACGACGGCTGGTTCGGCAACCGCTTTGATGACAACCGGGCCCTGGGAGACTGGCAGGTCAATGAAGAGAAACTTAAGGGGGGCCTCAAAAAGCTGGTGGAGGGTGTGAACGCCCTGGGCCTGGAGTTCGGCATCTGGTTCGAGCCGGAGATGATTTCCCCGGAGTCGGAACTTTACCGGGAACATCCCGATTGGGCCATCGCCGTGCCCGGACGTACCCCTGGCCTGGCCCGGAACCAGTATGTGCTGGACGTCAGCCGCAGGGAGGTGCGGGACTGTATTCTGGAGCAGATGTTTGCCGTGCTTCACAGTGCCAACATTCAATATGTGAAATGGGATATGAACCGTCCCTTAAGCGACTTGGGCAGCGCGGAGCTGGAGGCGGATAGACAGGGCGAGTTGTACCACCGCTATGTGCTGGGCATGTACGAAATGCAGGAGCGGCTGCTGGCGGAATTCCCGGATCTGCTTCTGGAGAACTGCTCCGGCGGCGGCGCCCGTTTCGATCCGGGTATGCTGTACTACAGTCCCCAGATCTGGTGTTCCGACGATACGGATGCCATCGAGAGGCTGGCGATTCAGGAGGGGACGGCCCTGGTGTATCCGCTGTCGGCCATGGGAGCCCATGTCAGCGTGTGCCCCAACCATGCCGTGGGCCGGAATACTCCCTTTGAGACCAGAGGTATTGTGGCGCTGGCGGGAACTTTTGGCTATGAACTGGACGTCACAGGGTTGAGTCCGGAGGACAGGGAGATGGTGCGCAGGCAGACCGCCCTGTATCACAAGTTTAACGACCTGGTGCGGGAGGGGGATTATTACCGCATTGCCTCCTACGGAGACAACCATCTGTATGACTGTTTTCAGGTGGTCAGCAAGGACAAAGGGGAAAGCCTGGTGTTTTATGTACAGGTGCTGGGCGAACCCAACCGGCACAGCAGGATTCTGCGCCTCCAGGGCCTGGACGCGACCGCCGTGTACCATGTATACGAGGCGGATATGCAGGGGCAGGCCGCCGGGGACGGGCCGGAAGGTATGATCAAAGATACGGAAAAATCTTACAGCGGCCAGCTGCTGCAAAACGGCGGCATGGTGCTGGAGCGCATGTGGGGCGACTTCCGGGCGAAGCTGGTCTGGCTGAAGCGGCAGTGATGAAGGAATCGGATAAAACCTTCTATTACGTGGATGGGAGCAGCCGAGCAGAAGAGGGAGGTTGAGAGATGGCAAAAGGTGTAAGAATGTCGGACATAGCCCAGCGGCTGGGGGTCAGCACGGTGACGGTGTCCAAGGCGCTGGCGGACCAGAAAGGCGTCAGCGAGGAGATGCGGGAGCGGATTAAGGCGCTGGCGGAGGAGATGGGGTATAAGCCGCCTGTCAGCACTCGCCAGGAGGCGAAACGCAGTTACAACATAGGCGTGATCATGGGTGAAATTTATGTGGAAAAGTATGCCACTTTTTACTGGGAATTCTATCAGAAGATTATCACCTGCGCGGTACAGGAGAACTGTTATGTGATCCTGGAGGTGCTGGACGCGGAACGGGAGCAGGAACTGGAAGAGCCCAAGCTGGTGCAGGAGGATAAGATTGATGGGCTGATCATTCTGGGAAGCATCCAGTCCAAGTATTTACGGATGCTGAAGAAAAAGTGCAAAGTCCCGGTGGTGTATATGGATTTTTATGACAAACAACTCCAGGAGGATTGCGTGATCAGCAACAGTTTCTACGGGGCCTATTACATGACCAATTATCTGTTCCAGATGGGGCATGAGAAGATCGGCTTTGTGGGGACTGTGCTGGCCACGGAGAGCATTATGGACCGATATCTGGGATACCGTAAATCCCTGATGGAACATGGGGTGCAGGAAAGGGCGGACTGGGTGATCAAGGACAGGGAGGACGAGAGCAGCGCCTACTGCTTTGACAGGATTCCGCTGCCCGGGGAGATGCCCACGGCCTTTGTGTGCAACAGCGACCTGACTGCCAGCAGGATGGTAAAAAGCCTGCAGGAGGCAGGATACCGGGTGCCGGAGGATGTTTCTTTGGTGGGGTATGACGACTGGCTGTATCCCGGCCTGTGCGATGTGCCCATTTCCACTTACTCGGTGAACATGCCTCAGATGGCGAAAGCAGGCATCGACATCTTGGTGCGCCGGATCGGAGGAGATGACAGCCGCTGCAATATGCAGATTATCGAGGGAGAGATCGTGCTCCGGGACAGCGTCAGAAGATATCAGGCATAGAGAGGGCGGCAGCTTACAGAGGACCGGGCAGTCTGCGGCTTATGGAAAGAGATCCGAGACAGGAAGCAGGATAGTCGCAAAGATATGAGGTGGAATAAAAAAGGGAATCAGGAAGTAAAGATAAGAAGTGAAATAAAGAAGAGAATCAGGAATTAGAAATAGGAAGTGAAATTTAAGAAGAGAATCAGGAAGTAAAAAGTAAGAAGCCGGATAAGAAATGAGGAAAGAGATGAGTATAACGGAGGAAATGAGGGCGCATCTGGAGGAAAAGCTGCTGCCCTTCTGGAAAAATCTGAAAGACAATGAGTACGGAGGCTACTACGGCTTCATGGACGCGGAGGGAAAGCTGGACCGGCAGGCGGTCAAGGGCTGTATCCTGAACAGCCGGATCCTGTGGTTTTTCTCCAGCGCCTGGATGGCCTTGCAGGATCCGGGACTGAAGGAGTATGCGGACCATGCTTATCTGTTTTTAAAAGAGCATTGTCTGGATCGGGAACGGGGCGGCGTGTACTGGTCCGTGACCTGGGACGGCAAACCGGAGGACACTACCAAGCATACCTATAATCAGGCTTTTGCCGTCTACGCTCTCTCCAGCTACTATGCGGCGTCCGGCTGCCGGGAGGCACTGGAACTGGCCCTGGAATTACAGGAGGTGATTGAGAGCAAGTGCTTTGACCAATATGGGTATAAGGAGGCGCTGGACATTGATTTCCGGCCTGTGGACAATGATAAGCTGTCAGAGAACGGCGTCATGGCGGATCGCACCATGAACACTCTGCTGCATGTGTTTGAGGCGTATACGGAACTGCTGCGGGTATCCGGGAATGAGACTGCAGGGGAGAAGCTGCGCTGGATGATGGATCTGTTGGCAGACAGGATCTACAACCCTGTGCTTCACCGCCAGGAGGTGTTTTTCGACAATGAAATGAACAGCCTGATCGACCTACATTCCTACGGTCATGACATTGAGACGGCGTGGCTGGTGGACCGGGGCGTGGAAGTGCTGGGGGATCCTGCCTACAGGGCGAAGATGGCTCCTGTTACGGCGGATTTGGAACAGAATGTGTATGAGACGGCCTACCGCCGCCATTCCCTGAAAAACGAGTGCGAGCGGGGCGTGGACGATGAGTGGAGGGTCTGGTGGGTGCAGGCCGAGAGCATGGTGGGTTTCTATAACGCCTGGCAGAAAGCCCCGGAGAAAAGCTACTTTCGGGAGGCAGCCCTGGACATCTGGGAATTCATCAAAAAGTATGTGGTGGATTCCCGGGAGGGAGGCGAGTGGTACTGGCGGGTGGATGAAAACGGCAGGCCGGACCTGGCAAAACCCGTGGTGGAGCCCTGGAAGTGCCCCTACCACAATGGGCGTATGTGTATGGAAATGATGAAGCGGGCAGAGGCAGAACGCTGAATAATATGGATCGGGGCAGATGAACAGCCCGGCAGGAAACAGAGTATACGGAATGAAATATGGAAAGAGGGAAAATAACCATGGTACATGAAAAATATTACGACCTGGCGGCGGAGCAGGAGAAGCTGATAACCAGGAAAAACGAGGTGGACACAGGTTTTTACAACGGCCTGTTTCAACGGTACAGATACCCGGTGCTGACCAGAGAGCATGCGCCCCTCCACTGGAGATATGATTTGAACCGGGAGACCAATCCCTACTTTATGGAGCGGCTGGGGATCAATGCAGTGATGAATTCCGGGGCCATTGAACTGGAGGGAAAATTTTATCTGGTGGCCAGGGTGGAGGGCAATGACAGGAAATCCTTCTTTGCCGTGGCGGAGAGTGATAACGGTATAGATAATTTCCGATTCTGGGATTATCCCATCCTGCTGCCGGATACCTGCCCGGAGGAGACCAATGTGTACGACATGCGGCTGACAAAGCATGAGGACGGCTGGATTTACGGTGTATTCTGTTCCGAGAGCAAGGATACCTCTGTGGGAGATCTGTCCGCGGCGGTGGCGGCGGCGGGCATTGTGCGTACCAAAAACCTGAAAGACTGGGAGCGCCTGCCCAATCTAAAGACTTTGAACTCTCCCCAGCAGCGCAATGTGGTGCTGCACCCGGAGTTGGTGGAGGGCAAGTATGCCTTTTACACCAGGCCCATGGACGATTTTATCGACACTGGTTCCGGCGGCGGCATCGGCTTTGGCCTGTGCGAGGATATCACCCATGCGGTGATTGATCAGGAAAGGATTACCAGCGAGAGAAAATATCATACCATCACCGAGGTGAAGAACGGCGCGGGCGCGGTGCCCATCAAGACGGACCGGGGCTGGATTCACATCGCCCATGGGGTGCGCAATACGGCGGCGGGGCTGCGCTATGTGATCTATGCCTTTGCCACGGCCCTGGAGGATCCTGCCAGAGTGATTGCGGAGCCCTCCGGCCTGCTGATCGGCCCCAGAGGCCCGGAACGGGTGGGGGATGTGTCCAATGTGGTGTTCACCAACGGCGCCATCGCCAGGGAAAATGGGGATATCTATATTTACTATGCCTCCAGTGACACCCGGATGCATGTGGCCACTACCACCATGGACAAACTCATTGATTATGTATTCAACACTCCAGAGGATCCCCTGCGCAGCGTGGAGTGTGTGGCCCAGAGATGTGAGATGATCGGGAAAAACCTGGAGCTTCTGCGGCGTTGAATGCCAGGAGGAAATGAAGGATGGATACAGAATATTTGCGGCAACAGGCTTTGCCCGGGGAGCTGCCCGTCTCCTGGCGGGAGCCGGAACTGGATTATTGTGGAAGGATTGACAGGGACCGGGAGGACGGAGCCCTGATGGTATATCCTGCCAGCTTTGTGCAGATCCGCTTTACAGGCAGCGGCATCCGGGCAGTTTTTACCAATATCCGTTCCTACTGGACCAGCTGTATGGGCTGGATTCTGGACGGGCAGGAGTATCGGGGAGATCTGGCCGATCAGGGACTGACGGTTCTTACGCTGGGGGAAAATCTGGGGGAGGGGATACATGAGCTGTGCCTGTTCAAACGGATGGATTCCTGTCATATGGCGCTGTTTCACGGCTTTCTCCTGTCCGGGGACGGACAGCTGCTGCCGCCGGGTCCCCTGCCGGAGCGGCGGATAGAGGTATATGGAGATTCCATATCTGCGGGAGAGGTATCCGAGGCGCTGGACTACTGCGGGCAGCCTGACCCGGAGCACAATGGGGAGTACTCCAACAGCTATTATTCCTACGCCTGGCTCACGGCCCGGCGGCTGGGGGCCAGGCTTCACGATGTGGCCCAGGGAGGTATCGCGCTGCTGGACCGCACCGGCTATTTCAACGAGCCGCAGGCCCGGGGCATGGAGTGGATGTATGACAAGATACAGTACCATCCCAATCTGTGTGAGCCGAAACAATGGGATTTTACAAAATACAGCCCCCAGGTGGTGATCCTGGCATTTGGACAGAATGACAGCCACCCGGAGGATTATATGGCGGCGGACTATGACGGTGAGGCGGCCAGGCGCTGGCGGGCGGCCTACGGCAGGTTCCTGGATACCCTTCGGGGGATCTATCCCCAGGCGCATCTGATCTGTAAGACCACGATCTTGGAACATAACCCGGCCTGGGACCGGGCCATAGAACAGGTGGTGGCGGAGAAGGGGGATCCCGGGATCCACTATTTTGCCTACAGCAACAACAGCGTGGGTACCAAAGGCCATGTGCGCAGGCCAGAGGCGGAGCGGATGGCGGAAGAACTGAGCAGCTATATCGAGGAATTGAACGAAACCCATGGGTTCTGGGAGTGATCCCGAGGCGGGCAGCGCCGGGACGGCGAAAAAAGAAAATTGCGGGAAAGCCCGGTGTCTGCTTCAAGCAGGACATGGGTTTTTCGGAAAGAGGGAAGTATGCGGGACAAATATCTGGACACAATCGTAGTAAACAGGGGCAACCAAAAGCGGCTGAAAAATTTGATGCTTCGGGTCCGGGCAGGGGAAAGCGTGGCTGTTGGCTATCTTGGGGGATCCATCACCATGGGCTGTGATGCCACCGCGCCGGAGAAGTGTTATGCCTGTCTGAGCTGTCAGTGGTGGCGGGAGCATTTTCCCCGGGCAGAAGTGAAGTATTATAATGCGGGTATCGGGGCCACCACTTCTGAATTCGGCGTGGCCAGGGCAGATGAGGATCTGCTTTTTGCCAGGCCGGATCTGGTGTTTATCGAGTTCAGCGTAAACGACGGGAATTCCACCCATTTCCTGGAGACCTATGAGGGATTGGTACGACATGTCTACAACTCCCCGTCCCGGCCGGCGGTGGTGCTGCTGCACAATTCTTTCTTCAGCACAGGCATCAGCGCGGAGGAGATTCACACCGCCGTGGGCAGGCATTATGATCTGCCCTGCGTCAGCTTCAAGAACAATATTCATGCCCGGATTGCGGCGGGGGAACTGGCGGCGGAGGCAGTTACCGCCGATGATCTGCACCCCAATGACAAGGGCCATGCTATGCTGGCGGATACCATCCGGCACTTTCTGGACGGAGTATACGCAGAGGTGGAACGCCCGGAACCTGAGCCTGTTTTTCCTGCCCGGCCACTGACGCCCAACCGTTATGAGCGCTCTCGGCGGCTGCGGAACGGACAGCTGGTGGTGGATGCCTGTGAGGGATTTGCCCGGGATCACGCGCCCCAGGAACATATGACCGATATCTTCAAATGCGGCTGGGAAGCCTGGGAGGAGGGCGCATATATGGAGTTTACCGTAACGGGCAGCGTCCTGGCAGTGCAGTATCGACGCACCATCCGAAAGCCCGCTCCCGCAGTCAGGGTGATCGTGGACGGCGATGAGGCCGGGGCAGTGGTGCTGGACGGCGAGTTTGACGAGACCTGGGGGGATCTGCTGGCTTTGACCACGGTCTTTGAGCAGCAGGAGCCCGGGGAGCGCCATGTGCGGATCGAAGTGTGCCGGACTCATGAGAAGGAGGCATCCGGGTTTTATTTGGTGTCTGTGATCACGGCAGGATAAATCGGGAAGAGCGATACGGAACATTTATGCTCAGTGTGCCGACGCGTTTATTTTCAGTGGCATGACGCAGCAGATGGAAATGCAGGCAAGTCATTTGACGAACTGTAAACTTGCGGGCGCGCGGGAATGGGCAATAGATATAGCCATTAATAAATGAACAGGAAAGAGGGAAAAAATATGTTTAGTAAGGACTTTGCGTGGGGCGTGGCGGACAGCGCTTACCAGATTGAGGGCAGGGCCCCCGGGGACGGCTGCGGAAAAACCGTGTGGGATAGCTTTTGCGAAGCGGGAAAGGTATATGAGAAGCAGGACGCCCGGACGGCCTGCGATCATATCCACCGCTACAGGGAGGACATTGCCCTGATGCGTATGCTGGGGGTGAAAAATTACCGTTTTTCCGTGAACTGGGCCAGAATCCTGCCGGAGGGTACAGGGAAGGTCAACCAGGCCGGAATTGATTATTATAAGGATGTGCTCAGGGAATTGCGGGCAGGCGGCATTGAGCCCTATCTCACTTTGTTTCACTGGGAGTATCCCCAGGCATTGCAGGATCAGGGCGGCTGGCTGAATCCGGAGAGCGTGGCCTGGTTCGGGGAGTACGCCAGGGTGGTGGCGGAGAACTTTTCCCAGGACTGCCAGTACTTTTTCACTCTGAATGAGCCTCAGTGCTTTGTGGGGCTGGGACATCTGCGGGGAGAACATGCGCCGGGGTTAAAACTTTCCTATAAAGAGACCTTTCAGATTGCTCACAATGTGCTGAAGGCCCATGGACAGGCGGTGGTGAATCTGCGGAAATACGCAAAAGCCCCTGTGAAAATAGGGTTTGCGCCCACCTGCGGCGTGGCCATCCCTGCCACGGACAGCCCGGAGGATGTGGCGGCGGCCAGAGAAGCGTATTTCGGCCTTGACAATCCGCTGGACAACTGGACCTGGAATGTGACCTGGTACAGCGATCCCGTATTTCTGGGCCGTTACCCGGAGGAGGGCCTGAAGCGTTTCGCAGAGTATTTGCCGGAGATCACCCCGGAGGATATGGAGTTGATTTCCCAGCCCCTGGACTTTATGGGACAGAATGTGTACAATGGTTATACGGTGCGGCGGGCTGCGGACGGGGGAATTGAGTATGTGGACCGCTACCCGGGATTTCCCAAGACGGCCATCCAGTGGCCCGTGACTCCGGAATGCGTTTACTGGGGCTGCAAGTTCCTGTACGAGCGCTACCATATGCCCCTGTATATCACGGAGAACGGTATGTCCTGCCATGACGCCGTATCTCTGGATGGTAAGGTGCATGATCCCAACCGCATTGATTTTCTGGAAAAATATCTGTACCAGGTGCAGCGGGCCCTGGACGAGGGCGTGGAGATCAGGGGGTATTTCCTGTGGACCTTCCTGGACAATTTCGAGTGGGCCAACGGCTATCACGAGCGCTTCGGCCTGGTGTATGTGGATTACCGCACCCAGCAGCGTATCGCAAAGGACAGCGCCTACTGGTATAAGCGGGTCATGGAGACCAACGGCGGCGCGCTGGCCATGAACCGGCCCGGGGGAGAAATCCTGTATCTGGAGCCGGTGCTGAAGGAATGCGTGTGGGGCGGACAGCGGCTGGTGACGGAGTACCCCTACCATGCGGACAGTGATGCGGTGGGGGAGTGCTGGGCCATCAGCGCCCATCCCCATGGGGACTGCCGGATCACTCAGGGGAAATACGCAGGACAGACCCTGTCCGGGCTGTACCGGGAACACAGGGAGATGTTCGGAAATCTTTCCTACGAGGCATTTCCTCTGTTGGTGAAAATCATTGACGCCAGGAGCGACCTGAGCATTCAGGTGCACCCTGATGACGCCTATGCCCGTAAAGTGGAACAGGTTCCCTTTGGCAAGACCGAATGCTGGTATATCATGGACTGTGACCCTGGGGCGGAACTGGTGGTGGGTCATCATGCCAGGACCCGTGAGGAACTGAAGCAGATGATCGCCGACAATCGGTATGAAGAACTGATCCGCCGGGTGCCGGTGCAGAAGGGAGATATGATCCAGATCAATCCCGGCACGGTACATGCCATCACGGGAAGTTTTCTGATCCTGGAGACCCAGCAGAACAGCGATATTACTTACCGGGTGTATGACTACAATCGTCTGGTGGACGGCAGACCCCGACAGCTCCATGTGTCTCAGAGCATTGATGTAATCAATGTACCCGATGAGGCGTACAAAAAAGCCATTAAAAAGGCGGCTCCCCAGGAGCCTAATACCTGGAATCTGCTGACGGAGAGCGATTACTATAAGGTATGGAAACTGGTGGTAAAGGAAGAATTTGCCTTTGAACAGGCGCATCCCTTCCTCATCGTCAGTGTGCTGGAGGGTGCAGGCATCATCGAGGGACACAGTGTGGGCAAGGGCGCGCATCTGCTGATCCCCGCGGGCTATGGACGTGTGGAGATGCTGGGGGACATGGAGATCATCGCCTCCACTGCCGTGGAGAACTCCACTCATTAATGGGCTGTCCGTATTCTATCTGGTGGAACTCAGGCAGAGAGGTTTGCCTGAATATAATGCGGACAGTACACTGGTACACCGTACTTGGGGACTACTCTGCGTATTATGAGCTTGCCAATCGGAAAAATAGACCGAAATATCTGCACAGGAAATTCCCCATACATTTGTTGCGTATTATGAGTATGGACGGGGCCGGAAGAGGATCTCCGGCCCTGCGGAAAAGAGGTAAATATGATTCCCAGAGATCCGGCGATGCTGCTCAGCTTTGTTAATTTAAAACTCCGGGACTATTATTCCAGTCTGGAAGCCCTGTGTGAGGATCTGGATGTGGACCAGGAGGAAATCACGGAAAAACTCTCAGGTATTGACTATCAATATGATCCGAAGAAAAACCAGTTTATCTGAACGGATGTTTTTCGTGCAGGAAAAGGGCAGGCGCTGGGTAAAGTGTTTGCCTTTTTTGTATATCGGACTTAATTTTATGCTGTAAGGAGTATGTTATGACAGATCAGGGAAATAGATGCCACATCTGCACCGGCTGCGGAAGGTGCGCGCCGGGGGGAAAGCGGGAAGAGCAAATGAAGGTAGTCACGGCTTCTTTTCTTCTGCCAGGGAGAAAAGAGCCTGAGGGGAGTGCTCTGCGAAGGGAAGAAGCAGGCCCGGGGGAGGGAGCTCTGCGAAGGGAAGAAGCAGGCCCGGGGGAGGGAATTCTGCGAAGGGAAGAAGCAGGCCCGGGGGAGGGAACTCTGCGAAGAGAAGAAGCAGGCCCGGGGGAGGGAACTCTGCGAAGGGAAGAAGCAGGCCCGGAGGAGGAACTGGCAATAGCCGACCTGGGTACCACCACTATTGCGATGGAATGGTATGACGGCCGGGGAGAGAAAAGGGGACAGTATGTGTGCCCCAACCCTCAGAGAGTGTTTGGGACGGATGTAATCTCCCGGATCCAGGCGGCGGAGAACCCTCTGCTCCTGCGGCAGATGCAGCAGCTGGCCAGGCAGGCTCTGGAGCAGGGAATCGCGTGTTGCCGGCAGCAGGGAGGAAACCCGGAGAGGCTGGTCATCGCCGGAAACACCACCATGTTGTACCTGCTGAAGGGGCATGACCCGGCCCCTCTGGGCAGGGCTCCCTTTCACGCGGCATATCTGACGCAGGAGAAACTGGAGGTAGGCGGTGTGGAGACCGTGACCCTGCCGGGCCTGTCGGCCTTTGTGGGGGCGGATATCGCCGCAGGAATGCTGGCCTGTGGGATGGACCGGGCAAAGGACGTGACTCTGCTGGTGGATCTGGGAACCAACGGAGAAATGGCTCTGGGCAATCGGGACAAAATGATCTGTTGCGGCACGGCGGCAGGCCCCGCCTTCGAAGGAGGCGGCGACCTTTGGGGGGCGGATATGATTGCCCTCACGGCGAAATTGCTGGAACGGGGGCTTACGGATGAGACCGGGCTTCTGGCGGAGCCTTTTTTTGAGTCAGGGGTGCTCATAGGAGACATGCATATCACCCAGGAGCGCATTCGCCAGCTGCAGACGGCCAAGGCCGCCGTCTGCGCCGGCATCCGGACACTGATTGCCGCTTATGGCCTGGATGGCCCGGAGCAGATCAGGCAGGTCTGGCTGGCAGGGGGATTTGGATATTTCCTGAATGTGGAGGCTGCCATAACTCTGGGACTTCTGCCCCAGGGGCTGGCTGGCAGGGTGACGGCGGTGGGCAACACGGCTCTGGCCGGGGCGTGGATCTATGGAAACGAGCCGGACGCCGGGGAACGGCTGAATCGCCTCCGCGCCGTGGCTCAGGTGCTGAATCTGGCGGAGCAGCAGGGGTTTGAATCCTGCTTTGTGGAGGCCATGTATCTGCGCCGGATCTGACAGCTGGTTTTTTTGATAGAAGTATGAAACTTCGTTTTATATACCGATTTGTGCAGTATCGCAAGCATGGCTTGCGATATGCATACAGAGGAAAGTGTGAGATTGTCTCATTCTTTGGCAGGCATGCCTGGTTTTAGCACTTGTTACATAATTGATTGCTTAAAATTGCGGTAAAATGTGCAAATTCATCTCCAAAAAATTGTGTTTTTGTCAAGTTGTAAGAAAAAATAAAAATTTGCATATTTTATCTATGCATTTCTACAAAAATAAGGTAGAATGTTTCTTAGGAAAGTATAGATTTCCTTAAATCAGCCAGCCCGGAGCAATTTATGACCAGACAAGAGGAGGAATCTGGCTGGCGCATCCTGCGCCGGAAGGGCTGATCTGGGATACAAAACTTAGGAGGAAAAAGAATTGAAAACCGGCAAGCCAGAAAAAAAGAAAAAACAGAGGCTGAGCAATCTGCAAAATAAGATTGTGGTGTGTTTCACCGTCCCGATTCTATTCATGATCCTGGTGGGCGCCATCGCCTATAGAAAGGCTTCCACCGGTATGAGTCAGCAGTTTCTGGATTCTACAGAGAAAACCATGACTATGACGGTCAGCTATATGGAGGCCATCAATTCCTTTGTGGCGGGGGAGGCGTTGAAATACGCTTTTGACACGGATCTGAACCGTTATTTCAGCGGTGTGTATGAGAAGGATGGCTACGCGGTGGAGCGCAAGAAGTTGATCACCAACCAGAGAACCAACCTGCTGTCCACCCAGTCAGGAAACGACTTTATCAGCAATGTACATATTATTCCATCCCAGGAACTGACTCTGATTTCCACCACCAATTCAGAGTCTCCCTATGGTTTTTTTGCGGAATACCAGGAGGAAGTCAGCCAACAGGGCGGAGGCGGCAGGGGAAATGTGTGGACGGACTGGCATCATGTGCTGGATACTCATATGAAACTGTCGGACAAGCGATATATCATGGCCTATCAGATTCAGTCCAAGAATAACAAGGCCATGATCGTGGTGGATATCAAGCAGGAGTCCGTGAAGGAACTGTTGCAGGATCTGATTCTGGGGGAGGGGAGCGTTGCGGTATTTGTGACGCCAAACGGCAGGGAGATCGTGACGGAATATCTGGAGGAGGGAGCGGAGAGCGCTTTCGCGGAAGGGGAAACGGTGCTCTACGACAAGCCTTTTTACCAGGAATGCATGCAGTCTGATGAAAAGATCGGCCATAAGGAAGTGGATTTCCAGGGCCGGAAGTACCTTTTCGTGTATGGGATTGTAGAGGACAGCGGCGCGGCCATCTGCATGCTGGTGCCCAACAAAGTGGTGACGACTCAGGCGGACCAGATCAAATGGATCACCTTTGCCATGGTGGTGATCGCCATACTGGTGGCGGGCTTTATCGGAGTGACCATTACCATCGGCATTCGCAGCAATATGAAGAAGATTTCCATAGGACTGGAGCAGGTGGCGGAGGGCGACCTGACCGGCAGCGTGAAAGTGTCCGGGCGGGATGAGTTCGGAGATTTGGCTCAGTCGGCCAACCATATGATTCAGAACAATAAAAAGCTGGTGAACAAGGTACATGGCGCCACGGATCAGTTGGAACTGTCTGCGGACGAAGTAAAACGGGCTTCCGAGATCATCAGCGATTATTCCCTGGATATCACCCAGGCCATCACGGAGATCAACGAGGGTATGGGACGCCAGTCCCTCCACGCGCAGGAGTGTGTGGAGAAAACAGGGCTTCTGTCCGATGATATGCAGGAGGTCAGTCAGGTGGTGGAAAAGGTGGAGATGCTGGTGCGGGAGACCGATACCATGATCCACAGGGGCATTGAGATCATCGAACTTCTGGGACGGCGGGCCCGGGAGACCACAGATATCACCAACCAGGTAGGGGTCAGCATCGAACAGCTCAGTCAGGAGACAGAGAATATCAGCGTGTTTGCGGAGACCATCACCGCGATCAGCAAGCAGACCAATCTGCTGTCTCTCAATGCGTCCATAGAGGCGGCCAGAGCCGGGGATGCCGGTAAGGGCTTTGCCGTGGTGGCGGAGGAGATCCGAAAGCTGGCGGACGATTCCGCCAGGGCGGCGGGAGAGATCAGCCACAATGTACAGCATATCGGCACCCGCACCATAGACAGTGTCCGAAGCGCCAGGCAGGCGGAGGAGATGGTGGCCCTGCAGGGACATGCGGTGCAGGAGGTGATACAGGTATTTGCGGATATGCGCAACCGTATGCAGGAACTGGTAACGGGACTTCAGGAGATCGTGGCCAGTACGGAACAGGCGGACAAAGAGCGGGCGGAGACCCTGGACGCAGTGCAGAACATATCCCAGATCATCGCCGAGACTGCGGAAAATGCCCAGATTGTGAGTCAGACCACAGAAAAACTGATGGAAAATGTGGAGAATCTGAGCCGGACGGCGGATGTTCTGGGAGACAATATGAACGAACTAAAATCGGAGATCGCATTGTTTAAGACCTGAGCATAACGGGCTGCCGCATATTGCGGCGGCCCGTTTTACGTCTGCTTACCCGGCGGCATATGGATATGCCCTGCCACATATATTTCTATAAAATATGGGATAAAGGCAGGCAACGCCGCAGGTTCTGTCTGCGGCGCGCGTGGGGAAAGGTATGAAGAAGATCGGGAAAGCGCTGGCTCTGGGAGATATGCTGCTGTGTCTGGCGCTGGCAGGGGCTTATGGATACATACATGGCGTCGGAGGGGAATTGAAATGGGCGCAGACGACGACGGTGGATGAAGCGGAGGGGCCGGAGGAACCGATGGAGATCCGCAGGATTGCACTTACCTTTGATGATGAGGTTATAATAGGACTAAGTCAGGAGATTTGCTGTATAAGCGATTTCATTGATTTAGTCCTATTTTCGCTATGATGTTGTATCATTTAAGTTGACACCTTATACTCAAGGATTTGATGTATAATCAAAGAGGATAAGGAGGTATCCCACAATGGCACACAACCAACGCAACTATGTGTATCTGCGATCTTTGACTGCTTCGATTATAGAAGCTAAAGAAAAGTATCCGGGATGAGCCAGTTGTTTTGGGAGGGGGATAAGGATATCCGGAGAAAAAAGGAAGTGACATTCGACAGACATTTGTCCCACAGTATTTTTGACTGATTTAAATGCAGTATTAAATACATATTTTCAATTTTTACATAAACATTGTCCAATTATTACAAGAAACGGCACAATAGTTTTTTTTGTGCTAATATCATTCACGAAAGGACGCAAAAGCAATTAAATTGAAAGAGTGTACAAAAATAGCAGTTGAACGAGCGATTGTGAGAATCGCTAAGAAGTCCGCAAGTGTAGAGGTCAATACTACATGCCCATGCTGGGGTTATCAGTCTCAGGAACCCAAGCAGGTCAAGGCATTGCGGAAATTATGAAGACTCAAAAAGTCTTAGCTGGAATGCTCCTGAGGGATGGGATTATCTCCCCAGACGAAGTAGAAATTGTAGAATATGGTTTGGAAAACCTTGGGAGCAGTTTGCTTGGGATGCTGATGTATTTTCATCGGCAATGCTGCTGGTATCTATCATCTGTTTTGTACAGGTAGGGTGTTCAGAGACAGTATATATTGGTTGCAATAATTCCAACAGGAGTAATTTTTCTAATGGCACCAGTTGAGAATAATAAGTATCTTGATCAAACGAAACAAAAAGTTTATCGGAAACGTACGAGGATAATCTTGTCGTTGGAACGGATGCTGTTTATGCTCGCATTAGTATTGGATTTGGAAGAATTAATTGTTGCAATAACAATAGTCCTTTTTATTGTTTGTACATCCTTATTGACAGGCAGAATAAAATTGTAGATACATATGAAATAGTAGTTAATCATGGAGGTGAGTCCAATGGGAAAAGTTAAAGTAAAATGTTTCAGTGTGGTAGAGTTTTTTCAAGGCAGCATGCAAATATAGGTATGCTGAAAAGTTACAATGATTTAAGCAGAGTAATAACATAATAGGGAAAACGGAGGTATTATGAGGATGAAAAAGAGAAAATTACTTGGATTAGTAACGGCAATGGTTATGGGAATGTCGATGTCTATTGTGGCATTTGCAGGATCGGATTCCAAGGACGTGGATGGATACGGAACTCTTTATGGAAGTGTCTCCACAACCTCGGTAGGTGGCAGTAAGGTGGTAACAGTAACATCTGTGACAAAAAATCCTGACAATGCGTATTTGAAGACAAATATTGAACTCCAGGATTTATATGGTTATACTTTGACAACCTATGATGCTCAGCAGGATCGAGGAAAAACCAGTTTTGCGCATAACTTTAAAGTTCCTCATTTTGATGATGTTGCGAAGATTTATGGTGCTCATAATGTTCAGGGCGGAAGAACTTATAGAGCGCAGGTAGTGTATACATCTACATCGAGCATTGCTCGCTAAGTTTTGTAGCACAATAATTAACCTGGCGCATGCCACATGAATATGGGTGCTTATTCATGTGGCATGCGTTGCATATTGGAGAGAATGCAAAATGTGTAAAGAATTTAAAATGTATTTTTTTGTTTGCTTGTTGCTTTCTGCTTTTTTATTTGGATGCTCTAAAGAGAATGTTACTTCGAATGAGGGAACAATGAATATTCCTGAAAATATTATTGAAGAAAACTCATCCACTGAAATCATGGGAAGACTGGAACATGGATTGGGGAATTATCTTATAGATGATAATACAGGGGAAGCATATATTATATATAATGGTGGAGAATTGAAGGTTGAATATAGTGTCTGTGCAACAGGGATGACTGAACAAGGTGTGGGATTTATGATATTCATAAACGGTGAGCCACAGTTATATCGAACCGATGAAGAAGACTATAAATACATGCATAATTTCTATTTTGAGGACAATGTTGAAAATACTATTTCATTTTATCTTATTCCGACAACAGGACAAAAAGGTGAAACATTGGAATTATGTATTGCCAGTATATATTATCCAGACTACTTGCCTGATATGGTAAACAGTAAGGGATTTGGCATTTATCATCATATGCTAGAGAGCATTTACCTGTTAAAATATGATGAAACACCGCCAATGAATTATGATAAATCTGCATATGTAAGTGAAACTGCGTCATTAAGAATAGAAAGCGTATCTAACATTGATGATACAACAAAACAAGAAGAATCAGACTTTGCGTTAAGTCTTTATATGGATGATCAAGATGTTACTGCGGGGAATTATTATATTGTGGACGAAGAAGAGTATATTCATATATGTTTGGAAATTTCTGGTATTGAATTGGCAGAGTATAGATGTACTTTTTTCATTAACCATACCCCTATTTCTTGCAGCCCTGAAAATACTTTGCAAATTCAGACAAAGACAAATCAACTCACAGTAGTAGAAGCAGATATTAACACATCTTTATTGAGTGGAAAAGATATATTTTATGTTGTATTAGTTCCATTGAATAAAACTGAAATATCTAATAATATAGGATTGGAAAAATCGAATTCAGTTTTGATTGTTTCCCAAGATATAGATGCAGCAGGCGAAGTTCAAAAAATGTTTTTAGATGATTTTTCAGGATATATTTGTTATGCTGGAAATGAACAGATGATGTGTTTAAGTGACAAAGCAATGTTGCTAAATGTTCAAAATTTTGAAATTTTAAATGAGATACAAAGTGAAGAACTGGGTATTTCTTTTTATGATTTCTTGGATTGTGAAGTGTATACAAATGAAAAAGATTATATTGCAATTGGCACAGAATATAATGAACAAGATTCTAGTATACAGTTGAAAATGGTTGAGTTTAATCAAAATTTTTGCAATGTAAAGGTAATCAGTGTAGAGGAATGGGTTGGTGCAGAGAGTGAGATAATGGCATATAAACTCTTAGAAAATGGTAGAAAAATTATATATAGTACAATGAATGGTCTTTTCCTATATGATAGCGTATGTGGAGAAACAATAACGTTAGATACTGGAGATGTATTTGTTTTGGATTTTGCTTTCATTGAAAGCTCAAATCAAATTCTTTTTGTGGGTAATGATGTAAATTCTAAGAGAGTTCTAGGTAGACTATCTTTGACTGAAAAAGCGTCCGCAGCTGAAATTTATGAAGGTAACCTATGGGGAAAAATATGGGCTTACGAAGAGGGTGCTTTGATAGAAGAAGCGGATGTTTACGGAAAAGAAAGAGCAGGGGAAATTTTTTGCTATAGTGTACAAGATGGGATTTGCCAATATCCATTAACCAGTATAGATGAAAGTGGCTCAATAATACTTTCGCACAATGGAAAGTATTATGCAACCAAAACATTTGTGCAAAATGAAGGCTACATTTTGCGTATTTATTCTTCCGAAAATGGGCAATTGGTTCGTGAATATTTAATGACGTATGAAAAGTATGGTGAAAAATTTAAATTAATCAATATACTTATATACGAAGATATAAATAAGATTATTCTAATGGTGAATGGGGTGCAAAATCAAGAAGAAGGAACTTGGCTGATAGCAACAGATTTGCCATAATGGGAGAAGAACATGATTAAAAAAAAAGTTTCGGTAATAGTAATTTTGAGTTTAATGCTTGCTATGCTGGCTGGTTGCCGAGAAAGTCAAAGAGAAGAGAATGAAAAAGTAGTTTTAACATATGCTACATTATATCTTGATGTTGAAATGGAAGCATGGATATCAGAATGGAACAAATCAAATGTGAATTGTCATGTTGATGTAAAAGAGTATGGAGAAAGTGACTATGAAACTAGCTTAATGCAATTCAATGCAGACATAGTATCAGGCCATATGCCAGATATTATTGATTTTAGCGATCTAGACATGGCACCTTATATTTCAAAAGGAATTTTAATGGATCTCTATCCGTATATGGATTCAGATCTTCAGATAAAAAGAGAAGATTTTGTGCCAGGTGTTTTGCAATTGTATGAAAAGGACGAGAAATTATATAGTATTGCACTAGGGTATAGCTTTGAAACTTTAATGGGAAAGAAGAGCATAGTAGGAAACCGCTCGCAATGGAATATACTAAAAATGAAACAAATGATTGAAGAAATGCCATCGCAAAGCCATTTTATTGACAACTTAGGACCTATAGGATTGTTGCGTATTGTACTGATGATGGGGATGGATGAATATATAGATTGGGAAACAGGTCAATGTTTTTTTGAGGGAGATGAGTTTATTGAACTATTGGAATTAGCTAATTCCATGGAAGGAGTCCCAGTAGAGGGGAATATTGAAGAATATTTGGTGAATGGTAGATTGATGCTGAATCGGGCTTATATTTCTAGCGTTTCTGAATATATAAAGGCAATTAATATGTTTCAGGGAGAAGAAGTGGTGTGCGTAGGCTATCCTTCTGCACAAGGGGGAAAAACGTTAATACAGCCATATTTGCCAATAGGAATATCAAATATGTGCGAAAATAAGAGTGCTGCATGGGAGTTTGTGCGTTCGCTGATTTCAGAAGAATTTCAAAATAAACATATTCAATTTAATTTTCCTATCTTGGAAGTTTCATTAGAAGAAGAGTTTGAACAAGCGTTACATCCACCAGTAAATAGTTGGAGCGGAGAAAATACAGATGTATTGCCGTCTCAGGAAGAAATAAATGAACTCTATGAAACTATTAATTGTTCTAGTGGCAAGATTGTTTTTGATACAAATATATGGAGAATTATCGAGGAAGAAACGGAATTTTACTTTAGTGGGGAGAAGAACGTTGAAGAGGTAACCAAGGTTATACAAAATCGTGTACAAAATTATATATACGAAAGCTATTCACACTAAAATATGGAACATACACTGGAATTAAATCAAAGGAATGTCGGGGAACAATAGACGCAAAATGCAATGATTAATCACAATATAAAATAGACATTGTCATGTTAACTATTTGGCGCTGTTGATCCCAAAGTGTGGCGGTAACCGTATTCTAAAATCTGGACACCTAATATCTACAAAGTCTGTAAATATAAGTGTGACGCATCCCTGACGGTGCCTGTGCAGCTCTGGAGGATCAGGCAGATGCATGATACCACTGCTTTTTTGCAGGGAAAACGGGCAGGAAATTTTCTCTGTTTTCCACAAAATATATCAAAGATGCAGAGCCAGATTTACCAAAACAGTACAGGGGCAAAGTGATATGGGAAAAGGAAAAGTATGCAGAGTGTTTACAGCTTTAACTACTATATTTGTTTTTGTATTATGCTGCGTATGCCCCTGCCTTGCCTCAGATAGAAAGCAATTTGATTTACATGATGGTGAAGTGGTATTCCTTTTGGACACCAGTGTTTCCATGAATAAACAGGATAAGGACAGGCTGGCCGTTACTGCGGTCAGGCAGGCAGTCTATAGCCTTCCCGAAAATTATAAGGCGGGGCTCGTTGCTTATAATACGGGAATACAAACCATGCTTCCTTTTGGAGAAGGTACTACACAATGGGAGGAAGCATTGGAAGAAATCGTATACTCAGGATATACAAATGCTGGCGAGGCATTGCAGCAGGCAATAGGAATGTTTTCGGTCAGGAGGGACGTCAACCGTTATGTAGTCATGCTGACAGACGGGGAAATTGACATGCCAACCAGTCAGGAAAAGGATTTTTCCCGGATTCAATATGAGGAAGCTGTTCAAGAAGCAAAAGAGAGAGGCATAAAAATATACATTGTTGCAATCGGCAGCGAATGGAATGAATCAGAGATTCACATTTTTGACGGCGCAGAGATGACGGATGGCGCTATTTATTGGGAAGGTCAGTCGGGAAGTGTGTCAGAGATTATGAACCGTATCCTGTATGAGCGCTTTAGTTTTCCGGGAAAGGTATTAGATGTCCCGGAGGAATCCGACGGTAAGGTAAGTATAAATTTACCTGCACCGGGAGCGGAATATGTCAAAATTCTCTTGCTGACAGAACAGGAAATGCCCGACATATTCGTGGAGTGCAATGCGGAAACCACCACGGTGCATACGGGACAAAATATTGCAGTTATAGATGCTGGAAAGATCATTGGGCAGACTGTCGAAATAAGTTATGATCCTGCAGATGTTTCTGATGTAAAAGCATTCATGCAGATTGGGTATAAAGCAGAAATAGAAACACAGGTCACTTACCGAAGGGAAATGGAGAATGGCACAGGCCAACAGGAAACAGGAGAGACGTTGCCCGAATACATACCTTTCGCAGATGTAGAAATCAGATTAAAGGGGCAGGGGGGTAATCTTTGGGATAACGGATATTACGAGGGCTTGGAAATGCCTTTCACAGTAAATGGGATTCCAGCAATAGGGAATATCCATAATGGAAGCATCCTATATTCCATGCAGATACAGGATTTGCAGGAAGCAGTGGTGGAGTTGGATGTCAGCAGTCTGCCGGAGCATTATGAGATACAGCAGCCGGTTACCATAACTTTTACTCTGCCGGAATACCCACAGCCAGAAGTAGAGCAAAAATTGGATTATCGCCCATTATGGATTATTTTGGGTGTATTGGCTTTTGCATTAACGGTTCTTTTTGTGTTGGTAATAAAAAAGGAACGAAAAACGAAGATTTATGTTGCACAGCCGCAGACATCGGGAAATGTAGTGAAGAAGGAAGAAATCAAAGGCTGTGCACTTACCGGAAAATTGAATATGTATGTGCTGCAGACTCAGACGGGAGATGATGTTCCGCCGCAGACATATTGTTTGTTTGGACGGCAGGCAGTGAGAATTCCTTTGAGTCAAATACTGGAATCCTGTGAAATCAAGTTCGGGAAAATAGGAGCAGAAAATATTATTTTTTGTGCCGGACCAGATAAAACGCTGATTGCCATGGATCAGTCGGAAAAATGCACTGTGCTCAGGGGAACGGAGATACTGAAAAAAGGGGTAGGATATCCGGTATATTATAACGGAAAGCTGACAGTAATTTTTGAGGACGGCATCACGGAAGTGGAAATCCACTATAAGAGATTAATGCCAAGTGAGCGGGAGAACATCTAAAAGAGGAGGATTGCTGATGGGAGACGTAATCAGGCAGACAAACAGGACCATGCTTATGGAGGAGATAAACCCCGAAAAGTCGGATTTTTTGACGCTTGTAGGGGATGTCAGGGGACTGGAAAGCCTTTCAGATGACAAGATTAAAGAAATCCATGAGCAGCTTTTGGTGCGAAGCTTTGATGAGATGCTGGAGAAGTTTGCCCCAACGGTATATAGCTATTATGACGCTATTACCCAGAAAGTGGCATACACCTTGAAAAAGCCTGAGTGCATATCGGAGAGTATGCTGACGGAGATACCGCTCAACAGAAAGAATGAGTATCTGGGTATGCTGATGTCCATGGTGGATGCGAAGCGCACGGAGGGGACGATCAATGCAGATTTTAAATTTGAAAAGCTGACGGATATGATCTCACCTAAAAAGGTTATGGAGGAGATTCGGCAGAACCGCAAGGAGCTTCAGTATACATATGCGCAATATGCGCAGCTGGAGGATGGAGCGCCCCAAAAGCTGGATTTGGCTGACAAGCTGAATGTTATGTTTGAGGAGGCCAGTGCCAACTATAATAACGTCATGGCTATGCTGCCGCTGGCGATTGAGGATATCAAGACACGGCTGCTGCTGACCGACAGCAGGGAGAAACAGGAGGATTCCCCTCTTGCCCTCGGTGTCCTGAGCATGGGTAAGGGTGGAGAACTGCGTATTCTGGAAGCACCCAAAGTAGAAAGCACCGCACTGGTTGCTGTGGACGATAATGCCAATACCGGTTTGATCAAGGCGCTGAAAGAAGATTACGAATCACTCAATGGGGAAAATAATGATTATGTGGGGGCACTGGTGGCCCGGACATTCTGTCCGCTTTCTTCTACTATGGAAAGCAGGATTGATAAGGAAAAGGAAGTTGTCAATTACAATTCCTATCTGGAATTTTACAAGGAATCAAAGGATGCATTTATCAAAACAGTAAAGCCTCTGGTGGAAAAACTGCTGGGTATCTGGTGCTTTTTCGAGCAGTATCCCAAGAAACTGAAAGGGATGCGCCCGTCTCTGGTCATTACCAATATCTCCAATGAGATGCTGGCAAAATCCAGTAATATCTCCAGACTTATTACATATCTGAACACAGTCAATGCAAAGAATGAGTTTGGCAATACGGTCTGGTATTCCATTGTACCGTCTATATCATTGGATCAGTACAGTAAGTTGAAAACGGCAAGAGAACGATTTAAGGGGAACAGCACGGTAGTGAAATCGGATGTAAACAGTGTGGAATCTCTTGTCAGGCTGTTGGACGTGTTTAAGGACTATGGAGTACAGTGCTTCTTCAGTTATGAAACGGGCGATACTACGACATTCAATACACTGGCAACCGAGGGGATTGAGAAGTATGAGGAGCGGTGTACGCCGCTGATGGGGAAGGCATTCAGCGAATATGCAATTCCGTGCCTTCCGAACTTTACCATCATTCCAAAGGAAAAGTCCGGCGTTATTCTGGACAGCCGTATGGTAATTAATGAGAATGATGTGGTTGAGCTGTCCAAAGCGAAAGAGGACATCATGAAGCTTTGGATCGATGGTGTCTATATTGGCGCCGCATATGTGGCAGCAGGCATTGTGGCAGCCTATCAATGCCCTGAGTACCTGAAAGACCGTTTCGGTAAATCCGGCGTGGACATGGAACTGCCGGGCGTCCGCTTTGACATAGAGGCAGATAATCATTCTCTTTCTGTCCGTACCACAATGTCAAAGGAAATTACGGGCTTTACCAATTCAATAAAGGCAGATATTAACCGTAAGAATTTTGGGTTTGTATTTTCTTCCGAGAATGCATCTTATAAGGGAAATAATATCACGAATATCATGGTTTATAAGAGCAGAAACCTGATGTCGGATGGATATACGTTTGAACCCATCTATAAGACACAGGTAACTACGTATATCGAGCGCATTTTGCGTCATGCGACAGGGGACTTCAAGGAAGATGCGATTGCGTATTTCTTTTCTAACAATCCTCGGAGCCAGAAGAGCGATTGGCTTGCCAAGAGGGAATGTATCAATGCCATTCTGGGCAAGGGTGATGACATAGAACATACCATTGATAATGAGAGCGGATATTGTACGCTGAACATCACGTTCAATGGAAACATAAAGAATCTGGAAGTGGAGATCAACCGTTTAAGCGCCGCCAACAGAGAGTAACTCTGTAGGAATATTTTATATCAAAACAGTGCAAAAAGGAGGTAACTGTATGGGTTTCAGAATGAAAATCACAGGCGGATCAGAACCAATCAACTTTGACGAGAGAAGTATTATTAAGGTGGATTTTGATTCAAAGTCGGCATTGGATTCCAATGCGAGGGCTACGGATTACAGTCTTTCTGTCAAGGTATGGGGGAAAATGTTGTACAAGTTGGGAGGAGAAGGAAGTGACCCGACCCTTGGGCTTGCACAATGGGCGCAGGTGCCGTCGGAAAAGGCGGACTGCTATCGAAACGCAGAGATCAGCGTGGTGTCGGCAGGACAGGTAGTACGCCAGTTCATATTGCCGGATGCATTTGTAATGGAGTATACCGAGGAAGAGGACGATGAGACCGGTGTGGGGACGTTCTATATTCACATGAAGCAGAAGAAAGATGAGAACAGTTCTGTCAAGGTCGAGGGCGGCTTCGGCGGGGAATAAGGAAAGGAGGCTATGGGTATGTCATACAGAGTAATGGTAGAAGGTATGGAGAGTTTTGAGATTGCGAAGGAATGTGTGAGAGGTGTAAGCTTTACCACAGATATTCCGCTGGATTCCAACGCCCGGACAAAGGACGTGGGGAGCACTCTGGTGATTAAGGGGAGAATCCTGACGGCTGTGGATGGAGATCCTTTTGACAGCACAAGAAAGCTGGCGTTATGGTCTGCAGTTCCGGCAGAAAAGGCTGACTGCTACAAAAAAGTGACAGTAGAGCATGTTGCAGCAGGGATTATGGTACGTAAGTATTATTTCCCTAATGCTTTCGTTGTGGATTACAAGGAAAATTTTGGCGATGTAGAGGGTACCGGCACTTTTACGCTGGTGATCAAGCAGAAAAAGGATAAACTGAATATGATAACGGTGGAAGGTGGATATCCGGCCGCTTAGAGAGGGACAATGGGCGTGCTCGGCAGTAATCGGGTGCGCCCGCTTTCTTTAAAAGGATAGGGTACAGGCAGATGGATAACTTATACAGCGTGTCAGGCGTTACACAGAACGCAACAGAAGCGGAAGAGAGTTTCAGAAAAATGCCGGAAAAAGTGAATCCATATATCAAGGAACGTCAGAGATTAACTTTGGCGATATGGAAAGGCAGTTCGCCACATTTTTCGGATTCCAGCCAGGAAAGGTCGGATCAAAATAAGAGATACATAAAGAAAGGAAAACAAAGGCAAATCCGATCGATATGACGGAGATGTTTGAAAAATATATGGGAATACCCAAATAGAAAAGTAATGGACACGGCGGAAAGGTGAAAACTGTGTTGGAAGAGAGGTTTAGCATGAACAGAAAACGTGCTATTGACTGGGCAATTGTGCTGGTGAGTATGTCGCTGCTCCTGATAGCATGTGTTTATCCGCAGCATATCAGGCAGCATATACCACTAATATGCCTGTCCGGAATTCTGGCTGTCATTTTTCTTGTCATGGCAATTAAGGACGACAGACCGGACTATAAAAAGGAGATTGCGGGCTGGGAAAAAGAATCCACAAGGAAGGCGCTGGCAACAGAGATTGTCCTGCTCAGCGAAGAAGAGACAGAACTATGCATTTGGGATATTTATGGAAAGACCGCCGTTGTAATCGGGCGTGACATTAGGGAAAATCAGGTAGATATTGACTTGAATAACAGCCCCTATGCAAGTATGGTGGACATAGAGCATGCGGTTATGAATTATTCCTCAGGGAGCTGGTATGTGGAGGATCTGGGGAGCAAAAACGGAATCAAGGTAAAGAAAGCCATGGATGGGAAAATCTATCAGCTTTCTGCCGACACGCCTTGCAAGCTGGAATGTGGGGATGTTTTATATGTTGGATTGAACCGTCTGCTGCTCCGTTGATAATGAGGAGGCAGCTTAGGCGATAGGAAAATAAAAAGTAGAGGAGCGTGTAAAACATGAGCAATCTGATTCGGTGTCAAAACGGCCACTTATTTTCTGCGAGGAGATATGGAACGATATGCCCTTATTGCAATATAGAAACTGCAACTAAGGAAAAGCAGGAGACAGGGGCAAAGGACGATGATAGTCTGGAAAATCTGTTGCTTTCCCAGACTGTTTCTCCCGTGTGCGGGTGGATCGTCTGTATATCAGGAGCGAGACAGGGAAAGGGCTATGAAGTTAAGTCAGGAAAAAATTTTGTAGGACGTGCTGATGATATGGATATCCAGATACTGGGTGATAATAAGATAGCCAGAAGAAACCATGGCGTGATTGTGTTTGATCCTAAGAAGAAAGAGACTGTGCTGCTTCCCGGAGACAGCAACGGGATTGTGTATCATAATGATGCAGCGGTTTATACACCCACGGTTCTGAATTCCTATGACGTCATAGAGATGGGGGACAGCAAGTTTGTGTTTGTGCCCTTCTGCGGGGAGAATTTCATGTGGGAAGACAATCCGTCTCCGGTGGGAGGGGCATTATGACTGTCCCAGAGTATATGGCGGTCATCCTTGGCAGTGTCTGCGTTGTGCTACTGGTTTTGCGGATCTGCATGGCGAGAAGATCCCCTTTTGTCAGAAAGTGCAGTTTTGACAGCGGTGCAAGTAAAACCATTGGCACAAGAGAGATTCAGGAAGATGAATATGCTATATTTGAATCAGCAGAGGGCATTATGGCGGTACTGGCGGATGGCAAGGGAAAACAGTCAGGCGGAAAGATAGCAAGCCGTGCCGCTGTGGAGGTATTTAAGGAGATATTTTCGGATAAAAACGCTTTTTATAATCCACAGTATTATCTCCGCAAGGCATTTCAGGGCGCAAACCGGGAAATCCTTAAGCTGTTGGAGGATGGACAGGGTCAGGCCTGTGTTGCCGCAGTTATGATAAAAGACAGCAGGCTGTACTATGCAACAGTGGGAAACGTAAAAATTGCCGTTTATAGGAATAAGGAATTAGTGCCTGTCACAGTCGGGCATACGATAGACATGCTGGCAAGAAAGCAATATTCTGAAGGGAAGCTAAGCCGTCAGGAGGCAGCCGATTTGCTGGAGCAGCATCGCTTATACAATTTCGTGGGGCAGGACGGTTTTCAGGATATTGAATTTTTTGATACACCGATTACGTTAAAGGGAGGGGAATACATTCTCCTTATGTCGGATGGGCTGTATGAAGAGGTGCGATGGAAGGACATTGAGGATTGTCTGGAGCAGGATGGAACCTGCCAGGAGAAAGCATACGCCCTTGTGGAGCTGGTTAATCGGAGTGAGGCGGAAAATAAGGATAATGCGACTGTGGTGGTATTGAAAGTAAAAGGGTAAAGTCAGTTATTTAGGAGGCTTTTAAATATGAGGAAACAAAACAGCACATTTCAATCTGCTTTCATATCTGAGGCCGGTTCCGAACTGGAGAATAACGATTATTTTGCCTTCGTTGAATTGGAGGAATATGCCTGCTATGTGGTGGCAGACGGCTTAAATGATCTGGCGGATGCCCAGAGTGCAAGGATTGCCATTGAGACGGTGTTGCTGGCTTTTCAGGAACATCCTTCCATGAAAAAAAGTGCACTTTTGTCTTATATAAAGGCAGCGGATCAGGAACTCTGTAAAGCTGACAGCAAAGAGCGCTTAAAAGCCTCTGTTACAGTGGTAGTGACAGATTACGAAAAGCTGCGTTATGCGTATGCCGGCAATACGAGATTACGCCTGTATCGGAATGGAAGGGTCAAAGAACAGAGCAGCGACATGTCTCTGAGTAACGATATTGGCAGGGAAGAAAAACTGCCGGAGGATGTATTATCCAAACATGAGGAGCGGAATAATCTGTATGCCTATGTGGGGCAGGGAAAAGGTTTTTCCCCGACTGTTTCCGGTAAAATAAAGCTGGAAAACGGGGACATATTGACATTATATACAAGAGGAATTTGGGAGAATCTGGATAGCGGAGAACTGGACGACGTATTTTCGGAGGCAAAGGACGAGCCCAAGGAAAGCCTGAATGATATAGAGGATCTGCTGCTGTCAAAACAGCCCGGAACTCTGGAAAACTATACTTTTTTTGCTGTCTTCATAGATAAAGTATTTTCAGACCCTGATAGGAAGAAGAAAAGGAAAAAGATTTTGATAATCTGTCTTGTGGCGGCAGCTGTCCTTTTAGTGGCAGTCATTGCCATATGGATAGTGCGGATACTGTATCAGCAGCTTGTGGAAGATATGAGCAGGAAATATTCCGATGCTATAGAATACATTCAGGATAATAATTTTGTCAGGGCGCAGGAGGAGGCAGAGGAAGCTCTGGCTGTTGCTGAAAAGCTGAGGGATAAGAAATACATACAGGAAATATCAGATTATCTGAAATTGATTGAAGCGATGAACAGTGCGGACAGTGACTATGCGGACGGAAAATATGAGGATGCGCAGGCAGGATATGCGACGGCAAAAGAGCGCTCCCGCTATGCAGACCATGTAGCTGATGAGTATATAGACCAAAGGCTTGAAAGCATTGTGAGCTATCTGTCTGTGTATGATTATATCCAACTGGGTGATGCTCTGATGGAACAGGGAGATTATGACAGGGCGGAGGAAAAATATCTGCAGGCAAAGCAGCTTGCCACAAGTGTATACTTTGAGGAAGGCAGAAACGAATCCATGGACGCCCTGAAGGAGCTGTATGCCAGCCGTCAGGAGGCAGAGGAAGCTATGAACCAGCAGGCTGCAGAGACAGCTACTGCGACAGTCAGCGCAGCGCGGTTAGCGGCAGAAGGTGACAAGGCTTTTGCAGAGGGCGACTATGGGAGCGCCAATGTCTATTATGCAATGGCAATAGAAAAATATCAGGAGTTGGGAGACAATGCGCATGCAGAATTGCTTCAGTCCAAGTTGGATGCCAGTACGCAGAAAGCAGAGGATAATAAGAAGAAAGAGCATCAGGCGGAGGATTATGTAACTGCCGGTAATGCACAGACTGCATCAGGAAACTATATGGAAGCAAAGAAGCTGTATCTGTTTGCCAAAAATATATACAGAGAGCTGGGCATGGATGACAAAGTAAGAGAAATGGACGGGCTGATAGAGATTCTTGATGTGGAGATTGAGCAGAGAGGCAAGGTGCAGGAAGAGCAGGAGGCACAGCAGTAGGCATGGAAGATAGGGGAGAGAAAAATCTATCTGCGGTAATGGAATACCCAATGGATTTTGAGCAGTACATTGAAAAACGCCTGAAAGAAATAGATGATTTAGATGAAAGACGGTTTGCGAAGGCGGTCTTATGGGATGGACTGGGAAAAATCATGCACTGCATGGAAAGAAAGTATCAGGCGCTTGAAAAACGTGTTTATGAGGAGACAAAAGCACCTGTCAAATGTTATGAAACTGTCAGCACCATAATCCAAAAAAGAGACTATGATCCAACGAATGACACGCTTTTTCCCGTATGTCAGGATGATTTAAACGAAGAAAAAGTTTGGGCAGGTGCAGAAAATGAGATTTATGTAGGGACAATATTCTTGAAAGCGGATGGGAAAACAGCAAGACGGTTTGAAAATGCTGCACATTTTCATGGCGTTTGTGGGGTGGAAAGCGCGCGGGAGATGGTATTTCATGTGCGGCGTGCGCAGAGATATCGAGAGCGGATAGAGTTGCTTTACCATGCTTTTTTAGATAACCATATTCCGTGGGAAACGATGCACACAGGATATCTGGATAAATTTTATGACGTGTTTATGATATGTGATGGGGAGAATGATACGGCAAAGGAACCGATTCAGGCAGAAGTGGATTATGGAGAATATGGAGACTTTATTCTGCACGGCATTATGCCATTGTGGAATATAGAACAAATCAGCTTTGACAGCACGGATTTCATGCTCCCCTGTATTGATGGCATATATTATGAGCATGAGTTTAGAGTGGGGGGTGCTGATTCGGACGATGGGTATCTGGTAGTATCAAACGTCAATATTCTGGAAATCCGTCATGAAGAGGGAAAAATTCTTATGAAATCCAAAGAAGAGACCTTTGAGGACTGGAAGGCATTGCGTATTGTACAGAGACAAACGGAAAACTCGTTAGGTTATACGGCTCCACTCTTATCGAATCATAAAAAAGACAGTTATTTTAGGAGAATCTCAAATGAAACACCTGCACGGTTGCTGACTAAAGCAGATTTATTCCGTAGAGTGGCGGAGCTGGATATAGGGGAATATGTAGAACTGTCTGGTTATAGAATATGTGACAGCATTGGTGACTATCCAAAGGAAGAAGTCATGGACTGGTTTGTGGAGGAGGGCATTTTTCCCATGGAAAGCAGACGGGTGTTGGTATTGGAGTTTGTAGAAAAGAAACAAGGACAATATCTGAATGACAGTATGGTTCAGTTTGCAGTTTCACGAATCCAGCTTGAGATGGGGGAGTATAGGTGCGTGGGAATTTTATGCGGTTAGCAAAGTATAAAGAGATGATGAATATTATGAAACAAAAAGAAGGTATTATATGAATTACATCTGGGAAGCCGCCTTTGCCGCCGATCAATCCGGCATACCAAGGGAGAAAATCACATACCGCTCTGTTCGAAACGGCAGCCCCTACGCCGAGGTGGTGCTGGAAAATCTTAACAGCAACACTCTGGAATCAACCGAGGTGGAGATCAATCCCCTGTACCGCTTTGCAGAGGAATTCTCTGCTGTGTTCGATGACAACGTGGAGGGGCACGAAAAAATCAGGGAACTGCTCTTCGACATTACCATGCATTACATGGTACAGGCAGATTTGCGTCAGGGGCTTTCCAGACAGGAATATGCCCTGCGGTTCCTGTTAAAAGACCTGCTGGACGGCGTGTGTGGGCAGAAAGCGGCAGAAGCGGTAGCACACTTTGAAAAAGCCAAGCTGCGCAGGCTTCTGGGTTTCATATGGAAGCTGTACAGGTGCGGCAGTTCCATTTTCCTATTCAGGGAAGTTATGCGATACATGTATCCTGCTTCTCTTGTGTATGCCAGCAATGAGCAGGCACGGGATGTATTGGTATATATCGGAAGAAAGGATACAGCTCAGGAGCGGAAGAGGATAGAATTCCTGCAGGACATGTTCCTGCCCATCCATTTTCAGGCATTCCTTTTCTGGGACAAACATTTTGGAATTATTGACGTGGAGGAGACAATGCTGCTGGACGAAATGGTGTTGTTTTAGCGGCGAGGAACATATGGTTGGTGCCACATGATAGTACGGAGGCAGGATACGAGTGGATAAGTATGGATATGTATTAAAACCAAAAGCCCCACGGGAAAAAACAGTAAAGCGGTACCGAAAAGAGGAACTGCTCCTGATGACTACTTTCCAGCTAAGGGAGATTTGCCGTAAGGAAAAAATCATACAGGGAATTATCAATCCCATGGACAAGGAGGAGCTTGTCAGAACTATCCTGCGCTTCAGGGGAGAGGAAGAATGTTTCCTGATTGACAGGCATAGTGAAGAGGGAGCTATGGCTCTGGAGCGGATTCTCAGGGAAACCCGGCTGCGGGAGAGGCATGACCGAAACCTGAAATGCAATTCCACAATCATTGCATATGAAGGAATCGCCATCGGTATTTATGACCGTCTTACCCTGCCCTATGATGAGCAGTTAAAGGGTACAAATGCCCTGGTGGTAGGAGGCGATATGACTTTATGCGCCATCTTGAATGTCGTTTCTGTGGGTGCAGGAGCAGACTGTCTGTATTTGACAAAGGCAGCGGAAATTCCCTGTCGTGAATCAGACGTAAAGAATTACAGCTTATACTGTATGGACCGCCGTGTTTCGGAGGTCCTATACCGGATATATACAGGGCAGCAGGAAGCCCTTCCCGAATATCTGGAGCTGTACCGGATACCGCTCCTTGATTTTGAAGTGAGGCAGCCCGTCACGCTTTCCATGCCTATGGCGATGGACTTTGGGACAAGCAACACCACGGCAGGTGTGTATCTGGACAACCAGTATTTTGAAAAGATGGGGCTTCATGACGGTGAGCGTGGACTGAAAGAGAATGACGCCAATTATGCAGTATTCTATGACAACCGGGACGGATGGCAGGAAAGCACATTGTTTCCCAGTGTGGTAGGAGTGCTTTCTGTGGAGGAGGGGAAACCGGAGTTTCTCTTTGGGTATGAAGCCATCCGCCTTGCAGATTCCAGCTACATAGACGAAGGGTTTTGTGTATTTTATGACATCAAGCGCTGGATTGGGGATTACGATAAGCAGGAGGAGATTACGGACCGGCAGGGACGAAGGGGCTTCGTTCCCCGAAGGGAGATACTGAAAGCGTACTTTGAGTATGTGATAAATGCAGTCAGAAACCGATTTAAATGCGAAATAAACGTAGTACATATTTCCTGCCCGGTCAAACAGAAAGCGCAGTTTCGGAAGCTGTTCTCCCAGATACTGCCGGACTATTCTCCGGGCGGTCAGGAAATGGTGGATGAAGGAGTGTCCGTGCTGTACAACACTATATCCGAGGTCATCCGGAATGGGAGCGTGGAGGACGGTGAGGAGTATAAGGCGCTGATCATTGACTGCGGCGGTGGCACTACAGATCTGTGTTCCTGCAGCTTCCGTGTATGGGACAGGAGAGCGTCGTACCGCATAGATATTGAAACTGCTTATGAAAACGGGGATACGGATTTCGGCGGGAATAACCTGACGTACCGCATTATGCAGTTTTTGAAAATCGCATTGGTAAACAGGCTGTATGAAGGGGCACTCACACCGGTTGAGACAATCCTGTCAAAGTATGACATGGATATCTTTCGGTATGTGGATAAACACGGGACAGAGGAGATCTATCAGGAGTTGAAGGAGAACTACGAGGAGGCGGAGCGGTATGTGCCGACCCGCTTTAAGGATTTTGAAAACCGGAGCAGGGAGGACTATTTCAAAGTAAAAAATAATTTCTATTTTCTTTTCCAGCTTGCGGAAACGGTAAAGAAAGAATTTTATAACAGGGTGGCAACCCTGCGGATTGTGCTGGCATCCCAGCCGGTCAGGGAAGATGCCGCCACATGGATTCCGGTGGATAAGTGGAAGCTGTCAGCACAGACGGACAGTGGATTGGAAACAATAAAGGAATTTCCGGACATTTACTTAAACATCTTTGCGGTGGAGATGCTGCTGAAGGCAGATATTTATGGGGTGATCCGCAGATTCATGGAGAAGATGTATGAGGAGAATGTACTGGAGGAATACTCGATTATCAAGCTTACGGGACAGTCCTGCAAGATAGATATTTTCAGGGATGCCCTGAAGGAATATGTACCGGGAAAAACAATCCAGTTTAAGCGCAGAGACGGCGATCAGGCAAAGGATTTTGAATTGAAGATGACCTGTGTGGACGGGGCGCTAAAATTTCTGAAAGACAAGCGGTATGGCTATGCGGATATCAGTATCCGAACGCAGGAGCCGGCCTTGCCATACTGTATTACAGCCAATACCCACAGCGGCGAAGAGGTGGTGCTGATACACTGTCTGAAGCGGAAAAGCGCAAGCGGTATGATATCCAGAAACATGGAAGAACTGACGCTGAAGCTCTATCTGAGAGACATGGAAGGGATAGTGAGGTATCAGTATACCTGTGAGAGTTCACTGACGGATTTCAGGGAAGCTGAGTATGAGAAAATTCAGGAACTGTATGGGACGCATATCCTGCAGGCAGACACGGATGATATTGTGGAGAACGAAGTCAAGTTTTTTGTCTGGGCGGTTTCTATGGAGTGGGCTTTCCGTGTCGTCCCCATCTACCGCAGTGACGAGAAACTCTACCTTGGAAAAAGCGAGGAATTCTACTTCGAAAACGAGGGCTGGGTGCAGAACTTCTTCGATGGGATGAAGTAGGAGGGAAGGGATCAGGCATGCAGAATTTATACCCATTGTTTGAGAGAAACCGGATACTGAAAAAAGAACTGCTCTGGGCGCTTCGGGATTATTCCTTCACACAGGCTCGTCTGGATTATGAGGAATATGCAGACGGGATGCTACGGGGCTGTGATGTCAGGGCAGATGGAAAGCAAATTGTGGTAGGACCGGGAATCATAAAGTATGGCGGCTTTATCTGTCTTATGGATGCGGAAGAAAGCATCCCTTATGCCCCCTGTGATGAATTTATCTCAGTTAAAATGCGCTTCCAGACGCAGCAGGAATCGGCAGATTATCATGTATATAAAATGGAGTTAGTGGCAGATGCAGATACCGTACTAAAAGATAACGAATTTGAGGTATGCCGGTACAAGCTGCAGGAAGGCGCTGCGCTCAGAGACAGGCATACAGATTTTTTGGATATGGCTACGGAATATAACACCTTGAATTACTTATATGCCACATGGGGAGGCCTGCGGGAAAGGTCCATGGCACCGGCAGTCATAAGAAGATTTGCCAGAGAGATACTGGCGTCGGGAAGCCCGGAGGCAGAAGATATCGGATTTGCCTATTTATGTCTGAACCAGCCGGGGGCAATTCCAATGGAGATACTGAAAGACTATTTGGAAAGAAATGAAAGAAACGTAGACGGGGTGTCCACGGAGAATCTATTTTACGAAATGTGCCATGTCACAAGAAAGCTGGGAGGCACAGGGATCAGCAGAGGAAAGGAAAAAGCGTCCAGAAGAAAAATTATAGTGGATTAGGAGGAGATGCATTGAAATATTTTGAGATACAGGAGGCGCCGGAACTGAAGTATGCGCCGCAGCTTGAAAACTGGTATGGAAAATTTGACGTGCGGGATATCAGGCTGGAGGGATTTCCAAGACTGCCGGACAGACAGCTTTTTACAATTAAACCGTCTGACAGGACAATTTTCACCGATATTATCCAATTCCCTTTTCTTCTGCTGTCCCTGAAGGCGGCAGAGGTAATCAGGATGTACAGGGAGCGCTGCTTTTGCAGGGATGTAATTCTGTTAGATCAGATAAGCGGTAAGTCAGAATTGTACCAGTTGCCGGTGTTTGATGAGACAGATAAGCTTTCCATCAGGGAAAGGCAGGACGGCGCACAAAGCGAGACAGTGGAACTGGATAAGCATATTTTTTGGGTGAGGGATTCTCTTAAGAGGCATACAGTCATTTCTCTTGACTTGGCAGAAAGCCTGTTAAGGAGGGAAGTGACCGGACTTGGTTTGAGAGAAATCGAATTGACTGTCAAAGAATAAGCAAGCAGGAGGAACCGAAGATGAGAGAAGATTATATTATTGTCCATCCTTTTGAGGAAATGAAAGTTGAGGAGTATCAGGGAAGGCAGCAACTAAACGAGCACGCTGCGGTAAGTCTGTCGGGATATATCCCTTTTGGAAAGAAAGAGGAATATTTACAGGCGGCAAGACAGCAGGAATGGGTACAGGTAGCGGCCGCTGCACAGGATGGAAGAGAGAGCATTATATTCTGCGGCATTGTGGAGAAAATGGGCATGAAGGTAAAGGGCGGAACCTGCCGGATGGAATTGGTTCTCCGATCCGGCACTTTACGGATGGATATTACTAAAAGAATCCGCAGCTTTCAGAATACAGACCTACTGTACAGCGACATTCTGGATATATGCAGACGGGGCTATGCGAATGGAGAAAAAATCATGACGGTGGCAAAAGGGGAAAAAACCGGCCGATTCATCATGCAGTATAAGGAAACGGATTGGGAATTCGTAAAAAGGGTTGCCAGCATGAAGCATACCGTGCTGGTGGCGGACTGCGCCACCTGCGGGGGAAAATATTACTTTGGTTTACCGGAGAGGAAGAATACAATACAGGGGGATTCTATGGAATACTCGTCCTGCTACAATCTGGATACATGCAGTGAGGAAAAGGGCATCCAGAATGCTGCCGTATCATATATATGGGAGAGCAGGGAAGTTTATGAGCTGGGGGATTGCGGGATTATCAACGGGCATCGGATGTTTGTCTGGAAGATAGAAAGCAGGATGCGGGGAAATACTCTTTCTCATGTGTACTATATGCTTCCCAAAGCCGGTTTTGAGGTCCCTATGCTGTATAATGTCCATCTTTCAGGGGCTTCCTTGTTTGGCACTGTGCAGGGAATCAGAGGTGAAAAAATACGGATGGAAATCACAGAGGATGGGAACAAAGGGAAGACAGGCGTATACTGGTTCCCTTATGCCACACCCTATTCTTCACAGGATGGAACCGGCTGGTACTGCATGCCGGAAAATGGTGACAGGGTTCGGTTGTACTTCCCTACAGACAAAGAGCAGGATGCGTATGCTGCCAGCGCCTACCATGAAGGAGAGGCGGCGCTCAGGACGGAGCCGGGGCGGAAACTCTGGCGCAACAAGGAAGGAAAGGAAATACAGCTGGCGCCGGATAAAATCCTATTGACAAACAATGATGGGACATATGTGGAATTGTCTGACCAGAAAGGTGTTGAAATCGTAAGTGGAGGCTCTGTGACGTTGTCGGCAGGAGGTTCTCTGCGCATATCCAGCTCCAATGCCTCCATCGAGTTAAGCGCCCCGAACAAGATAAAGCTAAAGCAGGGTGAAACAGAAATGAATTTGGGCGGAGACCTGAATATGAGCGGAGCGCAGATCAAGCTGTAATGTACTTAATCTCCGGAGTAACTTCAGGGTAAAGAATAAAGGATATGACAACAGCATCGCCGGATGGGGCATGCGGAAAGAAGATAAAGGTATACATATGGCAGGAGAGATAAGGATTACGGAGATAACAGACCAGATAAGGCTGGAGAGCCCTATGCCGCTTTTAGGAGTAGAAAGCTTTGGTTTTACATGGGAAATCAATGAGCATGCGCTATTGACAGTTGAAGGCTATATAGATGGGCAGGAGCAGGCAGCCGGACTGCGTAACAGTAAAGTCCGGTTGATTTCCGGAAAGGATACTACATTATTTCATGGACAACTGACCCAAATCAGGACAGAACATGTTGGCAGGACAGTGAAAATCCATTTGGAGGCAAAATCCGGTTCCTACAAGCTGGATCAAGTACCGGGCTCAAGCTCCTTTCAGGATGGAGAGGAAACCTATGCAAAGATAGTGCAGTATGTGGCGGAGTGTGCGGGAGGACGGGTGATCTGCACAGCAGGTAAAGACAGGGAAATAGGGAAACCGTTTATCCAATACAAAGAAACACCATGGGCATTTTGCAGGCGCCTTGCCAGCCGTTTGGGAACTTGTATTATTCCGGATATTGTAACAGGAGAACCGGCTTTTTGGTTCGGCATGCGAAAGGGTGATAAGGTTTCTGGTTTTTCAGAAGAAGAATATACCATGGAAATGTACCGGGAATCTGCTGAAGGCAGGAGCGGCACAGCCTATGGAGTGGAGAGCCGGGAATTTTATAAGCTTGGCGACAGGACTGCTTTCTGCAGCATGGAAATGACCATATACGGGGTGCGGGCAGAGTTTAAGAACGGAGAACTGACGTATCATTATCTGCTGCGGGAGAGCTATGCGGCAAGCCCTATCTATCTGGATCGGTTTTGCGGTCTTGGTTTGAGAGGGACTGTAGTGGAGACCAGACAGGAGCAGGTAAGGGTTGCATTGGATATAGATGACGGAAATTCAATGGGAGAATATTTTTACGAATGGTACCCGGAGACAGGGAACGCCCTGTATGCCATGCCGGAGACGGGCGCCCATATCATTCTATATTTTGGCGGCAGAGATGAGAGGGAAGGATTTGTCATGCATTGTCTGCCAGAGAACAAAGAAAACGGATGGGATGACTGGAACCGCAATCTTGCGACAAAGGAAGGGAACACATTGCATCTATATGCGGGAAGTGTTGATTTCTCTAATCATGGGAAACATAGTCTTTCTGTCGGGGATGGCGCTGCCGGGGTAAGAAGCACAGGGAAAGTCACGGTTTTGGCAAAGAGCGGCGTAAAAATAAATGCCAGCCGGATCTTTATCAGTACACCGGACGAACTGGATATTTGCCAGGGATAGAGGAGAATTTGCCATGGAATATTTTGACGAGGAAATTTTGGAAGCAAAAAGAGAAATGGAGAGGCTAAAGCACACAACATTGGAAACGGGTATTTATGTGGATGACGAACTGTTTACGTTTACGAGGGTTACATTGCCGAATACAAAGATCAGCATATGCCTGCCGGAGCAGTTTATCGTTATGCCGGATTTGGTAAAGGATACGAAATACCCTTCTAAAAATGCGCCGGAAATTGTGATTACGAGCCTTGACAGTACGGTAAATTTCTGTTTCAATATCCTGCCGGTAATGCTGGAAGAGGGGGATACTAAAACCATGAGCAGCCAGTTCCAAAATGCGCTGCGCAATGTCAATCCTGCTATCAGAATAAAGAACCAGACAAGTGATATGACGACAGAGCAAGGGAATGAAATGAGCTGGTTTGATTTCAAAGGTTTTGCACTGGACGGGCAGTTTTATAACCGGATGTATGTGGTGAGGATGCGGAAAACAGTACTGCATGGGGTGTTCAACTGCCCGATGAGGGTGAAAGAGCAGTGGGGGAATATTGCGGAGCAATGCTTTTTGTCGGTGGAGGAAGAGGTTTAAGGCGTCATATGATAATACCGAATTGCGGCACGATATATAAGTACTTCGCAATAAACATAGATTTGTGTTGTATTGCAAGTGTAGTTTGTGATATGTATGCAGGTAAATTTAAAGAGAAAGAAGGAGATTACGGTGAGTATATTTGACCCAAGGGGACCATTTTTATTTTGTAATAATGGAGTAGAAAAGAGTGAGGAAGAGGCGCAGCAGGAAGAGGAAAAAATTCAGGAACAGCTGTGTGAATTGATGTATATGCAGCAACAGTATCATGGGGTTATTATGGAACAGAGGTATGCGCTGAGGGATTCAAAGCTCTGTTGCCAATATGGAACCCGTTATGCCCGTTTGGATTGTATTGAGGATAATGGGATTCTAAAACGTAGGTTTCCACTACTCACAGTTTTAGATTGTACAATAGAAAATATACATAGTTTTGGATCATGCTTATGCCCTGAGGCAAATTATGCAGGGCGTTTGCCAATGACTGTGGCAAGCAGTTCGAGAGAGGGGATAGCGGTGCAGGCAGATTGTAACATATTTCCCCATATATGTGTTCCTCTTATTGGCAGTGCGGATCAATGGAAGCAGATCGATGGAGATTTGTTGGTAGAAACTAATGCGCAAGGGTATGTACCTATGTTGACGGACAATGCTGTTTTGGTTTGTCAATATGGGGGAATTATATCTATATGTGATGTGCCACAGGTAGATGAAAGCGATAAGTCACAACTCATAACAATGAAACAAATGAACGATTTTGGTTTTAAGATTAGTGAAGAAGATTTAGAAAAACTTAATAGATTGTTAGAGGAGAATGGGGTAATTGATAGAGGAAGTATTGCACTTTTTATGGCGACTTGTGGACATGAAAGTGGCATGGGGACTTTGGTGTTAGAGGAAGAGCCAGATGGGGGGTTTGATGGATATGATATATATACAAGAGGTGCAGGATATATACAGGTTACGGCCAATGATCAATTAGCTTTTTATGAATACATGGGGATAGGGAAAGATGAAATACCTTCTGATCGGGCAACTGATATAGCTGATAACTATGCATGGGAAGCTTCAGTTTGGGAGTGGGCAATTTGTAAAAAGGGGGATGGTGTTATTATGAACGAATATGTAACGAAATATGGTAGTAGTGAAGGGATTTTCTTGATTACACAATATTTTATAAACTCTTATTTATCTAAAGAGCATTATCCGGCTTTTAATGATGATTTAAGAGAAATAAGAGAAAATGAAAATGTGGAAAATAAAAATAGTAATTTGTGGTCTTATGATCTAGAAAAGAAATGGGTAGATTATAAAGGTAAAGAGTTCACAGGAGTATTGTATATCAATGGAAGGACATACCGACTCCCTTTAAACTATGGAGATAGAAAAGAGAAATACGAAAACGCACTGAAATATTTTTTGTAATGAGGGAAATAATGTTGAAGAAATTAAGTAAATGGGTATTGGTTTGTGCTATATTGTTGGTATTAATAGTTTCTGTGAGAAAGCAAAACAACAGTACGAGGGTATCTGAATTAGATTATCAGATAACAGAATCTCAATATACACTTGAAAACGGATATTCATTTGCTGCTATTCAGGTATGTGGGATGAAGGATTCCAAATTAGAAGAAAGTATAAATAATAGTTTATGCAGTTATTTTTTCATATTGGAAAAACCTTGGTTTGTACAATCAATCATAGAAAGCAATCCTCCAATAGTTCATTGCCAGACGGAACAATATCTAAGTATAGAATATAGATTTTGGTATCTACCAGAGGATACAGTAAAAGGGAATCTTTTTATTTGTGTTACTGTAGATATGCAGACAGGACAAGTGGTATTTTGGGATGATCTGATTGAAGTAAATGAGGACTTTGCGTCGCTTGTGAAAGAGGAAGCAATACTTTATTGCGAAGGAACAATGCAGCAAGATTTTACAAAGGAAGAGGCAACTAAATACTTGAATGATAATTGGAGTAAGAAAGAAATATCATTTATATTACAGTATTTTAGAAAATTTACAAAAGATAAACTATATGGGAAATGGTATTGGGAAAATAATTATGATTATAAAGCTCTAAATACTGATATATATACCACGTATTTTTATCTTGAAGAAGGGAGAATTTGCTTTTCAGGAGGAAGTTCTGATCCAAGTTGGATTAACTGGATTATAATAGAAGATATTGAAAATTATTTGAAAGTTCCTAAATGGTAATTCTTTGGTTGGGAGAGGCTATCATATGGATCAATATAAGGAAATGGAAAAATATTTGTATGAATATCGCAAAAATCGAAAAGCTGATAAGAAGGATAGCTTGGATAATAACAAAGCAGGATTGCTGTTGATTCAGTATTTTAAAAAAGTGTTAGAAACTTTGATACAAAGACAGATGGTCAATCAGAAAATAGGAAAGCAGGATAAAATAAAATATCTTGTATTTCAACGATTATTGTCCAGCGGATACACAGGAAGCTATGAAATTTCTATTGGAATGAGTAATGCAAAACTTTATTTGGATGAGCAGATAGTATATGAGTATTGGAAACCAGATTTTTTTTATGAGGACATTGATAAAGCAATGGAAGAAGTAAAAAAAATACTGGGTAAGAAATATGTACGAATAGAAGAATATGAACTTATGCGTCTAAAGCAGCAGTTGCTTTTAGATGACTGGAATTTATTTGTAGAGATATTGAAAAGGGGGGCACAAAAAATATCTCAAAGTGTCATAGAAAGCGACTTGATTTTGGAAGATGAGGTTCAAGTATTGTATGGAAATTATATGGATAAGCTACATATTGCTTACAAAATAAGAACATGCATTGAGGAGGAAAACAATGGCTAAGAAAAAAAGTTCTTTTCATATGGGCGATGAATTTAATGGTAGTGGGAAAAAGACATACTTGAGGGCCACACAACATAATACATATGCTCCGCTTCCGCAACATAATGTTAGATTAACGCCTAATTTTAACAAGTTTGTGCCAGCAGCAATAGGCGCGCTTCCAATTGGTATTGAAACAACACTGGAAGAAAGCGATGATGTTATTAAGGTAACTGGAAGTATAGCGAGTGCTGCTCAAATAATTATCAAAAAGGATGAAAAAACTGGAACATTTCAAACATTTATGCCGATTAGGAAAATAGCACTAACAACGGGGTCTTATTTACATTCTGTTCTTGATAAAGTAGAAAAGGATTTTTCTGCGATTGAGGAAAAAGCAGAATTCGTTGGATATCTAGCATATGGAGCAAAAAGTATTACGCAAGATAGCGAAGAGGGGTTCTTTAAATTGTATGATTCTCCCACATTAAATGTCGAAGGCTCAAAACAATATTATTGTATTGACTTATATAATGAACATGATTTAGAACCGTATGGAGCATTACAGGGATTTGGCGGTAAAAAAAGTGTTTTGAATTATAATGGTAATAGTAAATATGGTGGACAAAGTCTTGATCCGAGTAAGGGGACACTGATATATAATGGTATGGAGCGTTATGCTATTGCGCTTGGTCCCAAATTGCAGAATCAGAATTGTGATTTAGAAAACTACAAAGGAACAGATTTAGCCTATGGCACGTGTGTCGATATTTCGATTGAGCTTGATGAAAACATTTATTATATTCCAGCAATTATAGTAGACGCAAAAAATCATACATCACCAACAGGTATATTTCAAACAGGAGAACCATTGCAGGGATCAGACAAGAAAGTAGCAGGTGATACCGGGAATATTGTAGAATGGTATGTTATTAAGGAAGAGAATAAAAAAAATAAATCATCAGGGCTAAATCACTTTAATCGGAAGTCATCTATTATAATATATTGGCAAGAGGTTTTAGAATGATGAACAGGAAAAAGATAGTGGCCGCTTTTGCTACAGTTGCCTTGATGGCTATACTAATAATCATTCTGTGCAAACACTATATCGATGGTATTCATAGTAATGTACTTGAACAGATTATTGCAGGAAATTTTACATCTATAGGAGAGCTAAATGAAGAACAAATAAAAGAACTTGTGTGGGTATATAATCGTTGCCAAGAAATGAATAATACACAGTGGATATATGCGGACATAAATAATGATGGCATTTTAGAACTTATTTGGCAGGAAAAAAATGTTGCGGGAAATAGTCAAATGCATAGAATACTGGCTATCTTTACTGCATCGAATGAGGGTACTAAGCGTATTATTTGGGATACTGCCGATACGGGAGAATTTTATTTTATGAATAATAATAAAATTATTTATTATTATTCATATTCTGGCACGTATGACTACGATTATTACGGTGTATGCGAATGTGAACCAGAGGGAGAATTAAAAGTATATAAATTTTTTGAAGTATATAATACAAATGGATTAACGGAAATGGAATTAATGGATTTTCTATCGCAATTTGACAGGTCACAAGAGGTAAGTAAATTTGATTATGGAGAAGAGGATGTGTACTATGTTATAGGAACATGTTTAACAGATGAAAAAAATAGCAAAATACTGATTAAAAAGGACAAATGGATAGAGCAGTTTAGGAATGATATTGGTTTTATTAGCCTGGAGGGAGATTGAGTGAAAAGTATATTTGACTATTGATTTTAGGGAAAAATGTTTCATAAGGTATAAAAGCAATAATAGAAAAGGTGATTGCGATAAATAAGAGATGTAGGAAAAGATAGGAATAGAGCAACATAAATGTACAAAACGCATAAATTAATAGGCCTCGGCAAACACGAGCGTAAAGCCTGTACAGTGCGCTGGCATTGTCGAAGGAAAAGAAAGGTCGAACAGTTTAAAAGACTGTCCGGCCTTTCTTTTTGCCGATTTTTAGGGAAATGTACTATTTCAAAATTGGAAAGGAGAGCGCCAGATGGCAGAGAGAGAAAAGTACTGTATCGCAGTGGACGGACAGGTATTTGAGGTTAGCAAGGAGTTGTACGAAGCCTATTACAAGGGCAGGAGAAAGGAGAAGTATTTTGCCAATGACCTGAAAGAAGAACGGACAAGGGTGGGAGCATCGCATCATAGGGCAGCCGCTGTCCTTTGTCATAAGGAAAGGGAAACGCCATTATGTATGCGATGCAAGGCTGGAAAATTATGAAGCCGCCATAGGCAGGCTGGGACGTGAAAAGGACAGGGAGCTTTTGGAGGCTCTGGAAAACCTGAAAGGGATCGGGCAGCGGAGGATTGATCTGGATCAGGCGCCGCGGAGGAGTATTTTGCGGCAGCAGAGCCGGTCTCAGAGTAGACAGGCGGATTTTTGCGGCCCCTGTTTTGGCATAGGACATGCTGAAAGCGGCATAGGTATATAGGGACTTGTGAACAGGCAGTATGAAACCAACGTTTCAAATACGGATCTGCACAGTATCGCAGGCCAGCCTGCGATATGCATGGTAAGGAAAGTTTGGAAGGGAGAGGTGCGGTCATTGGTGTTTGACAGGGAGCAGCTAAAGCAAATGGCGGAGATTGACATACGGTCAGTCAGCGTGGAAGATTTGGTTGACATTACGGCGCTTGACGAACATGTACCTGATGAAGAACAGACAGAGCGTATCCAACATTTTATGCGGGCGGTAAAAAACCCTTATTGCTTCCGTGTGGGAAAAATAGCGGTAAAGTCCTCGTTTGGGGGGGCTGTCAGCCTGCAGCAGCGGATACAGGAAATGATAAATGGAATATAAATTTTTTTTTTTGGAAAAAGTATGAAACTACCGTTTCATATACCGATTTGTGCAGTATCGCAGGCATGGCCTGCGATATGCATGGTAAGGAAAGTCTGGAAAAAAGGAATGTTCTGTGATAAAGTAGCAGTAGGACTAAATTTAGAACAGAAACCACTTTTATTTTTATTACAGGGCGATCTGGCAATAAAAATAAGGAGTGGTTTTTTATGTTTCGGAAAGAAGCGAGAATGATTTACAGGGCGGGGAAATATCTCCGCCTGTCCAAAGAGGACGGAGATTTGGCGTCTGCGGTAAAGCAGCAGAGCAACAGTATAGAGAATCAGAGCCAATATATTGACGAATTTTTACATACAAAACCGAAAATACAGGTAGAAGAGTGCTACATAGACGATGGCTTTTCCGGCGTGAATTTTGAAAGACCGGGTTTTCAAAGGATGCTGGAGGACGCAAAAGCCGGAAAGATAGACTGCATTATAGTGAAGGACCTTTCCCGGCTGGGGAGGAACTATATAGAAGCCGGAAAGTATATAGAGCGTATTTTTCCCATGCTGGGAATCCGTTTTATCGCTATCAACGACAACTACGACAGCGCAGATGAGGATGCTGCGGCAAACAGTATGATTCTTCCTTTTAAGAATCTGATTAACGATGCCTATTGCAGGGATATCTCCATTAAGATTCGCAGCCATCTGGAGATAAAGAGAAAAAATGGGGAATTTATCGGCGCTTTTGCCGTATATGGCTACCGAAAGGGAGCGGACCGGCACCGGCTGGCAATCGACGATTATGCGGCAGGCATTGTAAAAGAGATCTTCCGCATGAAGCTGCGGGGCAGGAGCCAGCAGGCGATAGCAGACGAGCTGAACCGTCTGGGGGTCCTGTCTCCGGCAGACTACAAGAAGGAGCAGGGGAGCAGCTACAAGTCCTGTTTTCAAAAAAATACACGGGCAATGTGGACTGCGGTTTCCGTCTGCCGGATTCTGAAAAATGAAGTATATACGGGAACTCTGGTGCAGGGAAAGGAAAGCACTGTAAATTACAAAGTGAAAGTGCGCAGGGAGAAGGCGCCCGAAGAGTGGTGCAGAGTGGAAAATGCGCATGATGCCATTATTTCCAGAAACGATTTTGAGATTGTCCAGAGTATTCTGAAAATGGATACGAGGGTGTCGGTGGGACAGAAAGAGGTGGAGGCATTTTCCGGCATGGCGGCATGTGCAGACTGCGGCTGCAGCATGGTCCGCAAAAAAGTCATAAAGGGAAAGATACCTTATTTTTACTATAGATGTTCGGGGAATAAGAAAGACAAGGAATTTTGCAGCAACCATGACATTCGTGCCGATGAGCTGCATGAAGCGGTGAAAAAATCCTTACAGCTGCATGTGAATTACCTTGCCGGTTTACAGAAGCAGGTGCGTGAGCTGGATACCCTTTCCCGCGGGGATAATTCCACGGATTTTGTGGGCCTGCAGGCAGGAAAGCAGGAAGAGGACCTACGGAAGTATGAGCGGATGAAAGTGGAATGCTATGAGGACTATAAAAGCGGGCTGCTGCTGAAAGAGGAATATGTCTCAATCCGCAAGGAGATGGATAAGAGGATGGAGGAGGCTAAAAAAGTCATCAGAGCCCTGGCAGAAAAGAAGAGCAGATTATCGGAAGAGCAGGCGGAAACTCTTCTGGGTTTTCAACAAAGGCTGAATGCTGAAGACGGAGAACTGGAACGTTCCATTGTGGTTCGTTTTATTGAAAAGATATACGTATATGACCACCACCGGATAGAAATTGTGTTTCGATATCGTGATGAGATGGAGCGGATGGCAAATCTGGTGCAGGAAACCAGGAGGCAGGAACCGCATAAGCTTCAGGAGGTGGGATAATGGCGAGAAAGGCGAGAAATATACCTGTTTCCAGAGAAAAACTGGCGTTTGAGACATTTGGGGAGGTCATAGAAAGGATAGGCGGCCTGTATAGAACGGGAATTTATATCCGCCTGTCAAAAGAGGCCGGAGGAAAGGAATATTCCAATACAGTTGAGAACCAGAAGGCGCTGCTGCTTCAGTATGTATCGTCACGAGAGGATATGGAGCTGGTGGAAATCTATATTGACAACGGCTACAGCGGTACAAATTTTGAACGGCCTGCCTTCCGAAAAATGATGGAAGATATAAAAGCAGGCAAGATAAACTGTGTTGTGGTTAAGGATCTGTCCCGTCTGGGCAGGAGTTATCTGGAGAGCGGGAGCTATATCGAAACAATTTTTCCTTTTTTTCACACACGTTTTGTGGCTGTCAACGACCATTTTGACACGCTTGACGCCGACAGGGACGAAAATGGCATGACAGTGCCCCTGAAAAACATCATCAATGAAATTTACGCCAAGGATATATCCAGAAAGGTCAGTGCCTCTCTGGAAGTGAAGAAAAGTGCGGGATGCTATGGCGGCGGCTATGCCCCCTATGGGTACAAAAAGTCAAAGGTTCAAAAGGGCAGGTATGAGGTGGACCCGGAGGCTGCACAGGTGGTAAAATTCATCTTTGAGATGCGGGCAGAGGGAATGGGGTACTGCGCCATTGCAAAGCGCCTGAATGAGACGGGAATAAAATCCCCCGGCGCTTACCGGTATGAAAAGGGGATAGTCAGGAGCGAAAAAGCGAAAGACGCTTTATGGAAGAGAGACGTCATACAGAGTATGGTGCGGGATGAAGTGTATCTGGGCAGCATGGTGCGTGGGAAAACCCATTCTGCATTTTGCAAAGGAGAAAAACGTCATGCCGCAGCGCCGGAGCAATGGGTGGTTGTGAGGGGGACTCACGAACCGGTCATTACGCAAGAGCTGTTTGCCCGCACTCAGGCGGTAAATGCGGAGAGAGCGGAAAAACATGCGGGAAATATGGCGTTGTCAAGAGAGCGGAGACGGCAGGAAAATATTTTTTCAGGAAAGGTTTTCTGCGGGGACTGCGGAGGCGCCATGGAATATAAGCGAAATGGGGAGAGCATAAGCTTTTATTGTGTTTCCTATAAGTATGGCGGTGCGTTGGGCTGCCGGAAGAAAGCGGTCAGTCACAGAAAGCTGGAAGGGCTTGTGCTGGAGGCGGCAAAAACTTATTTGAGCAGCTTTCTGAGCTACAGGAACACAGTACAGTGCGTCAATTCGGAGGAACAGGTAAAGAGCAGAGTAGCGGCATTGGAGAAGGAGATGGGTGCGTGTGCCGGAACGCTGGCAGAGCTTTGCCAGAAAAAGAAAGAGCTGTACATCAGCTATAAGGAGGATATGCTGCCGGTTGGCGAATACGGTGTCTTAAAACAGGCGTATGATATGCAGGCGGCGGAGATTGGCAGGGAGCTGGAAAAACTGCAAAAGGAGCAGGAGGGGTTGAAGCAAAGCTATGGAGACGGCTGGGAGCTCTCTCGATTGGCAGAAGAATACGGGCAGGCAAAAATGGTGACAAAAGAGATGGTTGTCACTCTGATAGAGCGGATAGAGGTCTACCCGGAAAAAAAGGTGCATATTTCTTTTCGCCATAGGGAACAGTTTTTGGAGATGGAGCGAAAAGCACAAGGGTATCAGGCAGGAGGCAGGTCGTGAAGTGGATTATCATAGCAATCTATATCCGGTTATCCATGGAGGATATGGATTTATGCGAGGCGTGGGAAAAGGAAGAGAGCTTCAGCGTCAGCAACCAGAGGGCGTATATCCGCCAGTTTATACAGCAAAAAAAGGAATTTAAGGATGCGGTGATTCGGGAATTTGTGGATGACGGCTATTCCGGTATGAGCTTTGACAGACCCGCCCTGCAGGAAATGCTCACGCTTTGCAGGCAGGGCGTGATAAACTGCATTGTGGTAAAAGATTTGTCCCGGTTCGGGCGCAATTATCTGGAGGTGGGGGACTATCTGGAACAGATTTTCCCTCTTTTGGGCATTCGCTTTATCGGGATCAACGACGGGTATGACAGCCAGGATTTTGAGGGGCGCACCGGCGGCATGGACATTGCGTTTAAGAATTTTATCTATGAAATGTACAGCAGGGATTTGTCTGGTAAGATAAAGAGCGGCATATCTGCCGCAATCAAACGGGGGGACTATTTTTCCGGCTGCATAATGTACGGTTATCAGAAGACGGCGGACGGCAGAAATCTGGAGATCGACGAGGACGCTGCGGTGACGGTGCGGCGGATTTTTCGGGAGATGGCAGAGGGAAAGGATGCCAGAACGTTGGCGCAGGAACTAAATGCGGAAAAAATCCCTACCCGTCTTGCCTATAAGCAGGCCAAAGGGGAGCAGCAGGGCCGTCATTTTGAGACCGCCGTCTGGAACCGGAACAAAATACATACCATTGTGCATAATCGGGTATATGCAGGCGACATGATCTATAGAAAAGCTGTCCGCACAAAGACAGGGGACAGCCATAAGGAGAGACAGCCGGAAGAAAAATGGACTGTGATACCGGACCATCATAAGGCGATTGTCAGCAGGGAATTGTTTCAGAGGGCAAACGACAGTATCAGGAAGGGAAAGAGCGCCGGTCATGACCGTAGCAGCGTCCGGTGGGGAATTGTTTTCTGCGGCTGCTGCGGCAATCGGCTGGAACTGCGCAAAACAAAAAATCCTTATTATCTCTGTAAGCGGAAAAGCTTTATTAGCGGAACCGGCTGTAATGAACTCCGCATAGAGAAGGAGGCGCTGGAAAAGACCATATGGGGGATTTGGGAGGAGCACTGCAGGCTGTTTGAGACAATGCCTGCGTCACAGTTCTTTGTTCAGCGGCAGGCCGGGCTGAAAAAACAGGAAGCGGTACTGCGGCAGGAGCAGGAACGATTTCCGGCAAAAAAGATGAATCTGTATGAGCGTTTCCGAGGCGGGGAATTGGACAGGGAAGATTTTCTCAAGGAGAAGGAGATTTTGAACAGCCGGGAAGAATTGACGGCTCGAAGCGTGGAAGAGGTTCAGCGGCAGATTGAGGAATTGGAGATAAAGGGGAAGAGGTGCAGGAGCATATCTGAGCTGATAGAGAAATATAGCGGCTTTGGAGACAGGCGGGAGGAATTTATGCGGGAGATGGTGGAGAAGGTGGTTGTGTATGAGGAGGAACGGGTTGAGGTGGTTTGGCGGTATCGGGATGAGTTTGAGGAAATGTTGGAAAGGTAATGAATATAATTACTGGAATTTCTATGTAAAAATCAAATTAGGCACTTAACAACGAAATCTTGCGCAAAATGGCAAAAATTTAGGCTCTGGCTTGTCCAGTTATTCGAAAAATGCCGTATTTTAGGAAAAAACTAAAATTTTCAATTCCTTACCTGACATCAGCAGACGACGGCCCCCACCCCAGATACACGCAGCAGCTTCTGGACGGTCTTAAGGAGCGGGGGGTACACGCCACCTTTTTTGTCACAGGGGATTGTGTTATGATATTGCCAGATTGGCAGAACCCAGTAAATAAAGGGGGTTCATTGATTTAATCCTACGGAAAATGCCAGATGTGGGGGCATTTTCGCGTAAGGACGGGTCCGTCTCAAACAAATAGCAGATATTTTTGCATTAGCTTAACACAAGCAGGATTGACACCAAACTGGCAGGGAAACCATGTTAAAACAACTAAATATTGTATTTGGGTAGGGCTAAATCGGCTTATGACGGTAATCCAGTGACAGTTACATACTGTCGTCTGTAGGCTTTTTGGCCCTACTTTTTTGCCCGGAAAAATGTGGGGGAAGAGGAATGCAGGGGAAGCTGGTTCGCTTTATCTCTACAGGAGGGAATGAGGGAGTGGAGATTCCTGTCGAGTCAGAGGATAACCTGCACCATAAGGAATCAGGCATATCTGAATTTTGGAATCAAAGGCATATCTTTTATACTGGAAGCACTTATCAAAGAATATCAGAAAATGTACTGTAGGTCGTTCTGAGTCTATATAAATGATTCAAATGTTTAAGAATGTAGTGCTCACATAGGAATTAGTAAGCATATGGTTATTGAAGTGTAAGTCGAGGAGGATATCGTGATCCTGTGGCTGTAAAATCTTTTTTTTCTTAATGATAGTTTTGCTGGACGAGTTTGGTATATTATGGTATACTTGAATAGTATTACAGGTAATTTATTCAATGTGTTTGTGAAAAGAAGTAGGAATGATTATCTCGTACAATGGTTTGTTGAAGATGTTGATTTACAAGAATCTGCAGTGAAAGGACGAGTCACTTGGAATATGTTAAATACCATCGTGAAAAAGGGACGCGGAGAGCAGGTGTCGATGACGATATCTTAGAATATGTTATTATTTGGACTGCAATATAGGTGATATCGTGCTTTTTAACAGAGGGCAGGAGAGTAAGAAGATTGTAAAATTAACAAAAGAAAAGGAATTGTCATCGGAGTTGGTTCTCAGGGACTGCCGGATGGCGTTTTGTGAGCGGGGAACATGGAGAAAAACAGAGTTGCGGAGAACGCTCTCGTTTTCTTGAAGTTTGTCGGAGATAAGTTTGAAAATTGCAGGGCTGATTTGATGGAACAATACAGCGATACCTCTGCGTTTTTAGAGAAAGTATCTATTTATAACGTTGAGAATGTGTTCTATCTGAAAGAGGCTATGTGTTGTAAAACTGATGGCGGAGATGATAAAACCGTACAGTGGGTGGTATATGACCTTGCTGCGGTTCTGAGGAGAATGTTCGTGCAATCGCTGAAGTTCGTGGACAGGCACAATGGAAACTAAGCAGAACTTGCATTATATTCACAAAGCTGTAGTGTCTGTTTAAACACAAACAATAGAGAATGAAATGATGAGAGAAAAATAATCGTTATGGGAGGAATTACTATGCGTGTTATGTTAACATCCTGCGGTTTGGAAACAGTAGCAATTGAGGAAGAATTTGTAAAAATGCTGGGAAAAGATCCCCGAGAGGCCAAAGCTTTGTTTATTCCAACAGCAGCAAAAGATGCGGATGCTATTGCTGTATTACCGAAATGCATGAATGATCTTTTAAAGTGTGGGATCCCAAAAGAAAATGTTAGTGTATTCGATTTGCATAGTAATATGTCGATCGACAAAATCAAAGCATATGACGTGATATATTTATGTGGAGGCAAGACATCCTATCTGCTAAGCAGAATAAATGATACGGGCTTCAGAGATACATTGATGTCTTATATAGAAGATAATGGTTTTGTTATCGGAGTTAGTGCGGGAAGCCTGATTTTTGCAGGGAATTTGCAGGGGAATCTTGGACTTTTGGAAACAGAACTCAGTGTTCACTGCGGAGAAACCAATGTCATCGGCAGAGTTGATTACCCGTTGAAGGATAATATTAAATTATCAAACAGCGCGGCAATGCTTATTAGAAATATTCCCGGTGACGTTGAAGTGATTGACAAATAAAAATATATGCTCTTTCATATGTGAAAATAATTTAATTGTGAAACGACAACAGGAAAAATGTAGATATTGAATGCAAACAACAGTGCAATTGTGATGAAACTTTAAGAGTTGGATTACAGGTGCGTGCAGAGAACTGTAAGAAGCATGAAGTTAAGGAATTTTATTTAAAAATGATTCATGCAAAAAGAGAAAGGAATAGATTAATTTACTTTTTGGATTAATCGCACTAATATGAAAGTATATGAAGAAAAAAATAAAAAAATAGTAGTGGAAGATAATTGCCTGCTGTATTATAACGAGGGCATTTTGTATTCTAAAGTGTACCTTGATGACCCATTCCGATATTCGTTTTACATGATAACTACCGTTTCCTGCATTGCTAATAATGCTAATAAAATACTGATTTTGGGAACAGGTTTGGGAACAGCGGTATTGCAATTGAAGAAAATGGTTCCAGAAGCTGAAATCACTGCGGTTGATATCGATGAAGAGGTGTTTACATTAGGGGATAGGTATCTGGGCTATTCAAAGTTTGAGGGCATAAATTGTGTGGTTGCGGATGCAATTGAGTTTGTGAAAAGCGACAATAAATATTACGATTATATTATGGTAGATCTATCTACGGGAGAGCATTTGGTAAATGATGCTGCTGAAATAGGTTTCCTTCGAAACATTTATGACAGACTGTCTAAGAATGGGGTAATGGCATTTAATTCAAGTATGAGGGACTTCAATTTTCTTGATGGTATATGGGACAATTTAGTCAATCCCCTGAAGTATATCTATAGTAATATGTATAAAGCCGGATTTAAAGAAGTGTCAAAAGTAGATTTTTCTTATAGCGGATGGATACATTGCTATAAGACTGCTAATAGATCACCTCTGACGTGCAATAATGAAATTATAAATAAGTCGAAATATATTGAGATTGCCATGAGCGTTCAGAAAAATTTTTCTCATAAGATTAACAAAACTGGTGCGAATTATATTACTCTAAAAAATAATGAAGTAATGTCATTGTATAGAGATTACTTGATTGGCTTGATAATGCAAATTAGAAGAGGCAAAGTTGCATCTGTTCCCAACCGGGATGATGGAAAAGAAGGACTTATAAACTTGTTTCTCAAATATGTAAAAAAACAGGTTAACACCGCCGGAATAGGTAGTATTGTTAAGAATATGTATATATGCAATGAGATTAATTATTTCCGGGAGCTTGAAGTTCTGTTGGCAAAAAAACAGTATTCGTTTGAGAATATTTCAAATATAGTTATGCTGCCAAATAAAGATTTATGCCAGAAGGTCGGAGAGATAATGAGTGAAAAGAAGTTTAGATTATATGGCAGATATCAATATGATGAGATTAGCGAATAAGATGATGGTGAAAAATGACAAAAAGAATTATCTTAATCCCACACCTTGTATTGGATTTGATTTAGATGGCACCTTGCTGGATAATGGGGAATGGAAGAGTGGTTTTATATCCTTGATTAATCAATTAGAAGGATATAAAGTTTTTTTTGCAACTGGCAGAAGTATACTCGAGTGCGAAAGATTGCTCTTAAATGTCAGGAAAGATATTTTGGTCATTTGTGATGAAGGACAATATATCTTTGATAATGAGAAAGGTTATACGGAAAATATTTTTCTTCCTCTAGGAGAAGATGAATATTGTTTTTTCGCTGAAAATGGAATTGAAGTCGCAGTTGAGACAAAAGACTACATTTATACTGAGAGCAATGTGATAGAAAAATTGCTCAAACTTTATTGTGGAGTACCCAAGTCAGTTGTATTACGCAGAAATCCGAGAGAATGTCGTCAAGTCTACAAAATATATTATTATGAAAAAAAAGAGGGATTCGTTCGGTCTATAGAAAAAAAGTATAATATTACGGAAATCGTCAAAAGATTTGGCTACCTGACAGATTGCAATGTTAACAAATATAAGGCATTCAAAAAATTACAGAGAAGTAGAAATTTGCGAATAGAGGATTCAATATATTTCGGGGATGGATTAAATGATGTGGAAATAATGAAGAAAGTTAAAACCGGAATCGCAGTGTACAATGCAGTACCAAAATTAAAAGATGTTAGCACTATTATAATGGATAGCGACGAAGAATTTATACACATCCTGTCATCTTTGAAAGATTTCGGAGAGCCAGTGTTGTTTAAAACGCAATTATAAGTGCTTTTAATAATTCAACTCAGTTACCAGGAGCCAAACTCAGAGGCTTTGCATTATGTTTGATTTCTGACCAAAGCATCTCGCGGAATATAGTTACTGTTTTGGATCAGCGGTTTTCAAATGAATATGTTTGTAGATTCTAGATGGCGGAAACAAATAGAATATGTGGCGAAGACTGGGTTTAGCATAAAATACTAAAAAATCACAAAAAAGGAGAGACTTATGAGAAAACCACACTTGAGATTAGCCGTAATGAATGATTGCAATTTGTCGTGCATATATTGCAGAGCAGGCGGCGAGGGTGTTATATGCAATGAAGTGATGAGCAAAGATGAAATAATGAAAGCATTGAGAATTGCCGGAAAAGCAGGATATTCGTATTTAAAGGTTACAGGTGGCGAACCGTTATTGAGAGAAGAAATCTATCAAGATTTATTTGATATCATTTCTTCTGTTGCGAAAGAGAAATTATTTGCAGGAATAGGGATGGTTACAAATGGTTTGTTATTAAAAAAGTATGCTGAAAAAACGGTGAATTCTGGAATTGACTCATTGACAGTCAGCTTGGATACTGCAGATAAGGATTTATATAAATTTATCACCGGAGGAGATTGTTTTTGTGATGTAATAGATGGAATTAAAGCGGTGAAGTCTATGGGTATGAAAGTAAATATTAATGCGGTAATTAGTAATTTAAATATTGATGGGGTTCCTGCTTTAATTGATCTTGCAAAAACGTTAGGTGTTGATCTGAAACTTATAGATTATGTGGAGTTCGGTTCAACAACAGACGGGAATGAAACGAAGCAGTTGCATTATGTGCCATTCGATAGAATATATAACTATTTGGAAGAGAATTTTACTGATATTTCTAAAGAAATGGAATTTCCTTATGGTGGACTCGGGACTCCCATGGCAGTATATACGTTTAGTGATGAATGTAAATTATATATAAAAGATGCAACTGTAGGGACAAATTATAATGAAGGTTGCAAACAGTGTGATAACTATCCGTGTCAGGATGCTTTGATCTCAATGCGCATTACGGCAGACGGACAGCTGAAGAAATGCTTGATCCGTGATGATAATTTAGTGCCGTTTCTGGATGATATCCGTTGTGGAAGAATGGAAGAAGTAGAGCGGAAAATAAGTTCAAGCTGGGGCGAACTGATTGATACAGAGTATTGCCCGGGGATATGGAGAAGCAAATCATGAAAATAGATTTGCATATTCATTCTATTGCCAGCGGGCATGCATTAAATACCGTAGATGAAATTAGTGCGTATGCAGAGAAGTGTGGTATGACGCATATAGCAATAACCGATCATGGACCTGCGATGGAAGGGGCGCCCCATGGGGGATATTTCGAAGTATCTGACATGGTAAGCCCCAAGAGAAATGATCTAAAAATATATATGGGAATAGAAGCGAATATATTAGATTTAGAGGGAACGATTGATTTACATGACCCTTACTATTCAATGCAAAAAATAATCAGTGCCGGAATTCATGAAAAGACAGGTTTTTTGGGAAATTCATTGCAAGATAATACGGAAGCGTTATTGGCAGTTATTAAAAAAAAGAAATGCCAGATTATAACACATCCTTGGAGAGAATGCTTTCCCGTGGACATGGAAACTGTGACGAAAGCTGCTATTGCAAATGGAGTTTTGTTGGAATTGAACGATAGAGTTTTTAGATATCCCACAGTTCCCATGATTAAAGCGTATAAAAAAATGATAGATATAATAAAAAAGGCGGGGGGGTTTTTTATAGTAGGAAGTGATTCTCATGTCAAGGAAAACATAGGAAATGATTCGCATATTATGGCGTTAAAAGATGAACTGGGGTTGACGTTTGAAAATGTAATAAATAATTACGCAAATGAACTGGAGGAGATATTTGATGAAAAACAAAATAATACTATTTCATCCACAGACAGATCATGAGAGGAATTACAGTTTCTATTGGATCCCATATTCTGTGTTGTCTATTGCCAGTGAATTGGAGCAAGCTGGTTTTGATGTCGTAATTTTGGATGCAAATGCAGATGCCGAATATGAAAAGTATCCATTGGATTTTGAACATATTTTGTTTGTTGGCATTTCTGCAATGATAGGGAGACAGATCAGTAATGGGATAGAATATGTAAATATGATCCGCCAAAAAAGTGATGTCCCTATTTTGTGGGGCGGAGCCTTCCCTACTTTGCAACCCAAAATGATTTTAGAGTCACAATACGCTGATTACATTATTAGGGGTCCGGGCGAACACCTTATAGTAGAATTCGCCAATGCATTAAAGTATGGCATTCAAATTCCCAGCGGCGTAGGAAGAAAGACTGGGGAAGAGATAAATGAAGGTGCTCTTCAGCAGCTGGATTCGACAATAGATCTGGCAGATTATAATTATGATCTAGTGAACGTGCGAGATTATGTTAGAAACGATATACATATTTCTGATAGGGTTTTGAATTATATTTCAAGCAGAGGATGCCCATATCGTTGTGGATTTTGCACGGAGACGGCCCTGTATCATCGGAAATGGACAGCTTTTAATGCCGATAGAATTGTGCGAGAAACTGTAAAACTAATGGATTTAGGCAATGCTAATGCAATAAAATTTTATGACGCTAATTTCTTTGTTGATAAAAAGCGGGTATTGGAATTTGTGCAAAAGATTACTTGTGAGAGGGATGATTTCAGATTTGCTGCGTCAGCACATCCGCAAAACATACTTAACATGGCGGATAGTGAAATGGAGTTGTTAAAGAAAGGGGGGCTGAAGAGATTATTAGTAGGATTAGAGAGTGGGGTTCAGGAGGAATTAGATTTTATTCCTAAAGATTTAAAGATTTCCCAAATTTATGATTTGGCGAGAAAGCTATCGCATTACGGAATCAGAGGAAGTTTCACTTTTATTACTGGATATCCAACCATGCCAATGGAAAATATTGATAAAACCTTAGAGTTTGTTGAGAAGATATCTGATATGTTTCCCCAGCATGAGTATAAAGTTCATTTTTTTATGCCATATCCCGGAACAAAAATGTATGATGTAGCAGTTAAGCAGGGATTTGTTGAACCTAAAAGTTTGATCGAATGGTCGACGTATGATTATTATAAGATTAACATGCCGTGGGTAGAACAAAAATATCAGAATGCAATAGATGATTTTAATAAAAAACATTGTCCATATGTACATTTATAATAAAGGAGAGAAGAAATGAATAAAACAAAACAGGAATTTGCAGATATCATTAATGAATATTCAAAGATTGAAGTTACTATTGATAATATAGACCAATTAGATCTGATCGAAGACTGCGGATTTGATTCCATTCAAATGATAGAACTTATATGCTCCGTTGAGGATGTATTTGGAATTGAGTTAGATGAGGATTACATGCTGGCGGATAAAATAAGAAATTTGCATGATTTTTTTGAATATATTGAGAGAAAAATCAAATGAAAGACGGAACGAGCGAAAGTGTTCTTGTAAATAGAAATTATTAGATTGGAGTAAGTATGAAAATATGCTTGATTAATCCGCCTAATATTTTTGTAAAACCAATAGGCTATGAGTGGTATCCAAACATTTTTACCCTTCCTTATTTAGGAATGGGATATATTACTTCAGCAATTAAAAACGCAGGTTATGATGTAACACATCTTGATTGCCCGTTACAGGACCTTGACGAAAAAGATGTATTCAATTTTCTGGATGAGAATAAGTTTGATGTTATAGGGTTATCAAATTTTTACTATAATTTATTGCCTGTATCGAAAATTGTGAAATATATTAATGCTCATTTTAAGGATACATTTATTTTCTTGGGAGGCTTTATGCCAACTCTTGATTATAGTACACTCCTTAATATGAAGATGAAAATAGATTGCTGTATCGTAGGAGCCGGTGAATATACTGCGGTTGAACTGATAAAGAAAATTGAGGCACATGAAGACTGGACTTCGATTGCTGGCATCTCATACATTGCTGATGGAACTATTAAAAACAATAAAAGGATGACTTGTATTCATAATCTGGATGATCTTCCTTTTCCTTATAGAAGTGTATCTTCTGGCAAAACACGACACGTGTCAGTCTTGAGTTCAAGAGGCTGTTATGGCGAATGTACTTTTTGCGGAGAAAAAGAATATGCAATACAAAACGCCTCTCCATATATACGATATAGAAGTGTAGATAATTTAATCGAAGAGATTACTTTGCTGTGGGAAGAATATAAATTTGAAAAACTGAGATTTAATGATTCTAATTTTTTAGATGGTTCAAAAGTGAGGAAGAAGTGGCTGTGTGAATTTGCTGAGAAAATAGAGAAATTGGATTTCCGCTTCAGGTATTCTTGCAATGCAAGAGCAAATGATATTATTACGCACAAAGAATTATTACCAGATTTGTATAAGAGTGGATTGGAAGCTATTTTTTTGGGTATTGAAAGCTTTAATCAAAGGCAGCTGGACTTATACTCAAAAAAGACGACAGTTTCACAAAACTTATCTTCTTTAGAAATCTTAAAAAAACAAGGAATCAAAGTTGAAATAGGTCTAATATTAATAGAACCGTTTGTTACGGTAGAAGAATTTGAAGAAAATCTCATTTGTATAGAGAATTCGGCTTTTTTTGATATTGTGGATATTACACAAAGTTTTATTTCGTCCGCATGTACATTGATCTCTATTCCCGGGACAAGAATGCATAATATTTTAATTCAACGAGGTGTTGCAACCAAAAAAAATAGTCTGGGATATACATTTGAAGATGAGAGAATGGAAATTATATATAATACCATGAGAGAATGGGAAAAAGAAACAAAACCATATGCTGACAAGAGATATTTGATTTATAAAGCAATTGCGGAAAAGCAGAATTCACTGGCAGAAAAATTAGCTGCTTGGTATAAAGAACTATTAAAAGCAGATTTTCATTTTTTAAAGTATTTAGCGAGCGCAGTTAAAGCGGGGAAAGGATGTAGAGAAAATATAGAAGACATTATGGAGGCAACGAAAACACAGTTTTATAGGATTTCAAATGAAATAGATCTGTTCAGTATAGAGGGTGAGTAGCGAAAACTACTGAATAAAAAATAATGATCCGCATTATCAAAAGGAGGGGAAACAGGGTGTATTCGGAAATGCGTGCACCGTGCAGGAAAATATGAGAAGAAAATGTCTGGTCGTTGGAGCTAATGGTGGATTGGGAAGGGCTATAACCAGAAGACTGACTAAAGAACAATATTTGGTTGTTGCTACCTATCACAATTCAAAAGAACACTTAGAATTATACAGAAACAATGAAGACGTTTGCTTATATTATCTGGACCTGTTTGATCAAGACAATATGCAGCTGACAGATGACAGATTCGAAGGAATTACGGATATCATTTTTGCTGCCGGAAAAGAATCTTTGAAGAATATTTTAGAGTGTACACGTAACGAAATGGTAGAACAATACAATATCGGTATTTTTTCTCCTTTATTGATAATTCAAAATATAATACATAAATATGGTTCATCTTTGAAAAACATTTTATTCATATCTTCTAGTGCTGCCAATGACTTGAAGCCAGCCAATGGGGTGTATGCCTTAAGCAAAGCGTGCTTATGCAATTTAGCAAAAATGCTTGATTCCGAATTGAAAGATAGGGGGATTCGGGTGAATTGCATTGTTCCAGGATGGTGTGAAACAGAAATGGCTGAAAGAATTTCGAAAGCAAAAGGAGGCACGATAGAAGATATTAGAGCCGGTAAACTAGAAAATAAATTGGTACAGGCAGAAGAAATTGCTGAAATATGTATGTTCTTACTATCTGATAGTGCCAACAATGTACATGGGCAGTTTATAGGAGTGGATGTACCGGAAAAGAGGTTTTAATATATGACATTCGAAGAAGAAATTGCAGCGCGCTGTTTCAAGTTTGAAGAAGAGTTCAAAATGAATAAGCTGGGCTTTTTTTTGCTTAAAAAAAATGATATGAAAGCTATTGAAATGTCAGAAGTAGAAAAGCAATTCTTTTTTGGACCAATTGATGATAGTAATGTGTTTAGCAGGGGGATGGGGTATTACCAGCCTGGTATTTCACCTCAAATGCTGAAAAAAATAAAAAAAAATATAGAGATAGCCACAGAGCAAAAAAATAAAACTATTCTATATGCTTTAAACGAGTATTTATTAAATCATGCTTCTGTTATATGGTACAATTTAAATTATAACCAAAGAATGGAGAATCGCGACATCGTTCCAAGAATGTATCAACAATTAATGCTTACCGCAGGAAATATATTCAACATGATATCAGGTGACATATGCTGTAAGTGTCCAGACTGGGATTTTTTATTGTACATAGTAGAAAATGTTCGGATTGATGAAGAATATTTTCGGGTTCCGGAATGTGATAATAAGGTTGAGATTATAAAAGAGATATGTTGGTTGATTCATAGCGGAGTGACGGATGAGATTGATGGAATACTTTTTCCGATGTGCGGTTCGCTTAATCTGATGATATTTGCCTCTATCTTGTTAAAGAAAAAATTCTATCCGATAAATCTTGGTTTTCATGATCAATTAAATAGAAAAATGGAAATCTTTTCGGAGATTATTCCGAAAAAAACGAATATTCTTGTGCTTGATGATAATATAGGATCCGGAGACACGATTAGAGAATGCAGGAAAAGACTGGAGAAACTTGGGTGTAATACTGTTACGAGAGTTTGTGAAATTCCGTGGGATGTTTTTTCAAAGATTAATAATTTTGATGTTATCAGGAATGCTTTGGATATGCCTTCTCCGAAGGAAAATTTTAGGAATTTGTCCAAAAAGATTTTTATTCAAAGAATGAAAGCGGCATCTTATGAAAAAATATATCAGGCAGATCATATGTTTATAAATTCAGATGCAGAAATTGAAGAGATGAATAGAAGAATTCTATTTTTGAAGGAAGCGAATGCATTCTCAGAAATGCAGTTAGGGAACATGCAAAGTGAACTGGAGTTTTACGTTAAAACATATAGGATGAGGGGGCAATATGTTTGAGGGATTTAATGATTCGACAATAAAATATTTTGAACTTATTGAACAGCAAAATGATAAGGAAGTTTTCAAAAGAAACCAGTTGCTGTATGAAGAGGGAATAAAAATACCTTGTGAGCAAATGTTTTATGAGTTGGCTGTTTTTTTTGCAGATTTAGATTTAGTAATAAATAAGAGAAGGTGTTTATCTTCTCCATATAATGATGCAAGATTTTGTGCGGCAAAGCCAATGAAGGAATACATATATTTAAGATTTAAGGTTGCGCATTCAAGACAGGATAATTTGATTGGCTTTTTCTTCGATGCATCCAAAACGTTTTTTAAATACGGGTTAAATATTTACAATTTAAATTCTCGCGGAATGGAGAAGATAAGGCAGGAAATTTTGAATAACAAAAGAGCAGCCAATCGGTTGATAAAACAGTTTGAAAACAACAGTTCTTTGCAATTGGTTGGACAATCCTATGTAAAAGAAAAATATCTGGAAGAGAATAGAACAATTCGAAAATGGCTAAATATGAAAACGATTTCTTTTCATCATAAAGAAGAGATTAATCCTCTTTTTTTTAAGCGAGAATTGTTAGAGAATGTGCTGGAAGCATATGCAGAAATAAAAGATATTTATTTTTTTATTAAGAAAGCACTTAATTGAGTCTAATTGGAGGGACTATGAATAATAAGCAAAAAAGCAAATTACAAGAACTTTTAATTTTTTTATATGACAATAATCCGTATTATTCAAAAATTATGAAGCATATGGGGTGTAATCCTCGAATTGACAGCGCTGTAACTATTTATCAGGATATGCCTTTTATGGATAAAAAAACATTGCTGGAAGTGAATGAAGAAATATTAACGCCATCTTTGAAAACGAAAGAGTATAAATTTGATTTTACCAGCGGCACAAGTGGTGCAGTTTTGAAATGCTATAAAACTGAGAATGAAAGAAATGCGCTGGCATTAAATATTTGGATGCAGCGGAAAAAGATTGATCTTCAAGTCCGGCCGAAAAACTACATAAGTATTTTTAATAGAGATTTTGAAAATGTTTTTGGAAAATTTTATAATACAAATAGGGATAATGTAATCAATCTGTTTGAAAAAATAGCAGAGTTAAAGCCTAGATGGATATCAGGGCCTGTTTCAGTATTTGAAAAAATGGCTTATCTTATTCTGGATGGTTACAGTTATATAATTGATACTTTATGTGTAATAGAATTTATGGGAGAATTTGTTTCTGTTGAACAAAGAAACCTTATAGAGGGAACTTTCAAATGCCAGACGGTTAATAATTATGGCGCACAAGAGGTATGGTGTATGGCATTTGAATGTAAAAATCACAGAATGCATATACAGGATAGGTTTTGTATATTGGATTATTATCAAAAAAATCAGCGCAGTGATAAAAATGAGTTGATTGTCACAAGCTTGAATAATATGCTTATGCCTATTATTAAATATAGGCTTGGAGATATAGGAACGATTACAAAGGATGATTGCGAGTGTGGAAATAGTTCGGAATGTATAGTTTTACAAGGTGGAAGAGTCGGAGATGTTATATATGGAACAGATATACTGGGAAATTATTTTTTTGATCAGTTGGTTTGGGGCGTAAATCATATTTTTAACAATGCAATATATGCCTTTTGCGTGAAACAAATAGATCCATTAGTTTTTCAATTCATTGTTGTGAGGGGCAGAACGTTTTGTGATGAAGTGAGGCGGACAATAGAGGAAAGAATGAAAAAAGAAATCGGTGAGAATATTGAAATCAGGTGGGAGTTTGTCGAGAATGTTTCGTTTGGAAATAATGGAAAATTAAAAAAGTTTATTACTTATGTTAAGTAAACTATATAAGGGCATAGGAAAGAGGAGGCATATGTTCACAAATATATATGATATATTATCAAAGAAAAATATTGGGTATGATAATAAGATAGCGGTTAAAGATAATCAAAAGGAATACACCTATTTCGAAATGAAAACGCAGATTGATAAAATTGCGGCGTCTTTATTGGAAATGGGAATTAAAAAAGGAGACAGGGTTGCTATCTATCTCCCCAATAGTTTTTCCTTCATTGTTACATTCTTTGCATGCTCAAAAAATGGAATTATCTGTGTACCTTTGAATTGGATAAATAATCAGCTTAATGTAAGATATATTCTTAAAGATTCTGGTTGTACCGCACTTATAAGTTATGATAGTAAAATAAGGGAAGTCATTCCTGATTTTACATCGATGGATAATTTATTTGAAAATATATATATCTTAATGCTTGAATTTAGGGCTAAGGAGAAACATGTGGCCCAGAGCACAATTTCGGAAGATACCAATCTTTTATTATATACTTCGGGCTCTACTGGACAGGCTAAAGGAGTTATACTTACCCATTTTAATACATATGTGGGAGGAAAAATTGTCGGAGAATATTTAGAGATGAGTGAGCAAGATATAGTGCTTGCCCTTTTACCATTTAGTTTTGATTATGGATTAAATCAAGTGGTCAGCACGTTCTTGGTTTCGGGAACATTGGTGATAAAATATCCCTATCTTATCTATGAAATTCCTCAAATAATCGAAAGAGAAAGAATTACTGGAATGGCAGGAATACCTACGATATGGATTAATTTGCTGAATCAAAGAAATATTAATAATTTCAATTTTGACTCCTTGAGATATATTACTAATTCGGGAGAAGCTATTCCAGAACGATATCTAGGTGTGTTGGAGAAGGTTTTTACTAAGACAAGTATATATTTGATGTATGGTTTGACGGAATGTTTTAGATGTACATATCTAGATCCTAAAATGTATGGTATTAAAAAGGGTTCTATTGGAAAAGCAATTCCCGGATGTGAAATAATGGTTGTAAATGACGAAGGAAAACGATGTGAGGCAAATGAAATCGGAGAACTGTATTTTAGGGGGCAGACAGTTGCTAAGGGGTATTGGGGAATAGAAAAGGATTCTGTATTTATTGATAATCCGTTCAATGAATGCTATAAAGAGAAGATTGTCCGCTCTGGTGATTTAGTGTATGAAGATGAGGAGGGATATCTCTTTTTTGTCGGCCGCAATGACAAAATGATAAAAAAATATGGATATCGAACAAATGGTTTTCAAATTGCAAATGAAATACTTAACAACTGTGATTATGTGAAGGCTTGCTGTGTGATTGGTATCAGAGAAACGGAGGGGCAGAAAATAGTTGCTTTTATAGAGCTATGTGAAGGAGAAAGCAACGAAATAAGAGAAAAGGACATTTTGCTATATTCCAAAAAGGAAATGCCAATGTTTATGAGAATTGACACAGTTATTACCATGGAAACTATTCCTAAACTTAACAGCAACAAATATGATATAAGTAAGCTTGAGTATATTGCAGCTGAATATTTAAGAGCATTATAAAATCAATAAGCAGTTTTATAAAGGCTGGAGGAAAAAATGAAAAAGGTTTTAGCAGTTGAATATCCAATCATTACATCATACACGCACCATGCACATTTATTAACTATTCTAGGAACTAGTGAGAAAACTAAAGACTGGACCTTTAGTAACTATATTCAAGTGTATATAAACAAAGATTTTGAAAAAAGTAACTGGGCCGACTTCTATTTTCCGATGCCCTATGAAATAAAACCAGTTGAAATATGTAAGTGGATACAAACTCAAAAAAATCAAGAAGAGTTTATAGACAAGAATTATGAAGATATAGTGAGGTATATCATAAAAGAAATAGACAGTGATTTCTATGTACATATGATGATTAATTATAAGTATGTATCTTCCAGTCGCTTTAGTACAGAAAATGTAGATAAAAGACATGATGTTTTGGTGTATGGGTATGATAGCGACAGGCAGGTATTAAATTGCGCCGATTTTACATTTGAGACTAGCAAATATGCATTCTCTGAATGCAGTTATGATGAATTCAGAAGAGCGTACTATAATGATTTTTTAAGAAATGAACCGTCGTATTTAGATCATACTATTAATGCGTACCGATTGAGAGAAAGCTGTGATTATCAATTTGATATTGGAAACATTATTTATGGACTAAAGCAATATGTTAATGGGTGGACTCCGGAATATTGGAATGCCTATAATTTCAGAAATAAGAAAGATATTTTATGGGGAATTGATTATTATGATGGCTTGATGCATAATTTATGGAATGATAACAGAGATTGGATAGATGTTAGGTTCTTTTACTTGTTACTGGATCATAAAAAAATGATGCAGGAACGAACAAAGTATATTCGAAATTATTTATTAAATGCTGATCAATTTATTGAGGAATATGAGGATATATACCGTAACCTGACTATAGTAATGAATTATGTGATTATGTTTAATTTACATAAAAACGAAAAGACTAAAGAAAAAATAGCAATTAAGTTGAGTGAAATCAAAGAGAAAGATTACAATACTACAAGTGCTATAATTGAAGAATTAGAAAGTTATGGCGTAAGAGGTGACAATGAATAGTCTTGGAGAAGCAATCGGAAATAATTTTTATGCATTAAGCTTAATGTGGAGGATTTGTCCTAAGCAAGTAGTACATAGAGCAATTACTCGCTTTTTGGGCTATTTTGAGTGGCTGTTTTATAGTGCTTTTTTTATGAAATATGTAATCAACTCCTTAATAAGCGAGAAGGAAATATCTTCCATTTTGTTTTTTGTAATTATTACTATCGGCGTTTTTGGATGTATTTCATTATATAACAGCTATGTTAAAGGTAAGATTGAACCACTTGCTCAAGTAATCATAAATAGAGAATTGAATGTTCGTATATTTGCAAAGGTCCAGAATGTGGAACTATCATGTTTTGAAGATGAATCTTTTTACAATAAATATATGTTGGCTGTGAATAAAGCAGATGAATGTTTGACGGAGATCATAGATTTGATATGGGGAATTGTCTTTGGAGCAATAGCTACATGCACAGCTTTTTTTCTGTTATATAAGATAGATAAGTGGGCAATTTTATTTGTTATTTTTCCTATAATAGGAAATTTTGGCTTTAATAAAGTATTAGGTAGAATTGAATTTGAACGCAACAAAGATATGGCGCCGTATAATCGAAAAATAGAATACATTAATCGAGTTATGTATATGACCGATTATGCGAAAGAGATTCGTCTCACAAATGTTTTCTCGTTAATGAAGAAACATTATAGCGAAGCGATACAAGAATTAATTAACACAGCGCATAAATACACTTTTAAAGGAATGATTTTTCATTGGCTTCAAGTAATTTTTACATTTAGTTTCATTTTTGAAGGGCTACTGATTTATGGGGCTTATCGTTCCTTGGTCACCCACGCACTAAATTTAGCAGAATTATCTGTTATTACCAGTATAATGGTTTCATCTACTTGGATTTTGATTTCTTTTACGGAATCTTTAATGAAAGGATTTAAGAATGGACTATTTATTTGGAATCTGAGATCTTTTTTGGAATATGAAGAAAAGATTCCGGAGGATTACGATGGAATTGATCCCGGTGAGGAAATTAAAACTATAGAGTTTAAGAATGTAAGCTTTATGTATAAAGATAAAATGGTAATTCGTAATCTTTCATTAGAGATTAGAAAAGGGAAGAATTATGCGCTCGTCGGACACAATGGAGCAGGTAAATCAACGCTTATTAAGCTATTGATGAGATTCTATGATCCTACTGAGGGCGAAATATTTTGTAACGGAAGAAATATAAAGGAGTACAATTTACAGAAGTATCGTGCGTTGTTTGGAACGGCATTTCAAAATTGTAGTATATTCTCTATGTCCGTTGCAGAAAATGTCTTATTAGGTGAAGTAAGTGAGAAAGACAGAGATCTTGTGAAAGAGGCATTGAGGATGGCAGATGTATACGAGAAAGTTAAAACTTTGCCTCACGATATTGATGCAATGCTGACAAAAGAGTTTTCTGAAGATGGAGCAGTTCTCTCAGGTGGTGAGTTTCAGAAAATAGGTATTGCACGGGCTTTTGCAAGGCGATGTGCAGTTAAGATATTTGATGAGCCGTCGAGTGCATTAGATCCTATTTCAGAGTTTTATTTGTTTGATAGCATAAAAAATAATTGTAAAGAAAATACGGTTCTTTTTATATCACACCGATTATCTTCGGTACAAAATGCGGATTGGGTGTTTATGCTTGAAGGAGGAGAGATTAAAGAAGAAGGTACACATAGTATGTTAATGGAGAAAAAAGGTATATATGCTGATATGTATACGAAGCAAGCTGAAAACTATTTAGCAACACCTGCACATGATATAAAGAATGGAATATTTGATTTGAAGGAGGTAACGCATGGAAAAGAGTGTTAGTAATCATATATTTATGTGGAAGCTTTGCTTTCGGACTTCGCCGGGATTTATGATATATACAATTTATGATGCTTTCCGCCAGCAGTTTTTGATTTTTTTAGAACACACAGTGGCAATACGCTATGTGCTCTATTGTGTTGAATATGGCGAACCGTTCTATAAAGCATTTCTGGTAGTTGGGGGCGTTTTGATTTTGTATATGGTAGCCATGATACCGGATGGGTATTACGTACATAGAATGCAATTAGATTCGAAACCTAGATTATATCAGGCTCTAAAAAATCAATTGTACGAAAAGGCAGCTGAATTAGATTTGAAATGCTATGATGATCCCAGATTCTATAATGAATATGTATTAGTAGTTGCAGAATCCCAGAAGTCGGTAGATGATTTTTTGAAATCAATAAACACGTTTGTTCAAAGTATTACGCTTGTTCTGACAACAGGTTTCTTTTTTTTGATGACCGATGCAATTGGAATTATTTTTGTTATTATTTCTTTTATATTAAGTTTAATATTTGCTAAAAAAATAAATAGATTAGATTATGAATTAAAGTTACAAGTTGTTCCATGGGAGAGAAAAAGAGATTATACTAAACGTGTTTACTATTTAAATGATTATGCAAAAGAATTGCGTATATATCCCCAGTTAGGAAAATATTTACTTAGTGATTTTCTCAAATGTAATGAAATAATCTTAAATGAAAAAAAACATATTGCCTCAAAACGCACAGGATTACTTTTTGCACAAAGTTATTTAGCGGGTAATTTCATATTAGAAGGAATATATGTAATTTATCTGGTTTTTCAAGCTGCGCTTTTTCATACGATTGATTATAGTAGTGCAGTAGTACTTTTTAATCGTACAGGTGGTTTGAAAAGGGGAATGAATATGTTTGCAGATTCTATTCAGGCAGCCGGGGCAAACAGTTTGTATATTGGGAAAATCAGAAATTTTCTCGCTTATATTCCAGAGATAAAACGCGGAGTAGGAGAATGTGTTCAAAATAAGCATGGTGAAATAGAAATTAATAATTTGTGTTTTAAATATTCCTGGGATTCGGAGGAAATACTTCATGATATTTCCTTAAAAGTGAAACCTGGTGAGAAGATAGCGATCGTCGGATATAATGGAGCGGGAAAAACTACATTAATGAAACTGATTATGCGTCTTTATGATCCAACATCAGGTGAAATTCGATATGATGGAAAAAATATTAAAGAATATAATTTAAATAATTATTATGAACATATTGGTGTGATTTTTCAGGATTTCAAGATGTATGGTGCAACATTGCTGGAAAATGTTATTTTAAGTGATGTAAAAGATGTAAAAACAGTGGAAAAAGAAGTAGAAGAAGCGCTTGACAATAGTGGATTCGGTAAAAGGTTAGATTCTTTACCCAAAGGACTTTATACATCTATTACTACGGAATTCGATGAGGGGGGAGTGGATCTTTCGGGCGGAGAAAGTCAGAAAATTGCCATTGCGCGTGCTTTCTATAAAAAGGCGGATATATTGATTATGGATGAACCTTCAAGCGCTTTGGACCCTATTGCAGAGTATAATTTGAATAAATCTATGCAGAAAGTTGCTGCTAATAAAACAGTATTTTATATTTCGCATCGTCTGTCGACAACTAGAGACGCCGATCGGATTATTATGCTGGAGCATGGAAGAATTATTGAGGAAGGAACACATGAGCAGCTACTTATGTTAAATGGAAAATATGCTAAAATGTGGCATCTGCAGGCGGGAAAATACATAATGAATGAGTGCTCCGCCCAATAATTCCCCTATTCATATAGAATTACACAGGAATATAAAATCGAAGTTTGGATAATGCGGTAAACAGTGTTTATTCGGCTTATGGGATGATTGATACCGCTCTCTGCGAAGCCGAGATCAAGCCTTTTAATGGAGTTATTAGTTATTATTTCTACACACCGCAGTTCCAAGGGGTCGAGGACTTTTAAGCTCGACACAATTCTCGTCTTTCTGTCCTGTTATGTAGAAAAGCCCATAATGATACCTTGGCCGTAAAAGACGGTGGCATATAATGAGTTTTGCAAATTTAATTGGATAAAAATAGACGGCTGAAAAATATAGAGTCTTGGTAAATAATATATGAATAGGACAAGTAACCGTCTGCATATAGTAGAATCAGATGCCGGGAATGTACAAAACTACAAAATAATAATGAATATTCTGGATACAAAGGATATTGACCGGTAAAGAATATTCTGAATGCTGACATATTTTGCAGGGAAGAGGAGGAGGGCGTTTGATAACAATAGAGGAATTACAGCGTATGAAAGAAGCGGACATCATGCAGGCGGACAGAGATCAGTTGGTGGACATTAACAGTATTGAGATCGACAAAAACAGATCAGTGGAAAGCAGGATAAGAAATTATCTTGAACAGGTTGGCAACCCTTTTCTGGTTAAGACAGGGGAGTACATACTGAAGTTTACTTTTGCGGACTGCGACAAAGACATGGATGACCGAATGGTGGAATATGTATCTAGAATGTCAAAAATACGGTGCTAAATGCTCACACAGAGAAATATAGATGATAGCCTAAAGTCAGGACAAATCAGCAAAAATCCTGACAAAGTGCTTGAATCCCGTGAAATTGGTGAACCCCGTAGGACGGGTTCTGCCAACATTCTTAATCAGGAGGAACGCAGATGAAAGCGAAAGAATTTTATAGTGTGGGCATTTATCTCCGTTTATCTCGTGAGGACATTGTCGACGGAAGGCATTCCATGGAAGAGAGACATTCCATAAAAAAAGCACGTTTCGAGAGGAGCGGAGGCAGTGTTATTGGGGAAAAAACATCCCAAGAAAAAGAAACATCCTATGACAGGGCAGAAAGCAACAGTATTCGTTCACAGAGAGAACTGGTTTGTTCGTTTGTACGGAGACAGAAAGATATGAAGATTTATGATATCTATGTGGACGACGGATACTCCGGGGCGAATTTTGACCGTCCTGAGTTCAGGCGGATGATGGAAGATGTACAGGCCGGAAACGTGGACTGTATCGTTGTAAAGGACTTATCCAGATTTGGACGAGACTATATAGAAGCCGGGCGGTTGATACAAAAAGACTTCCCGGCTTTAAATGTGCGTTTTATTGCAGTTACTGATCATTACGATTCCTTGACGGCGGACTACAATGAAACTTCCCTGGTTTTGCCGGTAAAGAATTTTGTAAACGACTCTTACTGCAGGGATATTTCCTGCAAGGTGAAGAGCCACCAGAAGGTGAAAAGAGAAAAAGGGGAATTTATCGGGGCATTTACTGTCTATGGCTACTGTAAAAGTACGGTGGACAAAAACAAGCTGGTGCCGGATGAATATGCGGCGCAGATTGTGCGGAATATTTTTGCATGGAAGATGGACGGGATGAGCAGTGCTGCCATTGCAGACAGGCTGAACGAGACAGGTATATTATCTCCGCTTGAATATAAGAAATCAAAGGGAGAGAAATATACAACAGGATTTGCGGCTGGGAGGAAAGCACAGTGGTCTCCGGTGGCAGTGAAGCGCATTCTTGAAAATGAAATTTACATCGGAACCATGGTGCAGGGTAAGAGGGAGAAGATTAATTACAAATTGGATAAGTGCAGAGAAAAGCCAGAGGGAGAGTGGATCCGGGTGGAAGGAACCCATGAGCCCATTATTGCAAAGGAGGACTTCGACTGTGTACAGAGGCTGCTTCCCATGGAATGCAGGGGGCCGCGGGAAGGGAGAAAGGCACGTATTTTTTCTGGTTTGTTGTTTTGCGGCGACTGCATGGAACCTATGATCCGCAGGGTATACAGATATAAGGGTACGGAGAAGGCTCAGTATATCTGCTCGAAGAAGAATAAGGGGGCGGGCTGTACAAGGCACGGTATTGGGGAAGGAGAGCTGAAAGATATAGTGCTGAGAGGGCTGCGGTCCCAGGCAATGCTTTCGATGGATGAGGCAAAGGTGCTTTACCGCATTCAAGGAATGGAAATTGATTTCAGCGAACTGGAACAATTTGGAAAAGAGATTGCGAGACTTCGTGGAGAAGAGGAAAAATATTGGTCGCTGAGAAGCGGGCTGTATGAAGATTTGAAGGCGGGAGTTATCACGCAGGAGGATTTCTATTCTTTCCGAGATATTTATGAGGAGCAGTATGCAAGGATTCAGAAGGCTATCCAGAAACAGGAGGAGACGATCCGTATCCTTTTCAAATCAGGCGTATCGGGCGGTGTGTGGCTGGAGAAATTCAAGGAAGTTCTGGAACTTACAGAATTGAATAGAGAGGTGCTGGTTACGTTCATAGACCGGATACTGGTTTATGAGGACAAACGAATTTGTCTGGAATTGAAGAACAGAGAGGTATTCAGCAAAATTTTGATGCTGGCGGAGTATGACGCTGCATTTCCCCAAGTGGCCCGGAATCTGTCAGGGGATACAGACCGAGGAGGGAAAAAACGAAAAGCGTCTGCGGCAAATAGAAGGGAGGCGATTTAAATAGCTGGAACTTCAAAAAAAGGCAAACAGAATGCCGCCGAATATAGAAGAATTTATTCTGTGGGCATCTATGCAAGGCTGTCCGTTGATAAACACAATGAAAAAAATGAGTCTATCGAAACGCAAATTGAGATTGCCAAAACATATCTGAATCAGCAGACGGATATGGTTCTGTTTGAATGCTACAGCGATCTGGGGAAAAAGGGCACCGATTTTGAGCGTGAAGGTTTTAACCGCCTGATGACGGATGTGCGGCTGCATAAGGTGGACTGCATTATTGTGAAGGACTTTTCAAGATTCGGGAGAAATTACATAGAAACCGGAAATTATATTCAGAAAATATTTCCCTTTCTGGGGGTCAGATTCATTGCGGTAACAGACGGTTTTGACAGTCTTACTTCGGAAGGGGATGAACTGGGAGTAAACCTGAAGAATCTGACCAACGAAATGTATGCCAGAGACATTTCGATCAAGGTAAAGAGTTCCAAGGAAGCGCAGTGGGAGAAAGGCAGCTATACTGGCGGAATCCCTCCTTATGGGTACAGGGCAGAATGGATTGACGGGAAAAAATGCCTGTTTGTGGAGGAGGGGACTTCGGACATCGTAAAAGAAATCTTTCGGCTCTATGACGAGGGAAATAATCAAAAGGAGATAGTGATATGGCTGTATGAAAAAAAGGTTCACCGACCCAGCGCATATCGCCGTTATGGACACATTTTCTGTGAGGAAGGGGATGAACTCCAGCAATGGTCCAGAGACTCTGTAAAACTGATTTTAACCAATCCGCTTTACATGGGATGTCTTGTACAGGCAAGGACATGCGGGAAAAAATACAACATCAGAGAGAAAGGCGATATAGACTCTAAGGACTGGTCCACAAAGGAGAACACTCATGAGGCTATCATTTCCGAGGATAAGTTTTTCAGCGTTGCTGAGAGACTTGAACAGCAGGCATCTTATTATAGGAAGGGCGGGAGCCGTAAATATGTGACTCGCAAGGGGGATATTTTTGAAGGTCTTCTTTTCTGCGGCGAATGCGGCGCGCCGATGGGAAGGACAGGTTACATCAGGGAGTTTTCTTCCAAGCACAAGATTCTGTTATATGCTTATTATTGTAGAAAATCTATCGGGGTTGATCAGTTTTGTTGTGAGAAAAAGTATATTACAGGACATGCGCTGGAGCAGATTGTCAAAGCAGCCCTAAAGCAAGAATTTGCCTTAACCGGCATCACGGCGAAGGAACTGGTAGAATGGAATAGGAAAGAGTCAGAGAAAGAGAAGGGGAGGCTGGAAAAGCAACTTGCGTCGGTCCTGAAAGAGATGGAAGGAGAAAAGAGGCGGGGAAGTGAACTGTACCTGAAATACAGAAACGGGGAGGCTTCAAAGGATGTATTTCTCAAATGGAAGGAGGGAGAGGAGCAGCAGGCCCGGAAACGGAAAGGCAGGCAGGAAGAAATCAACCGTAATCTGCGGAACTTTGATGTTATAACTGAGAGCCGGAACCGTTTCCTACGGGCATTATTGAAATTCAATGAAAAATCGGAGCCGGATAAAGAATTAATGCAGGCATTGATTGAAAAAATCAGCATTTTCCCGGATAAACGGATTGAAATTACCTATTGTTTCCGGGGAAGAGATTTTCTGCAAACTTTGACGGGAGGTGGCAGACTTGGGTGAACAGCTTAGAATTGCCCTCTATGTGCGTTTGTCCAAAGAAGATGAAAAGGCTGGGGAGAATGGTTTTCAAGATGAGAGCAACAGCATTAAAATGCAGCGTGCGTTGCTTCGTCATTTTGTGGAGACGCATTTTGATTATTACAGGCTGATGGAATTTCTGGATGACGGTTATTCCGGGACGAATTTCAACAGGCCGGGGGTCACGAAAATGCTGGATTTGGTAAAGCAATCGGCGCTTGACTGTATCATCGTCAAGGATTTTTCCCGATTTTCCAGGGATTACATTGAAATGGGTTCTTATATTGAGCAGATATTCCCTTTTATGGGGGTCAGGTTTATTTCCGTGAACGATCAGTATGACAGCATGGAGGGGGATGGGCGGGTAGGGGATATAGATGTTTCTTTCAGAAATCTTCTGTATGATCTTTATAGCAGGGATCTGTCCGTGAAGGTGAAATCCGCCCTTGCAGTCAGAAGGGAAAAAGGTAACTATATAAGTACATACTGTCCGTTTGGATATGAAAAGGACCCCAATGACAAGCATAGGCTTCTGATTGAAAAGGATGAAGCGGAAGTGGTCAGACGCATTTTCGATATGGCGCTGGCTGGAATGACTTCTGTGCAGATTGCGAGAACCTTTAATACGGAAGGGGTAAAAACACCCATTGAATTTGAGACTGCAAAGGGAAGGAGCTGCCGAAAACCCAAAGGGACCGGATTTCTATGGCGCGGCTCTGTGATCTGCCACATTCTTACGAACAGGGTGTATGTGGGTGACATGGTGTACGGAAAATATTATAAGGATGGGAATGCCGGGGGCCATATCAGAGCCAAGGAGGACTGGAAGATTTACTATAATCATCACGCTCCGATTATCAGCAGGGCGTTGTTTGAGGAAATACAGAGGAGGCATACCGGCGGCAAAGCCCAGGGGACGGGAGAAAAGCATCCCTTGACCGGGAAACTGATATGTGGATGCTGCGGGAAAAACCTGCGGTTCTGCAAGGGCTTGAATCCCTATTTCTCTTGTCCTGACCTGTATGTAAAACCTGAAACAAACTGTGTCAAAAAGGCAAACACAATGTTTCTGGAGCAATTTGTATTGTATGAATTACAGCAGAAGATGAATGTGCTGTTGGATCGGGACAAAATCTGGAGGGAAAGGGAAGAGGATCTGAAACGGCACAGGGAGGAACTGAAAGTGAAGAGAATGTCCGTGCAATCCCAGCAGAAGGCATTACAGATGGAAAGACTGGAAAGCTATGAGCGGTATGTAGCCGGAAAAAGGACGGATGAAGGCAGCAATACAGCCGTGGCGTATCAGGACAGCATAAGCAGAATCCGTGCACGAGAAAAGGAAACAGAAGCATTGTTGTTGGAAATGGAAAAGGATATGGACCGTGTGGAGGCGGAGCTTTCCAAGAAGCAGGATTTTGCAGAGTTGCTGGCTTATTGCGGGGCGGCCGAACTGACTCGGGAGACCGTGCAGAAATTTATCCGAAGTATTGCGGTAAAGGACGAGCAGCATATTGAGATCGACTGGAGGTATTTTTAAAAAATAGATTTTACAATATAGTAACACCAGTGAAGAGTTTTTGTGGCAGTATAATAACTCAAGGTATGGTTTGAGGGAGAGAGAAAGCCGGAAAATAAGGTTTTCTTAAAAAAAACTTATAAACAGTATATTGACATCGGAGGGGGAACATGCCGAACTGCACCCGGACATCATAAGGCGCATGCAGGAAGAGGGACACCTGATCGGCAACCACACCTACAGCCATATGCAGCTTCGGAAGAGCAACAGGGAGGTTTTTAAGGAAGAACTGATCAGGACCAATGAGATCCTGGAGGGGATCACTGGTCAGGAGGTGGTCTATGTCCGTCCGCCCTACGGTTCCTGGGACAAGAGCTTTGAACAGGAATTAAATATGTTTCCTGTGTTATGGACGGTGGATCCCCTGGACTGGTGTTCCAGCAATGTGGACCGGATTACGGAGAAGATTGTGGGCAAGGTGGAGGAGAACGATATCATTCTGCTGCACGACTACTATGATACTTCCGTGGAGGCGGCCTTGAAAGCGGTGGACGAATTGCTGGAACAAGGCTATACCTTTGTGACGGTGGAGGAGATTTTGTTTGACTGATTGAAAACTGATTGAGAACCGATTGAGAAGAATGGAAATGTACCTTCCCATGCGCGGCACATTGGGTTATAATAGGAATAGAAAAAGGAGGTACGAAGGCGAAATGAAGAAAAATGATTTTTGGCTGAAATCCGATATCATAACGATTACACCATCGAATGTGGAAGATCTGTGGGAGTCCGACTGGATTATTGCCTTCCGGAAGGGAGAGAAAGAGCAGATTGGAACGGCCTCCTTTTCCGGGGAGAAACTTCTTGGAACCGTGCCTCTGCAGGTGGAACTTGCGCCAAAATACAGAAACCGGGGCCTGGGTACGGAAGTGATCAAGATGATGGTAAACTGGGCATTTCTGCACAGGAATGTATATGAGGTTATATCCTGGGTGGAACATGAAAATGATAAGGGCGTAAACGCGGTTCAAAAGGCGGGGTTTGTATTTCGCGGCAATGAAGGGAATGTGGAGACCTATTCCATTGTCAAGCAGAAAACGGTATGGACAGGCGTTTATCTTGTAGTGGGGATCGTAGTGGGAATGATCCTGGGAATCGTATTAAATAATGTGTGGTTAGGCTTTGCACTGGGGATGGTTTTCAGCCTGTGTATGGGCGTCATTATGGATTCCAATGCCCGGAAAAGCCGGGAGAGCGTTACGGGAAAAAGCGGGAAGTATGAAAAGCGTCCTAAAAAATAGGGAGCAGATTCCCCTCCATTCCAGATACACACATTAGTTTCTGACTGCCTGACGGAAGGGGGGATTTTGCCCGCTGAATAGGACCGTAAAAAGAATACCGTGCAAACGCTTTTATGCGTCTGTCCGGTATTCTTTTTACGGCTTATTTTATGTCCGTCATAAGTTCCAATACCGTGTCAAATCCTTTTTCCACGGCGATCTGTACTGGGGTCACGCCCTGGTTGTTGGGCCGGTTGTAATCGGCGCCTTTTTTGATCAGGTAGCGGGCATCCCCTGGGGATCCATTTTCCAAGGCATAATGCAGCGCCGTATTCCCCTGGTTGTCCGCCAGGTTTACATCGGCGCCGGCCCGGAGCAGAATCTTAGCCATATCCTTGTCTGTATTCTGCATCAGGTAAGTCATGCCCCGGTTGTCCGCCTGGTTTACATCCACGCCCATCTCCACAAACAGGGGCAGAAGTTCCTGGGAGCCATAAATTCCGTGCAGCAGCAGAAGAGGTGTTTTTCCGTCTTCCCGGGGCAGATCCAGGTTCCTCAGCGCTCTCAGGAGCCCGGCCCTCTGGCCCGGTTCTAAGTCTCCGCCGTATTTTTTCTTCATCACGGCATAGTGGGCCGGGGTCTCGCCCTTCAGATTTTTCAGGGTGTCATCCGCCCCGGCGTCCATGAGCAGTTTCACCGCGTCTATATGGCCGAAGGCACAGGCGCAGTGAAGAGCCGTGGCTCCGGCATCTCCCGGGGCGTCCTGGGTGAGATTGACGTTCACGCCCTTTTCTATCATGACCTGCAGCATGGCCGTATGGCCTCTTTCCGCAGCGAGATGGAGGGCCGCCTTCCCGTTGCTGTCAGCCTGCTCCATGGATTCCACGGAGAAAAGTTTTGCCGCCTCTTCAAAAAAGGATTCGTCTTTTCCGTCCAGAGAGGCAACAATATGGGCCGGGGTCTGTTCTTTTATCACCGCCAGATTCATGTCCACCCCAAGCTGTACCAGTTTCCTGATAACGCCCATGCCATAGGCGGCATGGAGACATTTGTCCCGCAGGCAGAATACATCACCGTGGTAGTGGATGGGAAGGGTAAAGTCGATTTCCGCTTTTTTACAGACTTCCAGCACATGCGCTTCTTTGTCTGAAATCAGGGCATTGTGAAGGATATTTGTAACTTCGCCAATCTCGTCATCATCATCCGGGTCGATCTGCAGAATCATTTTTTCCGTCATGTACAGCGCAAGAGCCAGAGCGTCCCTGCTGTCTCCGGAGACATCGCAGAACGCATTGCTGGTGACCTGGCTTAAGGGAAAGTCGTTCATGGAACTGTCCGATACAGGCCTGGCCCCGTGGCCCAGCAGGGCGTGGTACATGGCATGATTGCGAAAATTAATGGCGTGCTGCAGGGGAGTTACCCCGTTTTGATCCGGCACATCCAGCAGTTCCGGGCATTTCTCCATCAGTCGCAGCGCCGCCGTGCTGTGGCCGTTCTTCCTGGCCATCATGAGGAGGGTGTTGCCGCCCTCGTCCACATATCCGGTATTTGCCCCTTTTTCCAGAAAGATTTCCGTCAGCGGCCAGGTGTAGCCGGAGCTGTACTGGGTGGACAGCAGCTGCTCCAGGGGGGTGAGCCCGCTCTTGTTCTTCTGATTGACGTCACAGGAGACCAGTCGGGCAATCTCTCTCCGCTGTTCCACGCTCTGCCCCAGGCAGGTGAAGTCAACGGCCAATCCCTCAAATCGGGGATACGCCAGGAAATGTAAGGCGTTCATGCCCCTCTCATCGCAGTGGTTGTCATCGGCTCCATGCTCCAGCAACAGTCTGACCATGGCCAGATTCCCTCGGGAGCAGGCCAGCAGGAAGGGGGTGAGGCCGTGACCCCTGTGATCGGGCAGATTGACTGCCTCTGTCGCTGTCTCTTCGCTCAAAAGCAGTTTTTTCACCGCTTCGTAGAAGTTGTGCCATACCAGAAGATGGAACAGGGTCAATCCCAGCCTGCCCACCGGTGAGAGCAGTTCCTCCTTTCCGCATGCCGCGATGCAGACATTCCCTGCCTGTACGGTTTCCGCCGGCAGTATATCATATGCATAGATGGCGTTCTCGTGATCCCCCTCCCACCAGGGGATGAATTTGGCCTGATTAAAATTTTCGCTGGATGTGACCAGCAGATCGGTGAATTCCTTTATGTCCATGACGGCCTCCTTAATTGCCGGGACAAGTGTGCAGGCACACTGGTCCGGGCGTTTTATATGACTGTTCCGGCCCATAGGATGTCCGGAAATATGCCTTCATTGTACCACATAGCCCCTGGGATGGGAAGAAAGGATTTTATCATTGATTTTATTTGTGGGATGTTCTAAAATGGATTTCATAAGTGTATCAACCACAAACAGACAGGGAGGAAGTAAGCGCATGATTAACAGATTGATAGCCAGGATTCAGCAGACAGGGGCCCCCATCGTGGTGGGACTGGATCCCATGATGAAATTCATCCCACCCCAGATCCAGGAGGCGGCATTCGCTTTGCATGGAGAGACCCTGGAGGGAGCGGCGGAAGCCATCTGGCAGTACAATAAGGGAATCGTGGACGCCGTATGCGACCTGATCCCGGCGGTGAAGCCTCAGATCGCCATGTACGAACAATTCGGCGTTCCCGGCGTCATTGCGTTTAAAAAGACTGTGGATTACTGCAAGGAAAAAGGGCTGGTGGTCATCGGAGATGTGAAGCGGGGGGACATCGGTTCCACCTCCGAAGCCTATGCGGTGGGCCATCTGGGCAGGGTACAGGTGGGACAAAATACCTGCTGCGGCTTTGACGAGGACTTTGTCACGGTGAATCCCTATCTGGGTTCCGATGGTGTAAAGCCTTTTATTAAAGTATGCCGGGAGGAGAAGAAAGGTATCTTTGTGCTGGTAAAAACATCCAATCCCAGCAGCGGCGAACTGCAGGACAAGCTGGTGGATGGCAGGCCCGTCTATGAACTGGTGGGAGAGCAGGTGGCGGCCTGGGGAGAGGAATGTATGGGCGATAGCTACAGCTATGTGGGCGCGGTGGTGGGAGCCACTTACCCGGAGCAGGGCAGGATCCTGCGGCAGATCATGCCCAGGGCGTTCATCCTGGTGCCTGGTTACGGAGCCCAGGGAGGCAGGGGCGCGGATCTGGTGCATTTCTTCAACAGGGACGGCCTGGGAGCTATTATCAACTCCTCCAGAGGTATCATAGCCGCCTACCAACAGGAGAAGTACGCCGGTTATGGCGCGGCGAACTATGCGGACGCCTCCCGGGCGGCGGTGCTGGATATGCGGGAGGACATCGCCCGGGCGCTGGCGTCTGCGGGCAGCGGACGCTAAAAGGGCAATTTTTATGCAAACAAACCGGTTGGAAGTATGTTATCCTGAAGTATGTAAAGGCATCTGAACCCTGAGCGCCCGGCGCGTCTTATAATGCGCAGGGGACTGAAAACCGCTCTGTCAATGGGCGCCGGGTACAGGATGCAGAACGCTGATCGGGAGGATATATGAATGGATAACGTATCTGTGACGGAAAGGGTTCTCTCCTATATAGAGGAACATCTGGGGCAGGAATTGTCTCTGGAGGGAATCGCGGAGGAATTGCACTATTCCAAGTACTATGTGGCCAGGGCCTTTCGGGAAAAAACGGGTATCACGGTGCACAAATACATCCAGGGCAGGAGGCTGAGCGAGGCGGCAGGAAAGCTGGTTCAGACCGGGTATTCCATCCTGGATATAGCCTTTGACGCAGGCTATGGTTCTCAGCAGGCATTCACCCAGGCATTTCACCAGGAATATGGATGTACGCCCCAGCAATACAGACGTGCTGGGCAGTATATTCCCAGGCAGAAACGGATCAGACTTCAGATGAAATATGTGCTGACCTCGGGCCTTTTCCGGAAAGGAGGGCTGGCGGCATGAGTCTGGTGCCTTATGTGGTAGAACAGACCGGCAGGGGGGGAGCGGAGTTATGATATTTACTCTCGGCTGCTGGCGGACCGGATTATCTTTCTGGGAGAGGAAGTCAGTGAGATTTCGGCAGGCCTGGTGGTGGCTCAGATGCTGTTTTTGGAGTCCCAGGATCCGGAAAAGGATATCCGGCTTTATATCAACAGCCCCGGCGGCTCCATATCGGCAGGACTCGCCATCTATGATACCATGCAGTATATCAAATGTGACGTCTCCACCATCTGCCTGGGGCTGGCGGCCAGCTTCGGGGCCTTTTTGCTGTGCGGAGGGACCAGGGGGAAGCGCATGGCTCTTCCCAATTCGGAGATTATGATCCACCAGCCCGCCATTGCCGGGGGCGTCAAGGGGCAGGCCACGGATATCCGCATTGTGTCGGATCATATCCAGCGCAGCAAGAGGATACTGAATCAGATCATGGCCCGGAACACGGGAAGGACGGAGGAGGAGATCGCAGCCGCCACGGAGCGGGACAATTATATGTCTGCCAGGGAGGCCCTGGATTTTGGCCTTATTGATCAGATCATCGAGAAGCGGTGATCCCGGTCTGTCAGGACGGGGGGCGCAGTGTGAAGCCAAAGGTGGCGCCTCCGCCCTGGGTATCCGTTACCGTCAGGGAGGCGCCGTGGGCCTGAGCGATCTCCTGGGCGATGCACAGTCCCAGCCCGAAGTGGGAGCGGTCCGTGCGGGAGCGCTGGGCGCGATAGAAACGCTCAAAGATGTGGGGCTTGTCTGCTTCCGAAATGCCGGGGCCGTTGTCCATGACCCGGATATAGACTGTGGAAACATTCTTTTTTATCCCGGCATCGTTTCCGGTCTTCGAACGCCGGGAAAGTTCCGCCTCCAGGGTCACTCTGCCGCCTTCCTGGGTGTAGCTTAAGGCATTTTGCAGCAGGATCACAAGAAGCTGCTGCAGTTTGTGGGGATCGCCTTTTACATGAGGCAGGGAATCCTGGGGCAGATGCAGTTTCAGATGAATCTTTTTCCGGGCTGCCAGCAGTTCCATCTGTTCATAGACATTCAAAAGCAGCGTATCCAGGTCCACGTCCTGCCGGCTGGGCAGCAGATCCCCCTGGCCCTGGGCCGTCTCCAGCCGGCTGAGGGTCAGCAGATCCTCGATCAGTCGGCCCATGTGGGCACATTCCTGGTCTATGGTCTGCTCATAGGCAGGGGGTCTGGCATGCATACAGGCCCGGATCACGGCAAGGGGAGTGCGCAGTTCATGGGAGGCGTCCGCAATGAAGCGGGTCTGTCTGCGGTGACTTTCCAATAGGGGACGCAGCATCCTCCCTGTGAAAAAATAAGCAAACAGGGTTAAAAGCAGGATGCCGGCCAGATCAATCAGAAGAAAGCGCAGTCTTTGGCCCCAGAACTGTCTGTTGAGACCCTGCCGGGAGGAGGCCACCAGCAGTGTGATGCCCGGGTTCCCGGCGGCTGTCAGCAGTTGATGGCCGGAGGGCTGGCCGATGGTGAGACGGGCCAGGTATACCTGATAGTCCCGGCCCTGGTCTGCCTTCAGATGCAGCATTGCCCAGTTTTCTCCCGATGACAGGAGCGAGCATATTTCTCCGGTAGGGAGAGTCCTGCTTTTATGGCTATCCGCCATTTCCTGACGGGAATGCGCGTCCTCCCGGGGCAGATAGGACAACAGCAGTTCCTGGACTTGTAAAGACAGGTTATGGTGGGGAACCTGGTTGAAACGGAAGGGTACGTCCTGGTCCCACAGGTAGATCTGATATTCGTTGTTCTGTTCCAGGCTGTTGAGATAGACATGGGTGATCACGGCCTGTTGCCCCAGGCTGCTGGTAAGATTGACCATATCCTGACGGAAAGCGTTCCACTGGCTGTCCAGCAGCGTCCTTTCCGCCAGAATGAGGTAGAGGCAGGAAAACAGGCAGAGGATGGCGGCGGTAATACCGGCGCAGAGAAGGGTCAGGCGGCGGTGGGCCGCCCGGAAAAGGGTCTGCTCATTCATAGGGCGTCCTCCGATTGCATGGTCAGCCGGTATCCCACGCCCCGGACGGTCTGGATCGCCGCCCGGGAGTTCAGGCTCCTCAGTCTTTTGCGCAGGAAGAAAATATAATTGTCCAGATTGCCGTCCTCCACTTCGGTGTCCGGTCCCCATACACTGAGCAGCAGCTGGCTTCGGCCCAGCGTCTGCCGGGGGTGGCGCAGCAGGGCGCAGAGCAGGCCGCACTCCCGGCGAGACAGGGTGCATTCACCGCCGGGGCCCCGCAGCTGACAGGAGAGTTCCGCTAATGTTAAGTCTCCCCAGGCCAGTTCTCCGCTGTCCACATGAAAGCCTCCGCCCCGGCGGGAAAGGCTGCGGATCCTGGCCATAAGTTCCTCCATGGCGAAGGGTTTGACCAGATAGTCGTCCGCTCCCAGGTCAAGCCCCGTGACCCGGTCCGACAGGGTGCCCATGGCTGTGAGCATCAGCACCGGCGTGGTATCTCCGGCTTTCCGTCGGGTCCGCAGCAGTTCTTCCCCGGACAGCCCGGGCAGCATCCGGTCCAGAAGAACCAGATCCGCAGTGCCCGTCTCCATATAGTATAATCCCTCCTGCCCGTTCAGGCAGGCATCCACCTCATAGCCCTCCTGCCGCAGAGCGCAGCACAGGGCTTCGTTTAATCTGGGATCGTCCTCAATCAGCAATATACGCATATTCCAAAATTCCTCTCTACCATGTTTTTAAATAGGCAATAGTGAAACTACCTTTTTCTGATACCGAATAGTGCAGATTGTATATTCCATAAGCAGGCCCTCTCTCATCGTCGGTACTTAGATGCCGTATTTTGGCATCTTATATACCGCTGCGATGAGAACGGAGCAAAAACGAGCCTGCCTTGGAAGATACAATTTGCATAATGATACTTACATAGTTACTGAGTTTTGCAATTACCTGATGTTTTTAAAAACATGACTTTCCATGTATAAACTCAAAAATTCCTTATTTATATTAACATAGTTTTCTCTATTTAATCTTTAAAAATTGTAAGATATGCCTGTAGAGGAAAATTTGAGAAAGATTAGAGGCGGATTAGAGATTCCTCTGTTATACTGTGAACCATCAAGGCAGCAGAACATGTCTGCCGGGGCGGGACAGGAGGCCCCGGCAAAGGGCATAAGCCTCAGAAGTGGCCTGTCTCAGAAGGGGGGCTGTGCCGGGCATGGCGGGCCGGGATAGAAAGGAATGAGAGGAAATGAAAAAGAGAATGAAACGAATATTGGCTTTGGGATTGGCGGCCATGCTGTTGGCGGGCTGCGGGCTCAGCGGCCCGGAGAACGGGGACGGCGGGCAGGACGGCGCAGCCGGGAATATGGGAACCCAGGGAAGCGCTGTGGCAAATGAGGAAGGCCAGACGGTCATGGGACGTTATATGGAGTCCCCCATCGAATTGCCGGAGGAAATAGAGGGCCTGCGGGACCTGCGGCTGGGCGGAGAGGGAGCGGAACTCATCGCCCGGGACGGCAGCCTGTACCGCTCCCGGGATCAGGGCCAGAGCTGGCAGCTGGAAAGTCAGGCGCCCGAGGAAGTACAGCAGGCATTAAATATGGGGGTGGACAGTTACTACTGCCAGAACCGGTCAGGAAGCAGCGTGCTGGGATATATTCAATTTCAGAAGGATGAGGACGGCAACACGGATTTTGAAAACTACAGCCGTGTAAACCTGCTGTTTCTGGCGGACGGCAGCCGTATCCCGCTGGAAGGGCTGGAACAGGAATATATAAACACGGCGGTCTGGGATGAAAAGGGGGACTTCTATCTGGGCTCTTCTGACCGTGTTTACCGCGTGAACGGTGAGGACGGCAGTATGGAGGTGCTGACGGAACTCAGTACCCGGTGTGACTACCTGACAGTCTGCGGACAATATCTGATGATTCAGGGAGAGGACTTACAGATCTATGATCTGGCGGAGAACAGGATGGGGGAAGAGGATCCGGCACTGGGTGAATTTATATTGCCCTGGCTGGGACGGTACGGGGATGTGGGCAGCAGGCCCTATCTGTTGTATCTTTCTCCCCAGGAGGAAAAAAGTCTGTATCTGGTGACAGATAAGGGATTGTATCGTCACACGCTCTTTGGCAGTACTGTGGAGCAGCTGATCGACGGCTCTCTGTGCAGTATGAGCAATCCGCTGCTGGGCCTGGTGGGCGTACTGCAGATGGGGGATGCGTTCTGGGTAGCCTATAGCAATGGAGATTTGAAGCAGTATGTCTATGATCCCACTGCGTCTGCCATGCCGGAGAATCTTCTGCGGGTATGGGGACTATATGCGGACGAAGATATGGAGAGGGTGGTCAGTGCCTTTGCCCAGTCACATCCAGATTTCTATATTACTTATGAGCATCCCCTGAGCGAGGATACGGGAATGACAAAGGAGGACGCTCTGAAAGTACTGAGTACGGAACTGGCCACCGGCAATGGGCCGGATGTGTTGCTGTTGGACGGACTTTCCTATGATACCTATGTGGAGAAGGGGGTGCTGGCGGATCTGACAGCTGCCCTGGAGGGCACAGGAGAGCGCTATATGGATGCGGTAAGGACCTCCTACCAGAGGGATGGCGGGCAGTATGCCATGCCCATGTCCATGGCTCTTCCCGTGTTGATGGGGGCGCGGGATCAGATACAGAACGTGACCAGCCTGGCGGATCTGGCGGATCTGGCGGAGGCGGCCAGGGCATCCCGGCCCCAGGGTTCTCTGTTTGGCTTTGGCAGCGCCAGGGAGGCCCTGGAGCTGTTGGCCATAGGCTCTTCAGACAGCTGGATGAATGAGGACGGCGGCATAAACAGGGAAGCGGTACAGGAATTTCTGACACTGGCCAGGAGAATCTATGACGCCCAGACTTCCGGGATCACCCTCAGGGAGGCGGAGGCCATGGAGGAGCAGCAGATGCTGGTGGAGGGCAGGCCCGCTATCCGCACAGATGCGGGCTATCAACTGGGGAATGCCATGTACTTCGGGCAGCCCTATGCCATGGGCCTGGTGAATAACACGCTGTCCGTGATGGGAGGTTACAACACTGTGGCAGTAGAACTGGAACTGTTGGATATGGCTCTGGTACCCATGCCGGGACAGTCCCCGAATATGGGGAAAGCATCCAATATCCTGGCGGTGAACGAGGCGTCCAAAGTAAAGGAGCAGGCGTTGGAACTGGTGGCGTATGCGCTGTCCTCGCGTTTCTGCAAGGAAAGCTACCTGCTTGGCGGCACTGCCAACTGGGACGTGCTGGAGGCTCAGATTAGTAAGGACCTGGAGGAAGAAGTAGGGGGGTACATGGGGTTTGAGGATATCAACGGCAAGGAATATGCCATCAATATGGATATTCCGACCCAGGAAGCCATGGAAACACTTCGGCAGCTCATGGAGACCTGTCAGGGGGTCGGTCAATGTGACAGCAGGGTCTATGAAGCCGTGGTGGAAGAGGGACAGAAAGCGCTGACGGGGGAACTGACGGTTGAGGAGGCAGTGAAGGAGATCGAGAAGAAGGTTGCCCTCTATCTGGCGGAATAGACCGGGAGGCGGAAGGATCATTTGCGTTATGGGTTTGAAAGAGAAAGACAGAATCTGTAAGACAAAAAAATTAGAGGGGAGCGGAAGGAGAAAGAGAGGCGGGAGCCGGGGACTGTGGTTCCTGGCTCCCAGCCTGCTGGGGGTGGGATATCTGGTACTGCTTCCCACCGGGGATGTGCTGCGGCGTTCCTTCACCACAGCGCTTTCGGGGCAGTGGGTGGGACTGGCAAACTATGGAAACGTGCTGACCAATCCGGCATTCCGGCTGGCGGCAGGGAATACCCTGCGCTTTCTGGGACTTTGTCTGCCCCTGCTTTTGGCTCTGAGTCTGCTGCTGGCCCTGGTGGTCTGCCAGATTCCCCGGCTGGAGCGGTTCAAGGCCCTGTATCTGCTGCCCATGGCTGTCCCGGCGGCCACAGTGGTACTGGTGTGGAGGCTTCTCTTTTCCAAACAGGGTTTTCTGAATGCCTGGATGGGAACTCATGTGGACTTCATGGGGGAGCGGACGGCTCTGCTCATCCTGGTGGGCAGCTATGTGTGGAAGAATTTGGGCTATACCATGGTGCTGTGGCTGGCGGGGCTTAAGGCCATCCCGGCCCAGCTCACCGAGGCAGCCCGGGTGGACGGGGCCGGGCGGGTGCGGTGTTTTTTTCGGATCACCCTGCCCAACCTGAAGGGCAGCGCCTACACCATCACGGTGTTGTCCATGCTGAATGCCTTTAAATCTTTCCGGGAGGCATACCTGGTCAGCGGCGCGTATCCCCAAGAGGACATCTATCTGCTGCAGCATTTATTCCAGAACTGGTATACCAAACTGGACATGGATAAGCTGGCGGCGGGGGCCATCTTGATGGCGCTGGCGCTTGGAGCGCTGTCCCTGCTGCTGCAGCGGCTGTGGGACCGGGCGGGAGACGAATCGGGAGGCTGAAGGAGGCGCAGCGGGCAGCATTGACTGCATTTAAATCCAAAATCACGCCAAGCAGGGCGTGCAGATGGCGGGAATGAAGTTTCAGACACGCTTCGGAAAGGATGAGAATGGGAACGGAGGTATGGTTGTGAAAAAGAAGTTGTCCAAATATCTGCTGGGGGTGGTTTTTATAGGGCTTGGAGCCATAATCTGCCTGCCAGTGCTGCTGCTGGCCAGCGGTTCCCTGGCGGACAGCCTGGAGTGGAGGCAGCGCGCCATGGGGTATCTGCGGGACAACCAGGAATACATTACCTGGCGCTGGATCCCGGCGTATCCCACGCTGGAACATTATAAACGGCTTCTGTTCCTCTCCCCGGCTTTTTTCAGGCTGTTCTGGAATTCCCTGGGGATGACGGGGAGCATCCTGCTGGGGCAGCTGGTGGTGGCCGTGCCGGCGGCATGGGCCTTTGCGGTATATCGGTTCCGGGGCAGGAATGTACTGTTTTCCCTGTATGTGATCCTGATGCTGCTGCCCTTCCAGGTGACCATGCTGTCCAAATATCTGGTTCTCCAGGCGGTGGGGCTGATCGACACCCGGTGGGCGATGATACTGCCCGCCATATTTTCCACATTTCCCGTGTTTCTGATCTACAGGAGTTTCGCAGGAATTCCGGCGGAGCTGCTGGAGGCGGCGCGGGTGGATGGCGCAGGTGAATGGCAGAGTTTTATCCGGGTGGGCCTGCCGGCGGCCCAGGGCGGCATTCTGGCGGCAATGATCTTGAGCTTTCTGGAGAGTTGGAACATGATGGAGGAGCCGCTGACTTTTTTGCAGGATAAGTCCCTGTGGCCCCTGTCCCTGTATCTGCCGGAGATTGCCATGGATCAGGCGGGTTACGCCTGCGGGGCCAGCGTGATTACCCTGGCGGTATCCCTCTTCGTGTTTGCCATATTCCATGACGCGCTGGAGCAGGGGATCATCACTTCAGGGCTGAAGGCATAGAAGCAGGGGGACGCAGCAAAGACAGGTTGAAAAGAAGGAGAGACATGGATAAAAAAAGAAGAGCGGTAATCGCTGGATTTATCATATTTTTATTGGTCATGGGAGTTTGCAGTCTGGTGACGAAAGGCATTTACACGGCAAAACTTCCCCAGGTGAGCATCACTGTCCCCAGGGAAATGTCTCTGTATCACCCTGTATCCGCGTCGGGGGCCGTGGAAACGGGGCAGGAGTATGGCGTTTACACCCCGGCCGGGCTGCGGGTGGCTTCCCTGGCCGTGCAGAAGGGAGACAGCTTCCGGGAAGGGGAGCCGCTTTTCCAACTGGACATAGAGGATCTGGAACATATTCTGGCGGGTAAGAAACTGGAATTGCAAAGGCAGGCATACCAACAGCGGGAGGCGGAGAGCCAGGGGACGGAGAGCCGGCAGGAGGGAACCAGAACATTGGCCAGGGCCCAGGAGGATTATGAGAGTGCCAGGAAAAGCGGAGAACTGGAGATGAGTCGGGCCAGGGAAGATTTTATACGGGCCCAGTCGGTGCTGGACGGCCTGAGCAGGGAACTGGACCGGGCCCGGAAAGAACTGGATCAGGCCCGTAAGGAGCTGGAGGGGCAGGAGACGGCCCAGGGCATGTCTGTCAGCGGAGGGGATGGCGGGGCCCAGGATCTTTCCGCTCTTCGGCAGCAGATTGGGGAGTTGGAGTCCCAGGTTCGGCAGTGCCAGACCCAGGTGACTTCGCAGGAACAGGTGGTAATAGCCGCAGCCAAGGCGGCGGAGGACGCCCAGCTGGCTCATGAGGACAGGCTGCAGGCGGCCTGGCGGAGCGTGGAGGATGCCTGGGCGTCTGCCTCCGGCAGTTATCGGGCGGCGGCGGACCTGGCAAAGCTGGAACAGGCATACCTGCAGGAAGAGATTCGAGAATTGGAGGAACTTCTGGAGGCGGAGGGGTGGATCTATGCCCGGGAGAGCGGGAAAATTACCCGGCTGTGTGTGGATGTGGGCCAGCGGACTCCGGACACGGCGGGACTGCTCTATACGCCGGATGACGGCCTGCGGACTTTGGCGGCCAGACTGACCAGGGAACAGGCGAAATATGTGTCAGTGGGAACCAGGATGCAGATGGGGTTTGAGACAGTCAGCGGAGGCAAGCAGAGCCGGGAGGGAGTCGTAGGTTATATGGAGCCCCAGGAGGACGGCGGCGTCCTGCTCTGGCTTGACGTGACGGGAGAGGGGATGGAACTGGGGCAGCAGGTCACGCTGCAGAGTACCTGGCAGTCGGACAATTACAGCATGGTAATACCTCTGTCCGCCCTGCATCAGGACGGTAACGGAAACTTTTATGTCTATACCCTGCGGCAGCAGAACGGCATCCTGGGGGTGGAGTGGCATGCCAGTGTCCTCTATGTGGAGGTGCTGGACCGAAACAGCCGTTATGCGGCCATTGAATCAGTTTCTCTGTCCGAGGAGACACAGATCATTTTGACTTCTACTGGAGAATTGAAAGACAATGCGGTGGTCAGAATCGTGGAGTGATCTTCGATTTGACATCTGTTCTATGGTAAAAGCCTCGCAGACCTGGACGGCCTGTGAGGCTTTTTCTTTATGTCTACTGCGGGATGCCCTGCAAAAATTTATTCTACCAGTTGGTTCCCTGGCCATTGGCTTAAATACGGTTTTCTATTTCTCGGTGCCTGCATAATGCCTTTTAAGATGATTTTTGTGGGGTTCAGCTGGCTCGTTGTCCTGCCTCGATGTATTTTGCTCTTTAACCTGATTCTTTATATAAAAATAGAGCGCATAGTTGTTTTCTATACGCCCTGGCGTTGTGTAATGATTCTGTTTTGATTGTGCCAGTGGTTGTTTCATATTTTTACAGGCAACCAGATTTCCACAATGGATTCCTCATTGCTGTCATCAAATCGTGCATCATAATGTTCGATGCAATATGGCTTCCCTTCCAGCAAATTCCTGACATATCCCTTTTCATTGGAAGCCAGCCACTCTTCCATGGCATGGTTTTCGCTTTCATACCCCTCATTCACATATACGTCAAAGGAAGCATATGCGGAAGAAGGAATATGAAAGATTTCATATCCGCCGCAGCTGCTATTGCAGTGGCTGTTTACTTCACAACCGACAAAGACGCTTTCCCTTTCCGTCGCATTGTCATAGATGCGTACTTCATAGCTATCATCGGTTATTTTGCCTGCAGGCGGGACTTCCTTATAAAGATTCATAAAATGTTTCCATATTTCCGCCGTTTCATTACCAGAACCCGATACTCCCGCCAAAATCATTTGATCCTTCTTTATCATGTTAGGATTCATCAAAATACCTCCTTTTAAACGGTTGGTAAACCGTTTTACAAGTTCGTTCGCAGGAACAATACATGGCGCAATTTTTCTGTTGCGGTACTCCGTTGGGGACATCCCTGTAATTGATTTAAAAGTTCTGGAAAAACCCTGTGCAGAGTCAAATCCAAGATCAAGCGCAATGTCCAACACTTTTCGGTCTGTTTCATACAGCATTTTGCACGCATAAGCAATCTTCCTGTCGCGAATATAAGCAATCATGGATTTGCCCACAACAGATGTAAACAACCTGTGAAAATAGTATGGAGAAAAAGCAAATTGTTCCGCAATCACCCGCACGGATAATGTATCATTGAGATGAGCATCTATATATTTAATTGCCTCGCTGATTTTGTAAAAATAGTTCATTTGCATTTACTCCCATAATTGAGCTGCAACTCTTAATAAATATTGTACCACGCATATTTATTCTTGCTTAACATTTCTTGCTGTAAGTTAGTTCTGAAAACAAAAAAACGCATTCAAGTTCATCCTGTCAATTCCTAAAATATTGCGAGAAGATATATACATAAAATTATTTTCTATATGCGTCCGTCCCGATAGCTTTAGTGGAATATGGATTACGTTTATCTTTTCTAAGGTATTTTTATTCCAAAAGGCGACTTCCGAGCAGGGATGAGAAACTGTTATCAGCATATCCTCATAGATCCCCGCGCAATCATACATCTTTTTGTGTACATTCCTTATGGAAGACTCGATTTCAAAGTTTTTCATACAGATTTTAAAAAGTTTTCCATCGTGGCTTGCGGCATATAAGGTTTCCCCATCCATGTATAAACTACCGATATTTTTCTTCCCTAAAACAAGTTCTTTTTCAATAGAAAGAGTTGATTTGTCTAATAACAGCACTTTCCCGTCTACTGTTCCACTAACCAGATATGAATCATATGTGATAATGCTCCACATACTGCTTTCGGAAACAATAAACTCTTCAGCCAGATACGACTGTCTGTCAACGGTAATAATCGTTCCGTTGCGGATCGAACAATAAATCGTATTACTATCAACGGCTATTCCGCATATATCAGAACTTAAATCATTCCCTAATCGCCATTTACCCATAATTTCATAATTTTTTTGGTCTAATACATAAAGTGTGCAGAAATCATATATAAAAATCTGCTCATTATCTGCGGTTAGTTTCCTTGATAATCCTTCTTTCTCAAAAACCGGCTTTTGACAGATAATCTCCCGGGAGCATTTATCAATTTTAACTAGATTTTTTCCACACATACAGTCAATACAATGCTCTGTGACATTAAATCCGGTTACGATTCCGTCCAACTGTGCCATATGTTCCATATTTTCACCTCAAAAGAATGCCAGATCTGTTAAACTACGCAACGCCATTATCTTATCATAAACGCACGTAACTTTCCATTTAATTTGCTTATATTCCTCTTGCTATTCCTCTTGCTCCTCTTGTTCCTCTTGCCTTATCTTTACAGGCATCTGTGGCCTTGCCCGTTCCCTCTGCCCTGCGATGACTGCTCTCGACTTACGGCAGCTGATCTGTAAGTTGGGAATGGGATCCAGGCCTGCTATCTTATATATGGAAGATGTCTGGCATAATATAATATATAGACGAATGAATATATTTACGTTCTTGAATTTATATTGACGTGATTTGAATGATAATTTATAATTAAAAATATAGAAAACCATATAAATATCTATAAACATAAAGGCTTTAATATTTAGCGTATAGTCTAATCATAGATTAGAAGTTGGTATATTATGAGCGCTATAAGGGGAAGTGGGGAGGTGAAAGAAAGCGGCAGTGAAATGTAAGAAAAGAATACTTAAAGACGGAACAAATGGAACTGCTGATTATCATCAAGAAAGTGGGCTTATATGATAAGAAAAATGGGAGTAATTGGTCTTATGGCAACGCTTTTGACAGGCAGTGGATTTGCTTCCCTGGCATCTGTATGCGACGAAAGCGGTCTGCCCGAAGCGACTCATGTGCATGAGTTTGCCGTATGCAGACGCGCGGACGCGGGGTATTCCGTAGATAAAGGTGTCTGCGTATATTTGTATGGAGAGGATCAGAATGGTAATCCGATTTATAAGGACGATTGTAAGCGGACAGACCAGTATCAATGGTGCAATTATATCTGTAGAATTTGCAACAAGATGAATGATACCCAGGGGGCCCATCCCCACTATGTAAGAACCGTACATAGCGTGAAACATCTATAGAGGTAAAATCACATGAGGCGAAGAATTAAATTATTGTTATTGTGGATGCTTGCGACTGCTTTTTTACATGGATGCGGCGGAGAGAACCATACAGGGGAAGGACAGGAAGTCTCTGGAGCGAATGGGGAATTCACCAGCGAAGAGCCGAGTGCTTCCGGGGAAGATCTGTTTTTTCAGGAACTGCTGCTGGAAGAGGAAACCTGGCGGGATAATTCCCTGGATGCCTATTCGGCCACAGCGTCTTTTCCTCTGAAACCTCAGGAAGTGGGAATCGTGGGAGGCGCCAGGGAATATGCTCTGGGAAGCACCTGCGGAGCCGTGTTTAAAAAGCATCTTTTTGAATCCCTGGAGGAATGTTGGGACGAGTTAAAGACCGTTACGGACCAGGGAGGGGAAAACTCCGTCAGACTGGCTTTTCGGGACGATACTCACAATCAGGCGTGGGGAATCGGCAGCATCATGGGGAGCGACCATTTCATGATGTGGGATTTTGTGGTTGCGGAGGATGCAGAAAAGACCTACCAATTCTTTGAAGTGGACGGACAGCAGCAGATCCTGCGAAGGATATCCATAGATTTTCTGGCCGATGACGGGGGAGAGTCGCCCTCTCATATCTTGGTGGATCAGGAGGGCAATATCCATTTTACCACCTGTTATATAGGCAGTCAGTTGGTGGACGATTCAAAGCCGTCGAAAACCTGCTACATAATTGCGGATGCAGAGGGAGAACTTCTGTTTAAAGGGGATTGCTCAGGGAATGCGATCAGGCTGGTATCTCTGTATGACGGCAGGGTTGGCCTTTTGTCACAGCTAACGGACAGTCAGGGCAGAAGGACGGGAAGCCGACTGGAGTATGTGGATCCCGGGACCGGGGAGACGGTTCTGCTGGCGGAATTTGGAGAGGATGCGCCGAAAGCCCTCTGGAGGACGGAAAACTGCTATTACACGCTGTGGGACGAGAAAACCCTGCTGTTTGCGGACAACAAGGGGCTTCACCTTGCGGATCTGGCGGGGAATGCCACAGAAGATCTCTATCTCTGGAGCAACCATGGGATCGGAATTTCCCAGATCGAGGAATTACAGATCCGGGAGGATGGACGCGTCAACCTGATTTATACGGATAATAACGGAGATGGAAATCTGCTGTGCCTGGAACCCACCCGGGAGCAGGTGGAGATTCGGAAGATCGTTTTTGCGGTGCCCTCCGCCATGCGGGAGGTGTATTATCCCACTGTGGTGGCGTTCAACAAAAAATATCCCGCCTATCACATAGAGCTCAAGACGGATTATGACAGAACGGCGCTGCTGACGGAACTGGCGGCGGGAAGGGGACCGGTGCTGGTGGACACCATGCTTACCGGCTTTGAGGGGAACCAAAAGCTGTGGACGCCTCTGGAGGGCCTTTTCGCCGGGGAGGCATGGGAGGAGGCGCTGATTCCCAAGGCCATGGAACTGGGGGAGATCGACGGAACCCTGTACGGGGTGGTCTACAGCTTTGGCCTGCAGACGGTGGTGATCCCGAAGGAGGAGCCCACGGACTGGGATTATAAAACCTTTCTGGACCTGATTGAGGCGGATTCATCCATCCAGGCGATTTACAATGGCCAGAACAGTCCCTGGATTTTTATATCCAACTTTCTGCTTCATGGACTGGAGGACAATTATGTGCTGGACGCCGGGAGCGGCGAGACCTATTTTGACAGTGAGGAATTCCGCAGAGTTTTGCGTCTGGGAATGAAATATTGCACGGAGCAGGAAAATATTGAGTCGGTGGAACCCATGCTGGAGGGGAAGGTATTCTGCAATATCATTGACGTCCGAAGGCCTGAACTGATTGACCTGTACCGTCTCTGCTACGGGGAGGAGGCCAATTATATCGGTTTCCCCGCCCGGGAGGGGGCGGCCCATTATATCTATGGTCAGGATCCTCTGGCGGTGAGGATTACAGCCACCGATGAGGAGAAACGGGTGGCGGGTACTTTTTTGCGGATGCTGCTGTCAGAAGAGGGCCAGACGGAGGGGATGAAGGATCCGAATTTCTGGCTGAGCGTGCGTAAGGATGTGCTGGAAGAGCAGATCGCCCAGGTGAATGAGCAGTCCATGCCCACCATTTACGGATTCACCCAGATCACCCTGGGGGAGGATTATGACAGGGAATATGACGCCCGATTCCTGTATGAACTGTTGGAAAAGGCCCGACCGCGAAAATATTTCCCGAAGGATCTGAACACAATCCTGATAGAGGAGGTATATGCGTATACGGACGGGACTATTACGGAGGAGGAGTTGATTAAGCGTCTGACCAGGCGAGTGGAACTGTATCTGGCGGAACAATCCTAACAAAACGTTTCCGAACAGGAAAATGGCAGAGAAATAAGCGACGCGGCGCTGTCTTTGGGATGGCGCCGCTTTTATATGTCTTTTTCAATCTTTCCTCTGCATGCATATCCCAAGCTATGCTTGGGATACTGTGCAAAACGATATAAGAAACGAGGTTTCATACTTCCGCTTTATTACCCTTTATGCTATAATGGGCAGGAAAAAGGCCCTGGATCCTGGGGGCGGTGGATGCCGGTATTTTTCAGGGAAGCCCAGGAGTGGAATCTATAAATCGAGGTAAGAGACTATATGAAAAAGACAGGTAAGAGAAAACTTTTTGGAAGGATCCTGGCCCTGGCAGTCCTGGCGGGTCTGGTCCTGGGTGTGAACGGGGGCTGCGGTCGGCAGGCGGAGCCTGCATCCGTCCGGGTGGGTGGCCTGAAGGGGCCCACCACCATGGGGCTGGTCTTTTTGCAGGAATGGTCCACCCAAGGGCAGACGTCCCAGGCCTATACATTAACCATGGCTGCTGCGGCGGAAGAACTGCTGTCCCTGCTGGTGAAAGAGGAACTGGATATTGCGCTGCTTCCCGCCAATGTGGCCAGCGTGCTGTACAACAGGACAGAAGGAGGCGTCACCGTCATCGATATCAATACGCTGGGTGTGTTGTACTTGGTGTCCGGGGACGAAGAGATCACGGAGCTGGAGAATCTTCGGGGCAGGACCGTTTATCTCACGGGCAAAGGAACCACTCCGGATTACGTGCTGCAATATCTGCTCAAGGCAAATGGCATTGACCCTTTGTCCTGTGTGCTGGAATATCGGTCGGAGGCCACGGAGGTGGCGGCATTGCTGGAAGAGCAGCCCCAGGCCGTGGGATTGCTTCCCCAGCCTTTTGCCACGGCGGCCTGCGCCCAAAGCCAGGCCCTGGACATAGTCATGGACCTGAATGAGCAGTGGAACCTGGCGCAGGGAGAAGAGGGGCACAGCATGGTCACGGGCGTAACATTGGTGCGGAACGGGTTTTTACAGGAGCATCCGGTGGCCGTGGATACTTTTCTGCAGGATCATGCCGCCAGCGTTACAGCCATCCGGGAGGACCCGGAGGGCGGAGCCCGGCTGGTGGCAGCGGCGGGAATCACTGCCGGGGAAGCTGTGGCCCGGGAAGCCCTTCCTTATTGCAATATCACTTATATGGAAGGCAAAGAGATGCGGCAGGCCCTGTCCGGGTATCTGCAGGTGCTGTTTGAACAGGATCCCCTGGCGGTGGGCGGCGCTCTGCCGGGAGAGGACTTTTACTATATTCCGTAGTGGGGAAAGCAATCCATGAAAATGAGATTTGGAAAATACTGCAAAAAAATTGTCATTGCGGTCTGTTGGATTTTCATGTGGCAGTTGACGGCTACCCTGATAGGAAACCGCATTCTGCTGGTGGGCCCGCTGGAGACTCTGCAGGCGTTGGGGGAGCGGGCTCTGCAGGGAGGCTTCTGGCTGTCGGTGGGGCATTCCCTGCTGCGGATCAGCGCGGGATTTGGTTCCGGGCTGGCGCTGGGACTGCTGCTGGCGGCGGGCAGCAGCCGTTATAAACTGCTGGAAGATGTGCTGGCGCCGGTTATGGCCCTGCTGAAAGCCATCCCCGTGGCGTCCTTTGTGGTGCTTTTCCTGATCTGGTGGCGCAGCGGTGTGCTGGCCACGGCTGTCAGTTTCTGTATTGTTCTTCCCAATATCTATGTGAATACCTTAGAAGGCATCCGCCATGTGGATCCGCGTCTGCTGGAGATGGCGCGGGTACTGGAGATTCCTGCCTGGAACCGTTTCTTCTATATTTACAGACCGGCTTTAAAGCCCTATCTGGACAGCGCCATCCATATTTCGGCAGGCATGAGCTGGAAGTCCGGCGTGGCGGCGGAGGTCATTGGCATTCCCTCTCTGTCCGTGGGAGAGCAACTCTATCTGTCCAAAATCTATCTGGACACAGCGGGGGTGCTGGCCTGGACCGCAGTGACGGTTCTGGCCAGTGTGGTCTGTGAGCAGGCGGTGCTGGCCCTGTGGAGGCTGTTTCAGCGGCTGGAGCCGGGATGCCGGGCGGCGGGCCTTTCCGAAGGGGCTTACCCGGAAAGAGAGCCGCTTCTGGAAAGAGAACCGTTCCCGGAAAGAGAGCCGCTTCTTTCGGAAAGAGAGCCAATCCCGGAAAGAGAACTGTTCCCAGGAAGAGAATCGTTCCCGGAAAGAGAGCCGCTTCTGGAAAGAGAACCGTTCCCAGAAAGAGATCCATTCCCGGGAAAAAAATTTCCGGAAAGAGAGTCATTCCTGGAGAGGGGCCCATTCCCAAAAAGGGAACCCTCTCCAGGAACAGGACTTTCTTCGGAAACGAAGCCCCGGGTGGTGCTGGAACTTGCCCATGTCAGCAAATGCTATCAGGGCAGAACCGTGCTGGAGGATGTGAGCGGCCGCTTTGAGAGGGGGCAGATCTACTGTTTTCGCACCCCTTCGGGCAGTGGTAAGACCACTTTGTTTCGACTGATCGCAGGGTTGGAGGAGCCGCGGGACCCGCTTTCTATCCGCCGTCTGGGCAGCAAGATCACCATGGTTTTCCAGGAGGACCGGCTCTGCGAGGAGTACAGCGCGCTGATTAATGTGGATATGGTCACGGGGGACAGGGAGAAATCCCGGGAACATCTGCGCCTTCTTCTGGAGGAAGGGGATCTGGGAAGGCCCTGCCGGGAACTCAGCGGCGGCATGAAACGCCGGGTGGCCATCGCCCGGGCCGTGGCGGCGGGCGGGGATGTGATTCTGCTGGACGAGCCCTATGGGGGATTGGACGGGGAGAGCCGCCGCAGAGTGGAAAAATATCTTCATGCCTTTGGAGCGTGCAGCGCGGTGCTGATGGCCACCCATGTGGAAGAAAATGGGGTACAGTACGTAGAATAACGTGTGGATTTAAAAAACATTTGCATCATGCCCGGTTCTATGGTATAATCTTCAAATGACTGTGATCATGTCTGCCGGCGGGCGGACATGTGAAAATACAGGGGCGATGAAGGAGGAAACGATACAATGAGTTTACAGGTTGAAAAGTTGGAAAAGAATATGGCCAGGCTGACCATCGAGGTTGCAGCGGAAGAACTGGAAAAGGCCATTGAGCAGGCATATCGGAAGGAGAGGAACCGCATCAATGTTCCCGGGTTCCGCAAAGGCAAGGCTCCCCGCAAGTTGATCGAGCAGATGTATGGCAAGGAGGTGTTCTATGAGGACGCCGCCAACGCTCTGATTTCGGAGGCATACGAAAAGGAACTGGAGAATTGTGAGGAGTCAGTGGTGTCCCAGCCCAAGATCAATGTGGTACAGATCGAGGCGGGCAAGCCTTTCATCTTCACTGCGGAGGTGGCGCTGAAGCCGGAAGTAACCCTGGGCAAGTACAAGGGCGTGAAGGTGGAGGCTGCTGACCTGGAGGTGACTGAGGAAGAAATCGACGCGGAGATCGGCAAGGAGCGCGACAACAGCGCCAGAACCGTTCCCGTGGAGGGCAGACCCGTGCAGGACGGCGACATGACGGTCATTGACTTCGAGGGCTTTGTGGACGGTGTGGCATTCGAGGGCGGTAAGGGAACGGATTATCCGCTGACCATCGGTTCCGGCGCCTTCATCCCGGGCTTCGAGGAGGCCCTGGTGGGCGCGGAGATCGGCAAGGAGACCGATGTGAACGTGACTTTCCCGGAGGATTACCAGGCTGCCGAACTGGCGGGCAAGGCAGCGGTGTTCAAGTGCACCGTCAAGGAGATCAAGGAGAAGGAACTGCCTGCGCTGGATGATGAGTTTGCGGCAGAGGTATCCGAGTTTGACACCCTGGCAGAGTACAGGGAGGACACCAAAAAGAAGATTGGAGAGCGCAAGGCTGAGGCTGCCAGGGGCGCCAGGGAGGAAGCCGTCATCGACGCCATCATAGAGGATGCGCAGATGGAGATTCCCGAGGCCATGTTGGAGACTCAGCAGAGACAGATGGTGGAGGATTTCGCCCAGAGACTGCAGATGCAGGGACTGTCCATGGAGCAGTACATGCAGTTCACCGGCGCCACTCCCCAGATGATGCTTGAGCAGATCAAGCCCCAGGCATTGAGACGCATTCAGTCCCGCCTGGTGCTGGAGGCTGTGGCCGCCGCCGAGAAGATGGAGGCTACGGAGGAGGAATTCGAGGCCGAGGTTGCCAAGATGGCCGAGGGCTACAAGATGGAGCCGGACAAGGTGAAGGAGCTTCTGGGCGAGGGAGGCAAAAAGCAGGTGATGGAAGACATCTGCGTGAATAAGGCTGTGGAGTTCGTAGTGGAGAACGCCAAAGAGGCCAAGGCATCCAAAAAATCCGCCAAGTCCCAGGAGGCCGGGGACGCGGAGTAATCCCCGGTGCGCGGGTAAAGCGGGCGCTGCCCCGGGCAGGTGACGGGAAGCGGCGCTGAATAGGAACACAGACGGAGGATTGATTAATTTTTTATGAAATCCTCTGTTTTGTGATTGTAAAAAAATAGCAGGTAATGTATAATGTGTTTGCACTTGAAGATTCAGAACAATTTGTGCGCAAAAGCGTATAGGCGGGACGGAAATGTATGCCGTTCGGGAACAGGTGGAACCGAGAAATAGGAGGATATTATGAGTTTAGTACCTTATGTCATCGAACAGACCAGCAAGGGGGAGCGGTCCTATGATATTTATTCCAGGCTGCTGAAGGACAGGATCATCTTCCTGGGGGAAGAGGTCAACGAGGTGACTGCCAGTCTGGTGGTGGCGCAGCTGCTCTTTCTGGAGTCCGAAGATCCGGAGAAGGATATTCATCTGTATATCAACAGTCCCGGCGGCAGTGTGACGGCGGGCATGGCCATCTATGATACCATGCGGTACATCAAATGCGATGTGGCCACGGTGTGCATCGGCATGGCGGCCAGCATGGGCGCTTTTCTGCTGGCAGGCGGCGCAAAGGGCAAACGGTATGCCCTGCCCAATGCGGAGATTATGATTCACCAGCCTCTGGGCGGAACCCAGGGCCAGGCCACGGAGATTGAGATCGCCGCGAAGCATATTCTGAAGACCAAGGAAAAGCTGAACCGTATGCTGGCAGAGAACACGGGCAGGGACTATGAGACTGTGTGTGCCGACACGGAGCGGGATAACTGGAAGAGCGCCGAGGAGGCATTGGAATATGGCCTGATCGACAAGATATTAAGTTCCCATACCATGATTGAGGCGGGGGAGAAGAATTCCTGAGCCGGTCATAACGTGGGATGACAGGAAAAGAAAGAATACGCGTTGACACAATGCCCGGGGGAACTGCGGGGGATGCGGGAAGAGGTAAAGGAAGGTATGGTAGGTAAAAATTTTGACGGCGAGATCAGATGCTCGTTCTGCAACAAGTCCCAGAATCAGGTGAAGAAGCTGATCGCTGGACCGGCGGGAGTCTATATCTGCGACGAGTGTGTGGAGATCTGTGAGGATATCCTGGAGGAGGAACTGGAGGAAGAAGAGGAGACTGCGCTGCAGGATCAGGACATCAAACTCTTAAAGCCCAAGGAGATCAAGGCATTTCTTGACGATTATGTGATCGGGCAGGAGCAGGCCAAAAAGGTGCTGTCCGTGGCAGTGTACAATCACTACAAGAGAGTGACCGCTCCCAGGGATTTAAATGATGTGGAATTGCAGAAAAGCAATATTATTATGATCGGTCCCACCGGTTCGGGCAAGACTTATCTGGCCCAGACTCTGGCCAGGATCATCAACGTTCCCTTTGCCATCGCGGATGCCACCACTTTGACCGAGGCAGGTTATGTGGGCGAGGATGTGGAGAATATTCTGCTGAAACTGATCCAGGCGGCGGACTATGATGTGGACAGGGCCCAGTACGGGATCATTTATATTGACGAGATTGACAAAATTACCAAGAAGGGGGAGAATGTGTCCATCACCCGCGATGTGTCGGGCGAGGGGGTACAGCAGGCCCTTCTAAAGATTGTGGAAGGCACGGTTGCCAGCGTACCGCCCCAGGGGGGCAGGAAGCATCCTCACCAGGACTTGATTCAGATTGACACTTCCAACATCCTGTTCATTTGTGGCGGCGCGTTTGATGGGCTGGAAAAGATCGTTGAGTCCAGGCTGGATCGCAAATCCATCGGTTTTAACACGGTGGTGGCCCAGAAATCCTCCAAGGAGATCGGGGAGCTTCTGCAGGAAGTGACGCCTCAGGATCTGGTAAAGTTCGGCCTGATTCCTGAGTTTGTAGGCCGGGTTCCCATCAATGTATCGCTTCAGGGCCTGGACCGGGAAGCGCTGGTCAGGATCCTGAAGGAGCCCAAGAGCGCTCTGATCAAGCAGTACCAAAAGCTGTTTGAGTTTGACGAGGTGGATCTGGAGTTTAATGAAGACGCCATCGAGGCCATCGCGGATAAGGCATTTGAGAGAAAGACAGGCGCCAGGGGCCTGCGTTCCATTATGGAGAGCGTGATGATGGATTTGATGTATCAGATTCCTTCGGACGATACCATCGGCAGATGTGTGATCACCAGGGAATCCGTGGAGGGCGCCAGCCAACCGCTGACTTTTCCCAGGAATATCCCTGTGAAAAAAGCCCAGTAGAAGAGTTTGGATTATTTGGCGCCGCCTGTGAAAAGTGCGGCGTCATTTCAATAAATGGACGGAGATTCATATGATTATAAAGAACGCAATTCTGGAGACCGTGTGCGGCGTTACCAGTAAATTGCCGGAGAACACGGTGCCGGAGGTGGCTTTTGCGGGGAAGAGCAATGTGGGGAAATCCTCTCTGATCAACGCCCTGATGAACAGGAAGAGCCTGGCCCGCACCAGCTCCCAGCCCGGCAAGACCCAGACCATCAATTTCTATCAGGTAAATGGCAGCATCTATTTTGTGGATCTGCCCGGCTATGGGTATGCCAGGGCCAACGAACATGTGAAAGCCCAGTGGGGAAAAATGGTGGAAAATTACCTGCATCGGTCCCGGCAGCTCAAGGCGGTGTTTCTGCTGGTGGATATCCGGCACAAGCCCTCGGAGAACGACCGCGTTATGTATGAGTGGATCAGAGATCAGGGCTATCAGCCTATCATCATCGCCACCAAGCTGGATAAGATCAATCGCAGCCAGATACAGAAACAGATAAAGTTGTTAAAAGATACGCTGAAGGCAGACAAGGATGCCCGCGTCGTTCCTTTTTCTGCCACAACCAAACAGGGCAGAGAGGAGATCTATGAAATCATCGAAGAAATACTTCAAGGCGCTGGCTAATCTGGGGGTGGCAGTGGCTGTGCTATTGCTGGTGATGATTCTGCTGCCCCGGCTGCTGGTATTTTTCATGCCCTTTGTGGTGGCGGGGATCATCTCTATGATTGCCAGTCCCCTGGTGCGCTTCTTTGAGGAGAAGATCAAGCTGAAACGGAAATGGGCCAGCGCCTTTGTGATTATTGTGGTAATAGCGCTGGTGGTGCTGGTGCTGTACCTGGTGGGATCCAAACTCATCGAGGAGGGCATGGGGCTTCTGGGAGCGCTTCCCGAGATGTGGGACTCCATGAAGGAGGATCTGGCCAGCGTGGGGGAGAGCCTGAACGGACTTTATGAAAAACTTCCTCAGGACACCCAACAGGCCATCGCCAATCTGGGCAACCAGGTGGGGGAATTCATGGCGGGGCTGTTGGAGCGCATTAGCACTCCCACCATCACGGCGGCGGGTAATTTTGCCAAACAGCTCCCTTCTGTGCTGATTGGCATCATCATGTGCCTGCTGGCTTCCTATTTCTTCGTGGCGGATCGTTACCAGATCGGAAGCTGGATCAGAAAATATACGCCGGTTTCCATTATGTCCCGGTACGATATGGTGCGCAGAAGCATATTGAAGTCCGTAGGAGGGTATTTCAAAGCCCAGCTCAAGATAGAGGTGTGGATGTATCTGCTGCTGGTGGTGGGGCTGAGCGTGCTGCGGGTGGATTATGTATTGCTGATCGCCCTGGGCATCGCTTTTCTGGATCTGCTGCCCTTCTTTGGTACAGGCACGGTGATGGTTCCCTGGGCGCTCATCAAGATTTTCAGCGGGGATTATAAAATGGCCATCGGCCTGTTGATCATATGGGGGGGCGGCCAGCTTGCCAGGCAGATTATCCAGCCCAAGATCGTGGGGGATTCCATCGGCGTGGCTCCCATTCCCACCCTGTTTTTATTGTTTATCGGTTATAAGCTGGGGGGCGTTATCGGTATGATTATCGCAGTGCCTCTGGGGATGCTGGTGTCCACCATGTACCAGGAGGGCGTCTTTGATACCACGAAGAACAGCATCGCCATTCTGGTGTCTGGGCTGAACCACTTCCGCAAACTCCAGCCCCAGGATCTGGAAGTGGTGGAAGAAATGAGGGATAAAAAAACCTCCAAAAAAACGCAATGATCATGAAACATTTTGGCCTGCAAAACTGTCTTATAGTTAGTAGGCCAATTTTATTTTGATTTTTTTGATAAAAATAAAATAATTTGCAGTATGTTGACTTTTGAGGGATATTACTAAGTAGAAGCAGGTTGCTTGAGATGGATACAATCATGATACAGGACACGACTAGAATACATGGGAAGCTACAGGAAAAGATTGATTGCTACAGCGATATGCTTTTCAAGATCGCTTATGCCAGAATGGGAAACAGGGCGGATGCCGAGGATATCGTGCAGGAGACCTTTTACCAGTATCTTAAATCTTCAAAAGATTTTGGGGATGAGGAATACGAGAAGGCGTGGCTGATCAGGGTTACTTTGAACGGCTGCCGCAAGATCTGGCGCAGCGGCTTTTACAGGCGGCGCAGTGATGCCCCGGAGCCGGAAATACTTTTTTCAGAGGGCAGCGCAGAGGCCGGGGAACGGGGGCCTGAGGAGGCTTTTCTGGACAAGGAGAAAGCCCGCGCGGTGCTGGAGGCGGTCTGGAAGCTGCCGGCCACATATCGGGACGTAATTCACTTGTTTTACTATGAGGAAATGTCGGTGAAAGAGATATCGGCGATACTGGAGCGAAAAACGTCCACGGTGACTTCCCAACTGACCAGAGGCAGGGAAATCTTGAAGAAAAATCTCAAGGAGGAATACGATTTTGCGTAGCTTCAGAGAAGAATATCAGAAAGAGATGGACCGGCAGGGGACGTTTCACCTGGATGTGGAACGGGTGTCTGACGAGATCCATCATCACAAGCTGAAAAGGGCCCGCAGAAGGCGGGCGATGGCTTCTATGGCTTCTGCGGCGGCAGTGTTCCTGCTGTTAGGCGGCGTAGCCACCGCCATGAATTACGGCAGCAGTTTTATCCAGGTGCGGAATAACGGGTTTTCCATCACTGGTTCCCAGTGCACGGACGATGGGGAAGGAATCGGGACTCCCGCTTTGGGGCTTACCAAGGAGCGTTCCCGGCAGACCCCCGGAGAGGCGGAACCGGAGTGTGTGGTCTACCAGATGGAAGTCAAGGCGTATGATTCCCTGGAGGCTTTTCAGGAGGAGGCAGGTATCACAGTGCCCCTGCCGGATCTGAAGCTGTTGGGCGGGGAGGCTGCGGATCAGAGCGTTCATATCATGGGAGATCAGGTGTATATCCGCATTCAGGAAGAGCAGGATAAAATGTTTTCCGTTGTGCAGATGGATCACCGGGACAGTCAGGGATATGCGGCTTCCAGTGCCTATTCCGGGGAGGCTGCCAATGAGCGCAACTACACCACCGCCCAGGGATATACCTACAAGGTGATAGATCTGCTGGAGGACGGAGCATTGAGCAGCATAGAGTGCGCAATTTCTCTGTATGGGAGGGATCTTCTGGTGGGCTTCTGGGGATATACCCAGGAGGAAGCCTACGCGGTACTGCAGACCATGGATCTGGGTGTGTACACATTGTCAGAGTGACGAAAAAAGGAGACATGTTTGTCGCAGCGGGGGCTGCGGGGCATGGCAGTAAGATACATGTGGGTGCCGGATCGGAGGCACAAAAAAGCAAGGAAGGATTGTGATATTTATGGACAAAAAAGTAGTGATCTACAACAACAATACGGGGATTACGGCGTCCCTGCGGCCGCTTCTCAGAGGAGAGAACATAAAGCTGCTGGTGGCGGAGAGCCGGAAACAGTTACGCCAGATTATGGCGGCGGAGCAGATTCATCTGTTGATCACCGATGTGGTGTGGTCGGATCAGGACCAGGATATCACCGAGGGACTGGAGACTTTACAGCACATACGTCAGATGAGCAGCCTGCCCATTATAGTGGTGTCGTCCCGCGGTGACGAGACAAGCAAGATATTGGCGCTGAACGCAGGGGCGGACGACTATGTGGTGAACGGCTGCAATCCCCTGGAACTGCTGGCGCGCATCAAGTCTCAGCTGCGCCGCTATACCCAGCTTGTAAACATGTGCGCCAATATAGACAAGATCTATCAGGTGGACGGCCTGGTGATCGACGATAACACCCGGCAGGTCTTTGTAGATCACAAGGAAGTAAGACTGACTCCCATTGAGTACAAGATCCTTAGACTGCTGGTGCAGGAGAGGGGAAGGGTGCTGTCCATCGCCCAGATCTATGAGGCCATATGGCATATGCAGGCCATCGGAGCGGACAATACCATTGCCGTACACATCCGGCATATCCGGGAGAAGATCGAACAGAACCCCAAGGAGCCCAGATATCTGAAAGTGGTGTGGGGCACTGGTTATAAAGTGGGCTAAATAAGAAAATAGACGTTGAGTGACAGGAGAGGAATGGATATGGGTGCTTTGTCGGGGCTGAAACCGGAAAGGGTTTTTACTTTTTTTGAGGAAATCGCGCAGATTCCCCATGGTTCAGGGAATGTGGAGGCGATCAGCGACTATCTGGCGGATTTTGCCGGAGAGAGAGGGCTGCAGTGTTTACAGGATGCTGTGAAAAACATCATTATCATCAAGGAGGCCACGCCGGGCTATGAGCGGGAACCCGCTGTGATCCTGCAGGGACATATGGATATGGTGGCGGTGCAGAAGCCGGGGCTTCAGATTGATATGACCAGGGAACCGCTGCGGCTGGCTGTGGACGGGGACAGGATCTATGCGGAGGGAACCAGCCTGGGAGGAGATGACGGCATCGCCGTGGCCTATGCCCTGGCGCTGCTGGACGATGATACCCTGCAGCATCCCCGGCTGGAGGTGGTTATCACTGTGGACGAGGAGGTGGGCATGGACGGCGCAAGAGCCATTGACCTGTCCATGCTGCAGGGCCATAGACTGCTGAATCTGGATTCTGAGGAGGAGGGGATCTTTTTGACCAGCTGCGCCGGAGGGGCGCGGATCAACTGCCTGGTGGAACTGCCGTGTCAGAGCATGGGGGGAACGGCTTATGAACTGACGGTGGGCGGTCTTCAGGGCGGCCATTCCGGGGCGGAAATCCACAAGCAGCGGGGCAACTCCAATGTGCTGATGGCCAGGCTCCTGCAGAAACTGGCAGGCAGTGTAAAAATAGGGCTCTCTCAATGCCGGGGCGGACTGGCGGATAATGCCATTCCCAGAGTGACCACTGCCAGGGTGCTGGTGGAAAAAGGAGAGGAAGAACGGCTGGAAAGCCTGGTGGCGGAGTACCAGGGAATACTGGGACAGGAACTGGCCACCAGGGATCCCGGGGTATTTGTCACAGCCTCTGCCCAGGGACCGGCATCGGAAAGCTGCCTGACCGGCGGGGACTTGCGTAGAGCAGCGGATTATCTCTACGGCCTGCCCTGGGGGGTACAGGCCATGAGCGCCGATGTGCCGGGGCTGGTGGAAACCTCTCTGAACCTGGGGATTTTGCAGGTGGAGGAAGGCAGGATATCCGCGGAATTCTCCGTTCGAAGCTGTGTGGACAGCAGCAAGCAGGCTCTGCTGGATAAGGTGCGGGGATTGACTGCGCTGGCTGGCGGATGCTGTGAGGTCACAGGGGACTATCCGGGCTGGGCTTATCGGGTGGATTCTCCGCTGCGGAACAAGATGGTGGCCCTGTTTGAGGAGATGTACGGGGAAAAGCCCCGGTTGGAAGCTATACATGCCGGGCTGGAGTGCGGCATCCTGGCCGCCAAGATCCCGGATCTGGACGGTATTTCCTTCGGACCCAATATGTATGATATCCACACCACGGAGGAGACCCTGAGCATCTCTTCCACCCAGAGGGTATGGGATTATCTGGTGCGGCTGCTGGCCCTGAAGGATTGAGATGTGGATGGTCTGAGTCTGGCTTGAACTTCCATTCATGCTGCCTTCTATATGTGCAAAACAGACAATGAAATGATTGATTAGGGCTGGATGTATCAATATTTTACACAAAAATGTAGAATTTATCTATTTTTTCATAATATTTGTAAAAAAGGGCTTGCATTTTTCGGGGTGACGAGTTATAATAAATTTCGTTACGGGGTGTGGCTCAGCTTGGTTAGAGCGCCGTCTTAGGGAGGCGGAGGTCGCGAGTTCGAATCCCGCCACTCCGATACAGAGAAGAATCTGAGGAATCAGATTCTTCTTTTTTTGCAATAATCTGCATATTTTTTTGGTCTTGTCCATATACTGTATTAAGGGTGGGAGATATTTCCAGCGCTGTGCGCCCGGATTCAGGAAGAATGCTCCCAGGCAAAATAAAAAACAGGCGCCACGGCGCGGAAAAGAGGTAAATATGTCCAGGGGACCGAGAAAGACATTGGATGAAAAGATTGCTGCCAAGGAGGAACTGATCGGGGCATTGACCAATCGGATCGAATCGGAAAAGCAGGAGTTGGCAGAGATGTACAGGGAAAAACGCAATATTCAGTTGGAAAACATAGACAATCTGCTGGAGGAATGGGCGCTCAGCCCTCAGGAGGCGGAAGAGGCCCTGCGCAGATATGTGGATCAGAGAGAGGAAGAGGCAGTGTAGGTCTGCGCCTGGACAAGGGAAGGAAGAAGGGATAAGAGGGTGTCGCAAAATCATCTAATTTAGATGATTGAGCGATGCCCTCTTTGTGTTGCTGCCGGAGTTTGCCGGGAACGGTGGAAGAAGCTGTATTTATAAATGGCTAAATAATTTGTGTTGAGTATACTAAATTATGTTTACATATATGATCAATTGTAATATAATAGTAAAAAAAGAGGCTTGGATATAGATAGTTTTATACGTATATTAAAAATCATTTTGACTGCGGTTATAACAGGCATATCAACATTTCTTATTACGAAATATACATATAACTAAGATTCGGCCAATGGATAAACTTGAAATTGCATATAACAGGGTATATTAGCCGAATGCATAATATAATTAGAGATGGAGAAGCGATTAAAAACATTGACCAAACGCTGGATAAATGTAAAATATATATTAATAAGTATGACAAGTATATTGATATTGCAACGATTAGATTATTAAAACAAATGTGTGATTGTGATAAAAAGGTAAAGAAAAAGACAAAGAAAAGACAAAAAAGGCAAAGTAAAGACAAAAAAGGTAAAGAAAAAGGAGATATATTCTGGATTTCGGGATAATATTTTAGATCGAAACACATATCTGCGCAGAAAGTTGAGGTTTTTGGAATCTGGATATGTCCAATTATATATACGCACCCAAATCTATTTAATCACAGGTTAGTTTTTTAGAAATGGCAGTACTATATTGCCTTGTGATTTTAGCCATATTTGGGTTTTCTGAATATATTGAATTATATAACAGCTGGATGGATTGCTTTTAATTCTTACTTTTGATTCTTGTTTTTAATTCTTGTGATCTGATTTGGAAGTATTTGTATGCCTTGCAAAATGGCTTGACTACAGAATCAGAAAATAAATATAAAAATATTGTACTTAATAAAATGTATTTGATAAAAGGCTGTGTTTTGGCAAGAGGTATTTGGAGAAAAGATGGAACAAAGAAAAGAACGGGAAAATAGATATGCCATAAAGCGGAATCATAGTAACCACTATGGGGAGTATACATCGAAGGAAACCAACAGGGAAAATTCCCTTTGTCCCGTGACAAAGCGCTGCGGGGGCTGCCATTGGATGGGAATGGATTATCAGGAGCAGCTGCGGGAGAAGGAAAAGCGGGTGAGAAAACTTCTGTCTCCCTATTGCAGGCTGGAGGGAATTGTGGGGATGGAACAGCCGCTGTATTATCGGAACAAGGTGCATGCCGTGTTCGGGGAGGACAGGAAACACCGGCCCATCTCTGGTATCTATGAGGAGGGGACTCATCGGATCGTGCCGGTGGACAGTTGCCGGATCGAGAACCAGAAAGCGGACGCCATCATTGTGTCTGTCCGGGAGTTGCTGCCCTCTTTCAAGATCAGGCCTTACAATGAGGATACGGGTTATGGCCTGCTGCGCCATGTGCTGGTACGCACGGGGCAGGTTTCCGGACAGATCATGGTGGTGCTGGTGCTGGCCTCCCCTATACTGCCTTCCAGGAACAATTTTGTAAAGGCGCTGTTAAAGCACCATCCGGAGATCACCACCATCGTGGTAAATGTGAATAATCGAAACACCAGTATGGTGCTGGGAGACAGGGAGCAGGTGGTCTATGGCAAGGGGTATATTGAAGATACTCTGTGTGGCAAAACGTTCCGTATCTCTCCCAGGTCTTTTTACCAGGTCAATCCGCTGCAGACGGAACTGCTATATGCCAAAGCGATGGAATATGCCGCCCTGACGGGCCGGGAGACAGTGTTGGACGCCTACTGTGGTACGGGCACCATCGGTATTATTGCCAGTGAGCGGGCCGGGCAGGTGTTAGGCGTGGAATTGAATGCAGAGGCGGTGCGGGACGCCCGCGTCAACGCCAAGATCAATCAGGTGCGGAATATTCGCTTTTACCAGAACGATGCAGGCCGCTTTCTGCTAGACATGGAGGCTCAGGGCGCCCGGGCGGATGTGGTTCTGATGGATCCGCCCCGCAGCGGCAGCAGCCAGGAATTTCTGTCGGCGGTGGCACGCATGGCGCCGGAGAAAGTGGTATATATATCCTGCAATCCGGAAACCCTGGTGAGGGATTTGAAGTATATGACGGGACATGGGTACAGGGTGGAACGCGGAATGGCAGTGGATATGTTTCCGTTTACGGAGCATGTGGAAAGTATCGTGTTGCTTTCTAAACTTCATACAAAGCAGAATATAGAAGTGGAACTCATAATGAGTGAGATAGATTTGACAGCGGCGGAGAGTAAGGCGACTTATGAGGAAATTAAGGAGTATGTACTGGAACATACAGGATTGAAAGTCAGTAATTTATATATCGCACAGATAAAACAGAAGTGCGGTATTATTGAGAGGGTAAATTATAATCTGCCAAAGTCGGAAAGTTCCAGACAGCCGAAATGTCCGCCAGAGAAAGAAGCGGCTATAAGGGAAGCGTTGGAACATTTTCGTATGATTTAATTTTGTATATTTGAGCCGTCTGCCCCTTTTTTAATATAATGAAAGAAAAAGGGCGGTGGCGATTATGGGGGAAAAACTAATTATTTATATGTGGATTGTATTGACATTGAACTGTTGTGCAGGCATTTGGATTTTTCATAAAAGATATGACTGAGAGTTCTTGTGCCACTAGTGTACCGTATCGTTCACATTTCGCAAAATGACTTGCCTGAATTTCCATCTGCCGCGTTGTCGTCGGTCAACGATGCCACCGCATCGCCTCCCT
>JAAWKU010000081.1 GCA_022797535.1 Lachnospiraceae bacterium | reverse complement strand
GGAATGCGTCTCCTGCCGGGACAAAAAACCTTTTTCCATCCTTGCCAGCAGACATTTTCGCACTTTGGCGCTGTTCCGCAGGGGAATAGACAGGACGTCGCCGTTGGACATATATACTTCGTTCCCACGGATCCTGCGTATCTGTCCCACATTGACTATATAACCCCTGTGAATCCGCAGGAACTCCTCCGGCAGCCACTGCTCCAGGCGCTTGAGAGAATCCCTTCCCTCCACCCGGTATCCCCTGCAATGCCAGATCACATTGTTGTGGGAGGATTCGATATAATAAACCTCCCCCTCCTCCAGGAAATAAATCTCCTCGCAAAGGCTCCGCACCCTGCACAGGAGCCGGGCTTCCCTCCCTCCGTGAACATGAATGCACTCCGCCTGGCCTCCGGTCATGCAGACCAGTATCTCATAGGGGACTCCCGGTGCATTCTCATCCCCCCGGCCTGAGACGATACAGAAGAGACCACTCACCAGACGTACCTGCTCCGTGATGGTCTGCACACGGTACTCGTGATGCCGGATCTGCCGTCCCCCGGCAGCGCATTCCTGCAGAGCTTTCCTCACCGGGGAACAGTACAGGCCATAGCCGGACATATGGTTAAACCGCCATTCCATATTGCCCTTGCAGTACGGCACCGCTCCCATACCTTTTCGAAAAATCTCTTTCACAATCTGCATGGTCCTCCTGACAAGTTCTTTCTTTTCATCCATTCCTCTTTCTCCCCGTATCCTCTGTGTATCCCACTCAACATAGCCGGCGCCACCGCCGCCGTCCACGATCCGGGACAAACAGCAGATGGCGCGGTATGAATAACGTTTTTATGACATTGGTAAAAAAAAACAGATTGTGTTGTTTCCGACACCCTCTGTCCAATCCCGCATGATGCATCCATGCAGCATCTCTAATATTTATTTTTTTATATCATAATCTATTCACATAACTGTCGCAAGGTGGAAAGAGATATTTTTTCGGTATAATGAAATGACAAAACTTTTTATCCCTTCTGATTCTAGAAACGAAAACCGGCAGAGGAGCCGAAAGGAGGATTTTTTTGAAAAAGATAATTTACATCTATAAATATTTTATGATTTTTGCCGAAATAAACCATACAAGTATCTGTATCGATACCGCATCATGGATGATGCGAACAAAACAGGCGCATTTGCGCCGGAAAGAAGGTCAATATGAATGTAAACGGAGTTACATCGACACAGGCCGCCTACAGCAGCTACACTCCTGCTGCCAGGGAGTCTGCGGCTGCTGAGACCACACAGAGTACCAATACCGCCAAGGACACCGGCGTGGTATATGAGCACTCTACGGGAAACACTTCTTCCACCAAGAAAACCTACACTCCCGACACCAATCTGGTGAACAAGCTGAAGGCGGACGCCGAGGCGCGTACCTCCCAGCTCAAGAGCCTGGTGGAGAAGATGATGACTCAGCAGTCCACCGCATACGGCCAGGCCAACGATATCTGGCAGTTCCTGCGCAGCGGTAACTACAAGGTTGATCCCGCCACCAGACTGCAGGCCCAGAAGGACATTGCCGAGGACGGCTACTGGGGGGTAAAGCAGACCTCCGAGCGTATTCTCAGTTTCGCCACGGCTCTGACCGGCGGCGACCCCGACAAGATCGAGGAAATGCGGTCCGCTTTCGAGAAAGGCTACAAGAAAGCGGAACAAACCTGGGGAGGCAAGCTCCCTGATATCTGTCAGCAGACCTATGACGCCGTTCTGTCAGGCTTTGACAAGATGGCCGAGGACGCAGGCAAATAACACAGCCGAAAAGACGGAAGCCCTTCACGGGTTCCCGTCTTTTTTGTGGTTCCTATCTGCTCATAACCTGTCTTCAGGCATTATTTCACAATTTCACATCATGCCGCCCTTCACCACCAGCAGTTTCTGGCCTGGCGTCAATTCATCACTGGTCAGCTCATTGAGTTCCCGCAGCCGCTCCACCGGCAGATAATAGCGCTTGCCGATGTTCCACAGATTATCCCCGGGCTTGACGATATAGATGGTCATGCCGGGCAGGGTCCCCAGCTTGTGGGTGTCCAGGGGAGCCGCTATCACGTCGCCGATCAGTTCCAGCGGAATATTCCGGAAAGCGATGGTCCCGAATACCAGCACGGCCTTCACGTCCATCTCCTCTCCGTCCAGCATGGTTACCTGTAGTTGTTCCACACTGCACTTCACATCGCAGATATCTTCTTTCTCCAGGCCCGGAATCTCCAGCGTGTAATGATAGGGGATCTGGGCCTCGGCGCTGGCATAAGGCATATCGTCCGCCCCGGTGATATACAGCACTTTCACCTGCAGGCTTCCCCACAGTTCCAGCCCTGCCTCCGTCACCTCCTGCCGGTCCGGCTGCACCGTCCCCCGGCTGTGCAGCAACTGGAGAATACCGGCGTCCTTGTTCTGGATGCGGACATGGTCGTTCACTTTCATTTTACCGTTTACCCTGGACAGAAGCCGCCGCAGGGAAGCGGACCTGCTGATGGTGGTCAGTTCCCGGGTGACGCCGTATATGTCCGTAAGTATCTCCGTCTGCTCTTCCTCGTAGATCCGTATGTCAATCTCCAGCACCGTCTCCAGACCGATGATTCTCTCCTCCCCGTCCAGGTCAGGGCGGATATCCAGTTCCTGCTGCCCCATCATAAAGTGTATATCCGGAATCATGCCGTCCCTGCTGCCATGACATTCCATGGTACCGCTGAAGGGCAGCGTGGTCTCAAAAGAACGCACGGGATGTTCCTCCCCCTCTCCCTCGTACAGCAGAAACAGATGCAGGTCCCCCTGCAGCGAGAGTTTCCCTTCCAGAGGCTTGCACTCCACATCGTCCAGGGTCAGGCTGCTCCACAGGATCTGGAACATGTTGGGGTAGCTGGCAGGCAGTGCGATCTCCTCTTTCACACGGAAAATATCATTTTTGCAGATGGCGATCTGGGCCACCTCCACCGGGGTACGGCGGTATTCGGCGCTGTCCTCCCCGTAGAGGCCGATGGGGGCTTCCTCATCGTAGAGCTCCTGTACCAGAGCAGTCAGCGTGGCCACTGCCTGGATGCTGAGTTTGCGGGAATTGATGATGCCCACCCTCAGATCTTCCAGCGTGTTCTGCACATGCACCAGATCGCTTCCCTGGACTCCCTGCATATTGATTTTTTCCTCAAAGGGGATCTTACCCTCCAGCGTCACCAGGCCGCAGCCCTCCTCCTGGGTATGGTACAGCACGGCGAAGCACAGCCTTCCCCGGACCTGTACATAGTCCGTATAGGGCTTTACCTCGTCAATCATCACCGACGCCCTGTCAAAACACAGGCTGCTCACGTCCGGCTTCTGATCCGGGATATTCATATCCTCCTCCAGCGTGACCTGAGAGACTGCCTGAGTCCTGATGCGATCCATATGTATATTTTTCTTAATCAGTTCCACAAAAAAACTACCTCCTGTTTACCGCCCCGCAGGTTCCCTCCGGGAGCCTGCGGGCGCCTATACTTATTAGTATATTTATGAAGGCAGTTTCTGTTTTATTCCTGATTTTCTCACTCCACGGCCCCGATCAGATCCGTGAGATTCTCCACATGGTAGAGATTCATATAGTCCTCAATTCCCTGGATTACCTTTACCGTGGTGTAGGGATCTACAAAATTCATGGCGCCTATGCTGACCGCCGTGGCCCCTGCCAGAATGAACTCTATGGCGTCCTCCGCCGTGGCGATGCCGCCCATGCCGATCACGGGAATCTTCACCGCATGGGACGCCTGATACACCATGCGCACAGCCACCGGCTTGATGGCCGGACCACTCATGCCCCCGGTTTTGTTGGCCAGAGCGAAGCGGCGGCGATGAATGTCAATCTTCATGCCCGTCAGAGTATTGATCAGGGACAGGGCGTCCGCCCCCGCGGCCTCCGCTGCCCTGGCCATCTCCGTGATGTCCGTCACATTGGGGCTCAGCTTCATGATGATGGGCTGTCTGGCCTTTTTCCTGATCTGTTCCGTGATGCGGTACAGGGCGTCCGCCTTCTGTCCAAAGGCGATGGCCCCCTCCTTCACATTGGGGCAGGACACATTGATCTCCAGCAGCGCCACAGCGGGTTCTTCCCCCAGCTTTTCCACCACTTCCAGATAATCCTCCTCTGTTTTCCCGCAGACATTCACTATGATCCGGGTGTCATACTGCTTCAAAAACGGGATATCCCTCTCCAGAAACACATCTATGCCGGGATTCTGCAGGCCGATGGCATTGAGCATGCCGCCATAGACCTCCGCTACCCTGGGAGTGGGATTGCCTGGCCAGGGCACATTGGCCACACCCTTGGTCACCACCGCTCCCAGACGGCTTAAGTCCACGAACTCGCTGTATTCCATGCCGGAACCGAAGGTGCCGGAGCCGGTCATCACCGGATTTTTCAGAGTTACGCCTGCGATATTAACCTGTGTATTCATCAGATGTCCACCTCCTCCGCGTCAAAGACGGGCCCGTCCGTACAGATGCGGGCATTGTGCACATGGGAATGGGGATCCACGTCCCGGGTCTTTACCACACAGCCCAGACATGCCCCCACGCCGCAGGCCATATGTTCTTCCAGGGAGATGTAGGCCCTGATTCCCCGCTGCGCCGCATAACGCTTCACGGCCCGGAGCATGGGCATGGGGCCGCAGGCGTAGATCACGTCCGCCTCCAGGGCATTCTCCCCAATGGCGTCCAGCACGTTGCCTCTGGTCCCCCGGCTGCCGTCCTCGGTGGCCGCATATACCTTTCCGTATTTCGCCAATTCCTCCGCCAGGAACAAATGGCTGTCCCGGTAGCCCAGGATGATGGACTTCTCCGCCTCCAGGGTCTTGGCCAGCTGTAGTATGGGAGGAATACCGATGCCTCCGCCTATGAGAAAGCAGCGTTTCCCCCGTCCCGCCTCCAGCGGAAAGCCATTGCCCAGCACTCCCAGGATATCCACTGGGTCGCCCTTTTTCAGCCCTGAAAACTCCGCCGTGCCCTGGCCCGCGATGCGGTAGACAATGCGCAGAGCCGTTTTTTCCGCATTCACCTCACAGATGCTGATGGGCCTGGGCAGAAGGGTGGCCGCATTCTCCGGATACACGCCGATAAACTGGCCCGGCAGAGCCTGAGCCGCCATTGTGGTCTCCAGCCACAAATCGCAGATGCGGGGAGCGATCTCCTGCTGGGAAAGCACCCTCGCCATATTTTTTTCTTTCATGATTCCTCTCCTTCCTCTACATTCCGCGCCGGCCCTGCACTGTCCCGGTATATGACCCGGCCGCCGCAGACAGTGGCTCTCACCACGCCCCGAAGTTCCCTTCCCGTGAAGGGACTGTTGCTGGACTTGGATGCATACTCCGTAAAAACCCGGGTTGCGGCAGTATCCACCAGAATGATATCCGCCGGGCCTCCCTCTGCCAGATATCCCGCATCCAGGCGGTACAGGGCTGCCGGATTGGCACTCATCTTTTCCAGCACGGCCTTCATGGTCAGATATCCTTTGTCCACCAGTTCCGTGACTGCCAGTGACAGCGCCGTTTCCAGGCCGATAATGCCGCTGGGGGCCTGGGTAATGTCCCGTGCCTTCTCCTCCTCCGTGTGGGGAGCGTGGTCCGTGGCGATCAGATCGATAACTCCCTCCGCCAGACCCCGGAGGATGGCCTGCCGGTCCTCCTCCTCCCGCAGAGGGGGATTCATCTTGGCCAGGGTTCCGTGTTGTATGACAGCCTCCTGCGTCAGGGTGAAGTGATGGGGGGTGGCCTCCGCATGGATATTATGCCCCTTTTCCCGGGCCTTACGCACCAGTTCCACCGCCTCCCTGGTGCTGATATGCTGAATATTGACACAGGCCCCTGTCTCCAGAGCGATTCTCAGATCCCGCTCCACCATGGTGATCTCCGCCTCCCTGGGAGAACCGCCGATGCCGAAGTATTCGCTGGCCCGTCCCCGGTTGACGCCGTTATCCGCGATCAGAGAAGGATCTTCCTCATGGAGGCTCACGGGCAGGTGAAGCCGGGCCGCCTTCTCCATGGCCGCCCGGACAAGGGCCGGATCCAGGAGCGGGATTCCGTCGTCGGTAAATCCCACCGCCCCTGCGGCTGCCAGCCTGTCCATATCCACCAGTTCCCGCCCCTGCATTCCCAGGGTCACATTGGCGCAGGACTCCACATGGATGCCCGTGGTTTTCCCTTTTTGAAGCACATACTGCAGCGTCTCCTCCCTGTCCACGGGGGGCCTGGTGTTGGCCATCAGCACCACAGTGGTAAAACCGCCTCTGGCAGCGGCCTCTGCCCCGGTCAGGATATCCTCTTTGTGGGTAAAGCCGGGATCCCGGAAATGCACATGCACGTCCACCAGCCCCGGAGCCACCAGCAGGCCCTCCCCATCCAGAATCCGGCACTTTTCCCTCTCTTCCGCCGTCAACTCCCCCCGAAGTCCCCTGCCGATCCTCCTGATCCGTTCCCCCTCCGTCAGGATATCATAATTGCCTTCCCGCCCTGACCTGGGATCTATCATATAGCCGTTCTCTATCAGTAGCATGTCCTGCCTCCCTGTATTTTTTCTTTAGTATACTTCCTTTTTTAACATAAGTAAATGGTATACGAGAATTCTATTGGCATGAATCAAAAAGCACCCGCTGTGAAAACGGATGCTTTTTGTCCCGGCGCCTGATCGTGCCCTATTTGCAGATCACGGGCAGATCCAGGTACTCAGTCTTAATCACAATATAAGGGTAGGAGGGCGTCTTGTTGCCCTTTTCCGACACATCCGGCCCCAGCAGCGTGGTCTGAACATGAACGGCCTCCTCCGTGAGGTAGAGTTCATCCACGGTGATACTGTATCCCCCGGTCTCCTGCTGGCCATAGCCCACGCATATGTATAAGTTCTCATTGTCGGAGTAGGTCATCTTGAAAGCCTCCGCCCTGCGTTCCTCGATCATGGCAGCCAACTCCCCCGGCACCAGTTCCTCTCCCAGCAACGTGAAATCCAGATCCCGGAGTTTCACCTCCTCCGTACTCATCAGGCTGCAGCCGCACAGGCCCAGCAGCGTTCCCAGACACAGCAGTAATGCCAATATTTTCTTTCCCATCCTATTTTCGTCCCGGTTGTTTTAATTTAGCTTATGTACACATATCCTAAATTATGCTATACTAGTATGAAATGCACCCGGATTTCATAGCGGGGACGGCTATGTTTTACTATTTTGATTCTCAGGAGGACTTATGATTAGACTGCTATTTGTGCTGTTGTTCGTTTTATTATTTCTGATCCTGTCAATGCCCCTTATGCTGGCAGAATGGATCATCGGCAAATGTAACCCTTCCCTCAGAGACAGAAGCTCCCTGGCCATCGTCAACTGGGCGTTCCGCTGTGTGATCTTCCTGTCCGGCACCAGGGTGATTGTGAAAGGGGAGGAAAATGTGCCCCGGGACACCGCCGTGCTGTATGTGGGCAACCACCGCAGCTACTATGACATCATCCTGACCTATGTGCGGGTGCCCCGTCCCACCGGTTATGTGGCCAAGCTGGAAATGCTGCGTTACCCTCTGCTGAACGTGTGGATGCATTTTCTGCACTGCCTGTTCCTGGACAGAAACGACCTGAAAAAGGGGCTGAAAACCATATTGAAGGGCGTGGAAAAGATGAAGTCCGGCATCTCCATCTGCATTTTCCCGGAAGGAACCCGCAACAACACCGACCAGGACTTCCTGCCCTTCCACGAGGGCAGCTTCAAGATCGCCGAAAAGGCCGGAGCCCCCATTGTGCCCATCACCATGTCGGGCACCAACGCCATCTTTGAAGATCATCTGCCCAGGATCAAAAAGCAGACCGTTATCATCGAGTACGGCAAGCCCATTCACATCCAGGAACTGGACAGAGAAACGCGCAAGAACCTGAGCGGCTATGTGCAGCAGATCATGGCTGAAGCCTACCACCGCAATCTGCGTGAACTGGACGAAATGGAAAAGGCGGCAGGCTGATTACAGCTTGCTGCCTTTGGCCCCCTTTGTGCCGCCCCCCAGCTTCACTCCCGCCAGCACATTGGTCTCAAAAGAGAAGGTCAGCTTCTCATTCTCCCGGTGGCGCTTCAGCGCCAACTGGATCATGCGCTCCAGCAGTTGTGTGTACTTAAGGCCCAGCGGTTCCCACAGATAGAAAGCCAGAGAACCGGGGATGGTATTGATCTCGTTCAGGTATACCCTGTCGGTCTCCCGGTCGATCATGAAGTCGATGCGGGCCACGCCGCTGCAGCCCAGGCACTGGAAGCCTTTCACCGCCATCTGCCGAATCTCCTCCCGGCGCTCCTGGGATATGCGGGCCGGAATGGCCCGGCTCAGGCTGGCCATTCCCTTGGAACCTCCCTTGCTCTTGCCCCCACCGGTGTATTTGTCCTCATATGTCAGGATGTCCTCCGCGTTCAGAGGTTCTTCACACTCGGAAGCCTCCGCTTCCAGTTCGTCCCCCAGCACGGCGCAGTTGATCTCCTGAAGCTGCTGTATGGCGGGCTCCACCAGCACTTTACGGGCAAATGTGAACGCCAGCGTCAGCGCTTCCTCCAGCCCCTCTCTGTCAACCGCCTTGCTGATGCCCACACTGGAACCCAGATTGATGGGCTTGACAATCACAGGGTAGGAGAAACCGGCCTCAATCCCATCCATCAGCTTCTCCGGGTCCTCAAAATCCACCAGATTATAGCATTTGCAGTCCAGCACCGGGATGCCGTTGTCCTTGAATACCGTTTTCATCACATACTTATTCATGCCAACGGCAGAGGCCAGCACATCGCTGCCCACATAGGGAAGTCCCAGCGTCTGGAGATATCCCTGCAAAGTGCCGTCCTCCACATTGGTGCCATGGACAATGGGAAACGCCACGTCAATGCTGCCTATCACATTGTTGCCCAGCTTTTTCATGGGATATCGCACCATATTTACTCTTCCGTCCTCATTTAAAAGCAGCACCCGGGTGCTCTCTTTCAGAAGCAGGGGGATGTCATTATAGCGCTGGATGTTGCCGATCTGCTCCCCCACATAGAATTCTCCCGTCTTGGTCATGTACAGCGGAATCACATCATATTTCTCCCTGTCAATGTACTCGCAGGCCTGCAGGGCCGAGATCACGGAAATCTCATGTTCCACACTCTTTCCGCCGAAAATAACCGCCAATTTAATTTTCATACTGCCAGTTCCTCCCACTTTAAGGTCACAAGACCTTCTGTTATTTCAGATTTATTCTTTCAATTTCTTTCGGATTCATTACAAATAGCTGTCAGGCAGATCATTCTCCAGCAGCACGACCAGCTTTTGATTCGTGACTATGCCATATACATAATTCATGGCGTCCTGCAAATCTTCCGCCACATATAAATGTTCCCTGTCAAACGCCGCGTCCGTGACGCCCCTGGCGATGCTCTCCGTCTGCCTGCGGCCCACCAGCACAATATAGTCACAGTACCTGGCGGCCTCCTTGCCCATCTCGTAATTGTAATGGTCTTCCTGCTCCCCCAGTTCCACCATACCGGGCGTCACCAGCACCCGCACGCCCCGGAACATGCCCAGGGTTTTTAAGGCCATGTGGGCGCCGTTGGGATTGGAATTGTAGGCGTCGTCAATGATAATCGTGTTTCCCCTGACCATGGGCTGGAGCCGGTGAGGAGCCCCTTCCAGCCGGCGCACCGGGATTTTCAGTTTCTCCAGGGGGATGCCCAGTTCATGGGACACCGCGATGGCTCCGGTGATATTGATCACATTGTGCTCACCCAGCAGTTTGGTGGTAAATTCTTCCCGGCTGCCGTCCGGAGCCTGGATCGTAAAGCGGGTCCCCTTTTCGCTGTACTCCAGACCAGTGGCCCGATAGGCATTGCCCTCCTCCAGGCCGTAGGTGACGGCTCCCTGGTTCACGCCGTACTGCTTTACAAACTCGTTGTCACCGTTTACAAATCTGGGCCCTCCCTCCGGCAGCGCGTCAAACAACTCCCGCTTGGTTCCCACGATATTGTCCAGGGATTTAAAAGTCTCCAGATGCTGGTAGCCAAGGGAGGTGATCACACCCATCTGAGGATCCACGATATCACAGATTTCCCTGATATCCCCCACATGCCTGGCCCCCATCTCGCACAGGAAAATCTCATGGGTGGCTCTCAGGCTCCCCCGGATAGTTTTCACCACCCCCATGGGGGTGTTAAAACTTTCCGGCGTCATCAGCACATCGTACCGGGCGCTCAGCAGAGTGTGGAGATAATATTTTACACTGGTTTTGCCGTAGCTGCCCGTGATGCCAATGATCTTCAAGTCGGGGCAGGCCTTCAACATCCGCCGGGCGTCCTGCACATAATGCCGGTTGATCCCCTTCTCCACAGGCCTGTTTACCAGATTGGCCAGCAGCACCATATAAGGACTGGCCATGGCGCCCAGCATGGCCAGCGCAAGCAGGGGCCACCAGGAGACGCCTGCTATTGCCCACACCGCCAGGCAGACCAGACCGTAAAGCAGCGCCGTGGTGACAATAAGACGCTTCACCCGGGGGGTGATCACCAGCTTTTTCTTGGCGGCCCTGGGACGGTACAGAAACATCAGCAAAAGCAGGCAGAGCCATTCCAGCGCCAGAAGCAGGGTGACAATCGCCAGAGTTTTCCCTTCTATCAGACAGCCCAGCAGTGGAACCATCCCCGCCAGCGGCAGCAGCGTCATGGCAGGATGGGTTTTCATATACCGCCAGTAAGAGCGGTATTGGTAGGAACCCTGCTGGAACATATGCAGCGTATACCGCACCCCCAGCGTGGTAGCGGCCGCAGCAGTCACAAATATGAGTATAAAAAACGCGTTTATCATAGATACACCCCCGCACCATCGGATTCTATCATCCCTGTATCCCCAGAAAGGACCGCATCACCGCCAGAAATTGATACTGCCGGTCCAAAAAGCTGAAATGTCCCGCCCCGGCCAGCACCGCCAGCCCGGAACCCGGAATCAGCCGTTCCATCAATTCTCCGTCTGAGAGCGGTGTGTCCTGATCCTGATCCCCCCAAACCAGCAGGGTTTCCGCCTGTATCCGGGGCAGATACTCCCGCAGGTCCTGGTTGACCACTTTCACCATACTCTGCCTCATAACAGGAGAAGCCATGCGGTAATCGGCTGAACCGGATTTACTCTGCAGTTTCTCCAGAGCATGGGGAAAAAGCGCTTTCACCGGCGGCAGACTCAACAGCTTTTTCCCTCTCTTGTACCGCCTGATCCGGCGCAGCTGCTCCGGTGTCTTTTCATGGACGATCCCCGCGCTGTCTATGAGGATCAGCTTTTTGACCTTCCGCTCCAACATGCCCCCGCCCACCAGCCGGATCAGGGTACGGCCCCCGTGGGAATGGCCTGCCAGGATCACCTCCCCGTCCTCGGGTCCCGCCACATGTTCGATGAACGCCTTGGAAAAAGCGCAGTAGTCCTCCAGACTCCAGGGCTCTTCCGGCTCCTGGCTCCCACCGAAGCCCGGCGTGTCCGGCGCCGCCACCCGGTACCCCGCCGCCAGGGTGTCTATGACGGCCCGAAACAGCTCCTTGTTGGCTCCCCAGCCGTGGAACAACACCACCAGCGGCCCCTGTCCCTGCTCTATGTATTGGACCTTCAGGCCCCGGTATGTCATCTCCATAAAATCCTCCCCTCTATCATCAAGGTTCCGCATCACCCGGTAGCCCGCATCTCACTGAGCATCATCAGGTAGCAGGCCGTCCAGGCGGGGCTTTGGCTGATATCCTGTTCCCAGAAACAGTAGGACTTGGCATTGCGCCCCCATAGGAAATAATACTGGCTTTCTATTATATGGCCGTACTCATAATTGGTGATGGCATAATTCACCACCGACAGAAACGCCATATCCCACATCATGTCGTCTATGGCATTTTTTTCCTGATCCACTTCCCTGTAAGCCAGCCTGGGAATTCCCGCCGCGATCTGTTCCGCGCGGTTCATCATCACCCGGATCAGCCGGTTGCACAGCTCCACGTCCACCTTCTGCTTGGTGGCGATATAGGTGACTGCCGCCAGATAATCATACCGGTCGAAGGCTCCCTCCTGGGCTTTCTGCAAAATGCCTCCCTGGGACACCTCCAGCACCGCCGCGTATTTCTGCTGGCCCGTAGCGCGGTACAATTCCGCCGCCGCCATAAGCCGGGCCTGTTCTCCGTTCATCCCGCCCTGACCCGCCCTGGCCTTCTCGGCCTGCTGCCACAGACCTGCCGCCAGCTGTATGATATCCGTGGCGTATCTACTGTCATACTTCTGATAAGAATGGCTGTATTTTGCCAGCGCCGCCGCCAGTTCATAGGTCAGTTCGTCCGGCTCCGCGGATTCCTGCCGGCCCACGATGACACGCACGGCCTCTGTCATATACTCCAGGACGTCCGGAATCTGGTTGCCGTCCCCGTCCTCATACACATCAGGGTAAAGTTCATAGGAAAGCAGCACCCAGATGATCTGCTGCAGCATGCCCCGAACGGCTTCTGTCCCCGGCGGCAGCTCCTGACCCTGCTGCTGAAGCCTGGTCATGGCCTGGCGAAACTGCTCCTGCAGCCGCCCCTCCTGCAGGGCAAAGGAATAGGATCTGCCGATGATATCGCAGTCTATGTAATACTCACCCACATCCACGAAGTCCGAGAAGTCCCCATAACTATAATATTCCCCGGTATCCGCATCGTATCTGGCTTCTTCCAGCCGCCCCGTATAAACACACTGCCCTGTGGCGGTATCCATGATTCGAAAGGTCTCCGGCAGACTGCGACCGCAGAAAAAGAGCTCCTTGCTGCCCTTACTGTCATATCCTCCCAGGCTGATCCAGATCCCGGGATACTGCTCCGGTACCAGATAATCCAGTTCCGGTTCCGGCAACAGTTTGAAAATGTCCTGCCCCGAGACTCCGTCTCCTCCCGCCTGCAGCTGACCCAGATCCTCCGCGGCACTGTTCTCCTCCAGTTCCCCTACCCAGCCGCAGCCCCAGGAGCCCGCCGCCAGAGAGAGGCAAAGCAGATATGAAGCGATCCTTTTCATTCCCCTTTTTAGTCCCACCATCTGCCTCCTATTATAGTTCCGCAGGTACCCTTCCAACCCAGCTTTCCCGTGAGCAATATCCGGCCACCTGTTGGCCAAAGATTACCCGGTTTGTAGTCTCTCTCATTTTTAAAGATTCAATCCTTAGTATAGCAAAATTAAGTCCTGCGGTAAAGTATTTCCTCGTATTGTATAGAAAACTATTGTATGGAAAACTTTTCAGTCTCTGCCGTTCCTCTTATATACCACCTGTCCATCTATCAGAGTGTACAGGGTCTGGGTGAAAGTCTCCATGGGGTTCCCGGTAAATATGGCGATATCCGCATCCTTCCCCGGTTCCAGAGTCCCCATCCTGTCCGCCACGCCACAGATGGCGGCTGCATTGGCTGTGATAGCCTTAAGCCCCTCTTCCAGAGGCAGTCCCGCTTTTACCGCCAACCCTGCGCAGAGGGGCAGGGACTGAATCTGGGACACCGGGTGGTCCGTGGTGATGGCCACCTGCACTCCTGCCCGGGCCAGTACTCCGGCGGTCTTGAACGCCACGTTCTGCACCTCAATTTTATTGCGGCTGGTCAGGTCAGGTCCCACGATGGCGGGAAAGCCCTCCTCAGCCAGTTCCTGAGCGATCAGATGGCCCTCGCTGCAATGGTCCAGAGTCATATTCAGTTCAAACTCCCTGGCGATGCGAATGGCTGTAAAAATATCGTCCACCCTGTGTACATGGGCCTTCAGGGGAATCTCCCGGCATAACACCGGGATCCAGCATTCCTTTGTAAAATCTTCCTGAAAGTCCTCATCCTTTTCCAGAGCCCGGCTTTTCCGCTGCCAGTAATCCCGGGCCTCGAACAATTCCCGGCGCAGCATCCCGGCTATGGCCATGCGGGTGGAAGGGCTTTTCCCCTGTCCGGAATAATTGACCTTGGGGTTTTCCCCGAAAGCTACCTTCATAGCTGCCGGGGCTTTCACGAGAATATCGTCTATCCGCCTGCCATGGGTCTTGATCAGGGCGAACTGCCCTCCCACCACATTGGAACTGCCGGGGCCCACCATGGCGGCGGTGATACCCGCCCGCACTGCATCGTCGAAAGCTGCGTCCATGCTGTTGATAGCGTCTATGGCCCGCAGCCAGGGCGTGACGGGATCCACTGTCTCGTTGCAGTCGTCTCCCTCCATGCCCTTTTTTTCCTCTGTGATGCCCATATGGCAATGTGCCTCAATGATGCCGGGCATCACCCAGCCGCCGCCTGCGTCCAGGATCTGATCCGTACCGTCCAATTTACTGCCTGCTGCATCCGCATGGCGCATTTCCTGCCACTGCCTCATGGTCCCAACCCAGGCTATTTTGCCGTTTTCCACCCGGACCGCGCCGTGTTTTATGACGCCCTGTGCCCCCATGGTATGAATCAGGCCGTTAATAATCTCCATATCCCCGCACATGTCCCTTCTTTATATAGAGTTCCGCAGCTTCCCTTCCAGCACGCATTCCTGTGAGCAATATCCGGCCGCTTTCGCGTCCGTATTTTGCTCAGCGCGCTGTACGGGAACATGCT
>JAAWKU010000080.1 GCA_022797535.1 Lachnospiraceae bacterium | reverse complement strand
GTACTATAGCACTTCTTTGAATCTTCGTCAAGCAAAACTGTGGCACAAAGTCATGCTGCAGCATACTTCTGCAGGTGGTTTGTCCCACAAATTAACTATCGGTGCTGGTGGATCCAGTCCCAGAAGTTGATAATTTGAGTTCCCGGGCTTCATCTTGGGCCAATCTAAGTATTTGACCAGACAGGCTTTCAGGATCTGCCCGCAGCATCAAAGCATTCCTGGCCTACTTGTACGAAGAGGACCTATGCCGGGATTACTTAAAAAGAGTAAAACTCCCAAAGGATGATTCCCTGCCCAAGCAGCCCCTTCTGGAAGAGGAAGTGCAGCTGCTGGACGCCTGCTTTGACAAAAGGACTCTAAAGTGCATCCGCAACTACTGCATCGTTCACCTGATGCTGGACTGCGGACTTCGCAGCCAGGAAGTCCGCTCCCTGCGCTTTGAACACCTGGACCCCGCCCATAACCTCCTCCATATCTACGTGAGCAAGGAATGCAAGAGCCGCATTACCATGATCCCCGATTTCCTCCTGGATGCCATAGGCTCCTACAGGTTCCTGGTAAAACGCCGCGCCGGCGTGATCTTCCACGGGCTGAAAGATACAAACCCCTTGAGTGAAAATGCCCTCAAGCAGATCTTTTCAGACCTGAAAAAGGAAAGCGGCATCCCCCGACTCCATGCCCATCTGCTCCGGCACACCTTTGCGACCGGCTACCTGATGGGCGGCGGCAACCTGGAGTTCCTACGGGTGCTCCTGGGACACTACGACTACACCGTCACCAAGAACTACTCCTCCCTGGCCGCCCAGTACCGCATGCTGGGCATCCCGGTGTACAGACTGGACCCCATCTTCTTCAGAACACTGCCCTGGACACCTTTTTCGCGAATCAGGGTGTCCAGCGGGCACGGACTTTTTTACGCACAGAAAAAAGCCCCACAACCCGCATTTATAGCGAATCCCAGGACTTCTAATGCACCGCCAGGGGCTCGAACCCTGGACACCCTGATTAAGAGTCAGGTGCTCTACCAACTGAGCTAGCGGTGCGCTTTAAAGGATTTGATCTTGTCTCCTTAACACAAGTGATATGATATCATATGGTTTATAGAAATGCAAGCATTTTTTCAAAAAATTTTCACAATTTTTGTCTATTCATTTATCTATAGTTCAATTTCAAAAATATACTTTTCAAAGGCGTTAATAACCTGCGTCTCATTGTAGAAAGATGTACGGGGAAACGTCCTTCCATAATTCATATGCACATGCCCGTGTACAAAAAAGGAGGGCTTATATTTGTCCAACAGAGCGCGGAACGCCTCGAATCCCCTGTGAGGCAAATCCTCACCGTCATTAAACTGATAGGCAGGTGAGTGGGTCAGCAGAATATCAAATCCCCGCCGATATTTTAATCTCCACCAGAGCTTCCATACCCGCCTGCGCATCTGGAACTGGGTGTACTGGTGAGCGCCGGGCTTATAGCGCATGGAGCCTCCCAGGCCCAGAATCCGGACGCCATTGTGTACATAGATCTTGTCCTCAATGCAGATACAGCCGTCGGGCGGGGTCTCGTCATAGCGGTCGTCATGATTTCCATGTACATAGAGGATGGGGGCATGGGCAAATGTGGCCAGAAAGGATAAATACTGGGGCTTTAAATCCCCGCAGGAAAGGATCAGGTCGATCCCCTCCAGATAACTTCTATCAAAATAATCCCACAACAGCGGAGATTCCTGGTCAGCAATTGCCAAAATTCTCATCAGACGCTCCCTCTTCCCTTTTCCATCGTATGTAAGACGTCAGATCTCAGACGCCCCTGTTTTGCCAAGCCCCTGCATCTTTGTGACTGCCTGAGCTTCTTCGGTAAGATCGGCTATGTTGGGGATATTTCCCACCACGTTTTCCACCAGCCAGTCCATGGTAATAATGTCCCTGGGGGGGATGACCTGATCCGCCTTGTTCATAACCGTCCCGTCCTGGGCGCACAGTTCACCGTAAAACGGTACCAGCGCGTCGGAGCAGATATTGTTGCGCAGAAGGCTGACCAGTTGCTTCGTACCCTGGGGCAGATCCTGAGAACAGATCAGGTCAACTACGCCGGAGGACATGCCCCACCAGTAATTGATGGCTCTGTTGCCCACCCCATCGGTCTCCTCTTTCCATGTGCCGTTCAATATGATGCGGACTATCTTTTCATACAGTTTTCCCCAATGCCAGGTGGTCATGGCCAGATTGTCCGGCGTCTCCCCGCTGATGCAATAGAGTCCGAAATGCCGGGGGTTCTTGCCTGGAGATCTCATATCCTGGTCCATGATATAGTTTATCTCAGGATCATCGGTGATCCTGACTTTTCGGTCCTTTAAAGTACTCCAGTCCAGGAATACTCTGGCGTGGGGATTCCCGCCAGGAACTTCGCTTCGTACATTCTGGCATAATAAGTGCGCAGAGTGGGATGGGAAATATTCTGGGAGCAATTCAATATCTTCACATCCGGATGATTGGCCGCAATCTTCAGGCTGGCGGGGATCATTACCGGCGTGGTGGTAAAGAGCACATTGTAGCCGTCCTTAATCACCTGTTCCATCTTCTCCAGATCGTTTTCGCCCGCTACAATATTCTCAAACGCCTTGGTCTCCACCTGGCCCGGGAACACATTCTCCAGGTACAGCCGCCCCAATTCATGGCTGTAAGTCCAACTGGAAGACCTGTGGTCCTTTTCATATAAGAAAGCGATCTTCACCCGGCTGGCATTGTCCGGCAGAACCAGGTTCAGCAGGTTTCTGTACAGATTGTGGGACACCTCCTCCTTGGGAGGATCCATGAGCAGTTCAATAGACTGCTCATCGGTCAGCACCAGGAATTCGTCCCATATCTTGGAAAGGTCTTTCTTGATTTCCTGTTCCGTCTTCTGCCGGGTCTCCTGATAACCAAACACCGTGATAAAGGCCAGAAAAGCGTCTCCCACCGTAATGGGCAGTTTGCTGCCTCCCTTTGCCTCAAAAGCGTTTCGGAAATGGAAGAATACAGAATCGAATTCCATGCGGTCGTCATAGGTCCACTTCTCTCCCTTGGGAGTGCCCACCTGGGCCAGCAGCTTGGCAAACCGCCCTTTCTCGCTGAAATTCACATTGTTAAGGCCGGTAATCTCATAGAAATCCAGGAATTCATAATAAATCTCATTTTCTTTGGCATCCGTGCGCTTGGGCACGATCCGTATAACAGAGCAGGGGATGCTGTAGGCGTTCAGGAATTTCAGGATGCTGACCCGCTTGTTGCCTTCCTGCACATAAAACCGGTTCATAAATTCATAGACCTTCACGGGATCCCGAAGGCCCTCCTCTTCCAGCGTGGTATACAGCCGGATCCATTTGGTGGCAAATTCGGAGGAAGCCTCCAAAAGGGGCATATAATTGGCGGCGAAAGAGTTGGTACGTCCCTTGGTCTTGGTACCTACTATCAGTTCCATGGGTACTTCGCACACTCCCAGGTTCACCTCATATTCCACCTGGGCAAAAGACAGGGTTTCATCCAGGGCAGGCAGATAAGGGTATCCGCCTTTCAAAAGGCGGGCACGGTACTCTCTTCTTCCGGCGCTTAAAGCATTCTGATATTTTTCGTATGACATATCTGCCTCCATTCTGTGTTGCGTTCCGCGTCTTACCGGAGAATAACCATCTCCCCGGAATCTGCTGTTATTATATTTGCCCGGCAGTCAAATGTTTCTCCCTGCACTCCTTACAATACCCATAGAGTTCCAATTTATGCCCTGTCACCACAAAATCTCCGGGGAGCCGGGGCAGGTGGTCATGAATCTGCTCAAAGGGACAATTTTCCAGGGGAACCCGCCTGCGGCAATCCAGGCAAAGGGCATAGTGGGTGTGACCGCCCCTGTCCAGCTCATACAGAAGCGTATCCTCCCCCATCCAACTGCTTTTCCGAAGCATGCCATGCTCCTCAAAAGCCGCAAGTATTCGATATATGGTAGAAATTGCATACCCGGGCCGCCCCTCTGCCTCCCCCAGCCGCCGATATATCTGCAGGGCGCTGAGGGGTTCTCCCGCTTCCAAAAGCACTCCATATACATCCCTGCGCTGCCGGGTCCATTTGATACCGGCAGGATAATCCTGTTTATCCATACTTACCTTTTCCCTGCGCAATGCAGGCCACGCCCGGAGCAGGCCCCCGGCAGGCCGCCTCTACACCCCTGGCAGCAGCCCGGCCAGAAGACCACCCGCCACACTGATTCCATAAAGCAGGCCGATGATTCTCAGGTTCTCTCCTCTGTGACGGTTCACCCTGCACAACACCAGCAGGCCTACCCCTGTATTGGCCAGCAGGCCACTGATCATGGCCCCGAAGTTCATGGCCCCTTCCAAGTAAAGCTGTGTGATGGCCACGGAGGAGGCACAGTTGGGAATCAGGCCCAGAGCCCCGGATAAAAACTGCCCCGCCACCGGCTTATTCCAGATCCAGCGGCTCAGATTTTCCGGGCCTACCCAGGCCAGCAGCAAGTTGAGGGCAAAATTAATGACCAGAATAAACAGGGCGATCTGCGCCGTGTGCAGCAGCGCGGATTTCAGAATCCCCTTCTCGCAGCCGCAGTGATCATGTTCGCACAATTCATGAATATTCCCCCGCTCCTCCTGCTTCCCTCTGCGGCACAGGTCTGCGCAGAATCCGGCAGCCAGTCCCGCCGCCACCTTGAAGCCCAGAATCCGCCCGATCAAAAGAGGACTTGCATGGGCTGAGACCAGAATGGGAAGCATCTCGTCCGAGGTGGAAAGGAAGATAGCCAGCAGGGTTCCCAGGCTGATCACCCTCCCTGCGTACAGCCCGGAAGCCGCTGCCGAGAACCCGCACTGAGGCACCACGCCCACAGCCGCGCCAATGGCAGGCCCCCACTTCCCGGCCCGCCGCACCAGCCTTATTGTGGCCGCCCCGGCCCGGTGCTCCAGATATTCCATGGCCATATAAGTCAACAGCAAAAAGGGTAGTAACTTTGCCGTGTCCAGCACACTGTCCAATATAAGCTCCCACATATTCTGTCTGCCCTGCCCTCTCGCTCAATTACTTCCAAAAAATCATTTAATTGCCGCAGATGCAATCCATTCGCATCTACGATTTGACCGTATTTAGAATCATACCATAAAATCCGGCTTTGTCAAGTTTTTTCTCTGGCGCGGGAATTTACTCTTTTCCCGGAGGGTCCTGAACCGTACCGTTCTCCTTTTCGATCAGCAGGAAAGTCCTTTTGCTGAATGCGGCCACCGTATAGATCATAAAGCCGGGGCCCAGCAGAATGGCAAAAAACAGCATTGTTCCGTTAAACTGAAAGAGTACAAATTCCAAAAACAATACAAATACCAGGAACAGCGTCCTTCCCACATATCTGCGAGTGATGTCGATGGAATTCTGTATGGTCCGAAACAATGAATTTTCGTACCGCGCCGCCAGAGGATAAGCGTACGGAAGCGCTGAGACAACCACCACGATGGAGAGGATTCCCACCAGCAGGAAGATCATGGGGTTCCCCTCCAGCGCCTCAAAAAACTGGAAGTCCAGGTAAATGGCATATAGAGCCACCGCCGTGATCAGCCACAGCGCCGTTCCCTGCTTCCAGTTTTCCCTGAACGCCTTAAGAAAACTTCTTCCGATATAACCCTCCTCATCGTCCGCCATCTTAAGGGCAACTGACAGGGCCGCCACTGTAGAAGCTCCTATGGTAACCAGCGGGACGCTGAAAATAATCCACAGAAAATTCAGCCGTATCACATCCAGCAGCTTTGAGAGGAATCGGTACAGGGGACTGTCCACACTGAAAAATTTCATAACCGCTCCTTTCCTTACTTTATTTTAATAAGATAAAATATAAATAAGATTAAATAGGAAGCAGGCAGGAAGCAAAAGGGCTGCCCTTGCAGACAGCCCCCGTTATTTCACTACTTGCCATATTTCCAAACTTACCTTAGCATGCATATCGCAAGCTGTGCTTGCGATATTGCACAAATCAGTATATGAAACGAAGTTTCATACTTTCCTTAGCATGCATATCGCAAGCTGTGCTTGCGATATTGCACAAATCAGTATATGAAACGAAGTTTCATACTTACCTTAGCATACATATCGCAAGACGAGCTTGCGATATTGCACAAATCAGTATATGAAACGAAGTTTCATACTTTCCTTAGCATGCATATCGCAGGCCGAGCTTACGATATTGCACAAATCAGTATATGAAACAGAGTTTCAACTTTACTGCGCGCTCATTGCAGCGTCCTCGGCTGCTGCTCTCAGCTTGGCCTCGTTCTCCTGGAACTCTACGCACTGGTCATAGCCATAATCGTTGGCCTGGGAAATCATGTTGGCAACGATGGCATCAAACGCAGCGTCGTCCTTGGCGTAAATCGCTTCCCAGGAACCGTTTTTGATGCAGGTGGCCACCTGCTGCCAGATCAGATCCAGCTCCTCACTCCTGGGAGTGGCGGAATACATGGTACCGGGCGCAAGCCTGTAGTTCCAGTTGTCAAACAGGCTGTCAAAGGTGGTGGCATTGTTGTGGGCTCTCCAGTCGGCTTCGATCTCGGAGCTGGCTTCCGCAGCGTTGCAATCCCACTTTTTGTAGTTAAACACATCGCCGTTGGAATCCATGTTTTCGGCGTCAATGCCCCACGTGGTATTGTTCATCTTAAAGTTGCCATCCTCGAAGGTTCCGGAATATCCGTCTGTCATCTGAGTCTTGCCGTCGAGCTTGGCGGTTCTTCCCAGATCAGTGAAGCAGGTTTTGCCATTCTCATCATAGTACCAGCACACGCCTTCGGGGCCGTACTCAGCAGTCATACGCCCTTCGGGAGTGGACAGCCAGTTGATGATCGCCATGCATAGTTCGGGGTACTCAGTCTTGGAGCCGATGGTCCAGGGTCTGTTGCCGCCATAAATATTCTGTCCATAGCAGATCGGGGTTGCCTCCTTGGGAGGGCAGGGAGCCATCATCTTGCCTTCCGCCGCATGAGCCTCGGAGTTGTACATAGCGGCGCCCAGGAAATTAAACACATTCAGGAAGGCCGTGCCATTCTGATAGTCTTCCACCATACCATCGTACTTCTGGGTCTGGGAATCAGGATCCAGCAGACCTCTCTGATACAGGGTGTTGTAGAATTTCAGGCAGGTAAGGTAAGGGCCGTTCTCCTCCAGGCAGGGATGGAAGGTCTGGTCTGTGGGATTGTACAGGCCAAAGCCAAACTCATCATATCCATAATAGGCGCTTGCGGTGGACTTGACAAACATTACCATGTCGCCATCCCAGTCATTGAACAGGGACACGCCGTAGGTGGTCTTACCATTATCGTCTGTGGGGCAGATCTCCTTCATCTGCGCCAGCACTTCCACCATATCGTCCAGATTCTTGATTTCGGGATAACCCAGTTCCTTGTACAGATCCCAGCGCAAATCCCACTCATACATCAACTCCTGGCGCGCCTGCGCGTTCTGCGCCACATCAAATCCGTATCCGTAGAGAGTACCGCCGGAAATCTTCTGGTTCTTATCCAAAGCTGCTGCGAAATGCTCTTTGATGTAAGGGCCATACTCCTGAAGCAGGTCATCTTCGTTCCAGTCAAACAGCATTCCCTTCTCAATAGCCTGCAGATACTGGTCGGAATCATTGCCCCAGATCACCAGATCACCCAGGTTGCCGGACTCCATACGAGTCTGGAAAGTACCCTCGGCCTCAGGAATAATGTTCAGTTTTACATTGAACTTCTCCAGCATTACCTGACCAAACCAGCCGATCTGCTCCCCGGAATAGTTGGCCAGCTGATCATACACGTCAAGGGTAACTGTCTCTGTGGGAATGACATCCGACAGGTCTACCTCCGGTGCCGGCTCTGACGCGCCGTCCGCCTCGCTGCTCTGGTCCCCGGGGACACTCTGCTCACTGCTCTCCTGGTTTACGTCGGATGCCGGTTCACTCTGGTTACCAGAGTCAGATCCGGACTCTCCCCCGGTTGTCGGGCTGCTGCCGCATGCCGCCAATGACAATGTCATCATGGCCGCCATGCACAACGCCACAATTTTCTTTGCTTTCATAATAATATCCTCCTTACTCTATTGCATAAACCACTGCGGAATTGCAGCAGGTTCTGCCGTTACTCACAAGCGCCGCCAGGCCCATTACCCCTTGACGGCCCCAAGCATAATGCCCTTCTCGAAATACCGCTGCATAAACGGGTACACCATCAAAATGGGAATCACCGTCACCATAGATATGGTATATTTGATCACTTTTCCGCTCAAAGCGGACTGGATGGCCGCCTCGCTGACAGAACCGCCGGACTGCATCAGGGCGCTTAAGTTGGACGCCTGATTCAGATAAATATACAACCTGTGCTGTAAAGTGTACAGCTTGGGCGCCGACTGCATATAGATCAGGGAGTCCGTGAGGGAGTTCCAGTTCCCCACGGCGCCAAAGATCGCTATGGTGGCCAGAATGGGCTTGCTGAGCGGCCAGATAATCTTGCGGAACACCGTCATATAGGAGGCCCCGTCCATGGATGCGCTCTCCTCCAGTTCCGCAGGAATAGATTCTATGTAGGTCTTGACCAGTATGATGTTGTAGGGCGCCACAATACCGGGAATAATATATACCCAGAAACTGTTGGTCAGTCCCAGCATCTGTATGTTCAAAAATACGGGAATGAGACCTGCGTTAAAGTACATGGTGATCACTAAAAAGCGATACCAGAACTTTCTTCCCCACATCTCCTCTTTTGTAACCAGATACCCAACCAGCCCCGAAGCCGCCACCATGAGAGCCGTTCCCAGAATTGTTCTGGACACGGATACCATAAACGCAGATGACAGATCTCCCACATTTAGCAGGGAGGCGTAATTCCCAAAATGGATCCCCCGGGGAATAAAGTTGATCTGTCCCTTTATCACCAGGTCATTGTTGCTGATGGTATTGATGAACAGGTAGTAAAAAGGGAAAATACATGCCAGCGTAAATAATCCGAACACCAGATAGTTTAACACGCTGAATACAATATCCCCTGCCTTGATTCTGTATTTATGCCTATGGGTTTTTTCATATTTCTTTTCAGCTTTCAAATCCGCTTTTTCCTGCGCTGTTTTAGCCATATTCCCACCTCTTGATAATATGTTTCATAATTTTCCGGTTCTACTCACGCCCGGGATCATTCCCGGCAGCGGATTATATGATGCTCTCTCCCCGCAGCAGCTTGGAAATACCGTTGGCGCCAAACAGCAGAATCACGCTGATCACCGATTTCAGCATACCCACCGCTGTAGTCAGGGGAATAGAGCCTTTACCTATGCCCAGTTTATATACATACAGATCCAACACCATGATGGAGGAAGTATTGGTGGCGTTCTCAAACACCAGGTACTGCTCCATGCCGTTGCTCAGGATGTTGGCCACGGACATCAACAGCAGCACAAAGAAAGTGGGGATCAGGCCCGGTACCGTGATGTGCCACATCCGCTGGAACCTTCCCGCGCCGTCCACGGTGGCGGCCTCATATAGCTGCTGGTCGATACCGGAGATGGCGGCTATGTATATGATGGCGCTCCACCCGATGCCCTTCCATGTTCCCCATGCCCACATCTTGATCCACATGTGGTCACCGTTCATCAGCAGATTTCTGCCCTCCTCCCAGAGACCCATATTGACAAACATGCTGCTCAGGAATCCGTCGGTGGAAAAGATACAGAATGCAATGGCATATACCAGAACCCAGCTTATAAAGTTGGGCACCGTGGTAAAAGTCTGTACAAACCTTCGAAATTTCAGATTCTTCATCTCACAGAGGAAGATCGCGAACACCATGGGCATCCAGCTGGTCAGTATGCCGATGCCGCTCATGGCCAGCGTATTTTTCATGGTGTTGGCAATGTCCTTGACCGTGGCCTTGTTCTTCACCAGTTCCTGGAACCATTTAAAACCTACAAACTTATCCATGGACAGAGTGTCGCCTGCCTTGTAGTCAAAGAAAGCATAACGCCAGCCCGTGAGCGGCAGATAGGCAAACACCGCGATCAGCGCTATGAAAGGCAAAAACAGCAGGAACAGCTTGTATTTGGACTCCATGGCGAACTTTTCCTCGGTCTTGCTCCTGGCCAGCAGCATGATCTGTGCCAGCGCCAGCGCCAACACCACGCCAAAGACAATGACTGCGGGCCAGTAGCCAGAGGCAAACATGGGCTCCACCCGATCCGGCTTGCTGGTCTGGGACAACTGCCCATAGGCCACATAGATGCCCACCATACCTGCCAGTTCTGCCACACATCCCATCACCGATATCAGGTTGCCCAGCTTCTTCAGCTTATGATTGCCCAAAGACATACAGCCGCTGGCTATATTGGCGGCGATGCCCAGGCAGATCACCAGCGCGGATCCATACAGAATCTGCAGGGAGGACTCCATCACCCACTCTTTTTTCAGCGCGCGTCCAAACTCCGCTGTCAGGGAGGAGTAGGAAATGCCCGATGTAAATAAGGACAGATTCCTGTTGATCATCCCGCTGACGCGCACCGGGTTCAAGGCGGGAATAAAAAGAAAGATCACCGATACCAGGATAGCGATCCGAAACAAATAATAGAGTTTATCCGAAATAGCTTCCTGCTTTGTCTTTGCTTTTTTCATCTTGACTCGTCCTTTCTTCTCAGATAGCTTATATATTAAAAATAAACTTTCTTCCGGGATTTGTCAAGCTAATTATGCAAATTGTTGAATTGAAAACGATTTAGATTTTTGTTTTATATATATATTGCTTACTATTTTGGGCTATTTACTAAATAGAGAATGATAAAATCAAAAAAACAGGGTATCGCTTTATGCAGAATTGCTCTTAAGCGATACCCGATATGGTATATTTTGTCTATTTTTCCCATTGCAGCTTATTTATCTGCAGGGCCGGCAGTACCTGTTTAAAACCCAGTCAAACCCTGAGGCAAAATAGACGTTTTTTCCATTGAAATGCGCCTGTTTCCTATATTGCGCTGCATATAAGATGTCAAAAAATGTACGAAAACGGTTGCGTTCCGGTAGGCCCCACAGGATCATCCAAATCATTGGGGCAACGGAAGCAGCAACTTCATCTGGAAGCAGCCCTTCTCCTGACGGATCAGGCACTGCCCGGCGTACTTTTCCACCGCCTTTTTGATATTCCTGACCCCGAAACCATGCAGGAAATCGTCTCCCTTGGAGGTCCTGTCTGTGTCTGCCCCATCCGGCATGCAGTTGTTTTCCAGTACGATGGACAGCATATCCCTCACGCACTCCGCCTTCACCGTGACCAGCCGCTGTTCCGGCGGCAGCTTCAGACTCGCTTCCAGAGCATTGTCCAGCGCGTTTCCAAAGATGGTACTGATATCCATCAGTTCCATAAATCCTCCCTGCTCAAAGTGAACCACGGCAGAAAAATCCACCTGATTCTCCTTGGCCTGCCTGGCCTTGTCCCGAAGAATGATATCCAGAAACTCGTTCCCCGTGCGCACGTAGTCCTCATAGTCAGAGATCTGCCTGCGCAGGTCCGCGGCCATCTCCCTGGCATCCTGGCTGTCCTGCCTCTCCAACAGCAGCAGATGGTTCTTCATATCATGATACAGGCTCCTCACCTTTTCCTCCGCCTTCAGTTTTTCCTCATAATAGGCAAACTGCCGGGAAAGCCGCTGTGCCTCCTGGGCCGTCTGCTCCGATCGGCTCATATAAACCACAAGAGAGACGCCTACCAGGGCCCCCGGTATGATCACCGCAAAAAGTGGATACACCACATAATTAGCCTGGTTGACAAAGAGAATAGCGGTAAAAATCGCGATCGTGGAAACCAGCATCATAACGTCCGCAATCAGCCAGGTTCTCCTCTCGATCTCCACGGAAGCAATCTGCCGTTTCTTCCTTCTCATAAAAAGCAAAACGCCCACCCAGAACAGCACCTTGGCCGTATTGGACAAAAAGTAAAACACGGAATTCATCAGCAGAATATCCTGGCTCCAGTTGATCAGGCGGCCCGACTGGTCACGGGCAGGACTGGGCGCGTGGCTGAGGGCAAAGAACAAATCGCCGGACACATTGAACTGTAAAAAATTAACCGCCACAATCATGGGGTAGAAGATGAGCACAGCCGCCAGCTTTTTCTCCCATTTGCCTGAATAAAAGGCAAATATACACAGGCCAAAGCCCAGCAGTCCCAGAGAAATATTCCACGGATCCTCCAGATAAATCGGCAGGGGAACGATATGCCAAAAAGGCAGCAGTGCTAACAGTCTGGGAATCCAATGTTTTCTCAGAGGAATAAAAGCGGCTATGGCAAAATATGCAAGAAGAATATGGGCTGTCCCCTGTACATAGTTAAAATTGTCCAAAAATCCGATTATTTCCTCCATTGCAATCAGTCCTTTCGATCATCTGTAAAATGCTTCGTCACAATCTGTCCCCCCAATAGTCAGCCAGCTTTTCCATCACTATTTTACGTTTTGGCTGGCTGATGGGTATGATTTCCCCATCCGTCAGAGTAATCTCCAGCTTCCCCACCCGTTTCACAAAAAACGGATTCACCAGATAACCGGAATGGCAGCGGATGAATTGAGCGTCCTTAAGTTCCTCCTCCAACTCTTTCATTTTCTTGTGGGAGATGATCTCCCCGCCGTCCGTATGCAGCTTTACATTTCTGTTGTATGTCTCCAGAAAAAGCAGACCGCTCAGATCCACACGGTGGCATCCCTCCTCGTTGGTCACCAGGATATACTTTTTATCTTCCCGTCTGCAGGTCTCCAGCCACCGGTCCAGTTCCCGCTTCAGACGTACATATTTTATAGGTTTCACAATATAATTTACCGCCTGGTATTCATACCCCGCCAGCGCGTACTTTGTCAGGGAAGTCAGGAAAATGATGCCCACCTTCCCGTCCCTCTCCCGGATCCGCTTCGCCGCCTCCAGACCGTTCATCACGTCCATCTGAATGTCCAGAAAAATCAGATCCATCTCCATCTTTTCGCTGTCAATCAATTCCCTGCCATTTTGAAACAGGGTGGTACGAATCTCCGTGCCGGTCTCCCGGGCATACTGCCCGATCATCTCCTCAAGCTCTGTGGCAAAAGCCTGTTCATCATCGCAAATACCGATATTGTACATGGCAGTCCCCTCTCCCTGGTAAATCTCCACAAGAACAGAGCCTGATATACTGCTCTCAGGCTCCGCTTCCATGGCATCTATAAACATGTCATCAATACTCTTCCGCGATATCCAGTTCTTCCTGCTCCTCCTCCCTGGATACAGGGCTCAGCGGCGTATGCCGCAGGTAGCCCAGCCAGTAGCCGCATCCCACGATACCCGCGCCGCCGATCACATTGCCCAGGGTCACAGGAATGATACAGTTGGTGAAAAAACGGGCCAGCGTCAGACCCTCGGCTGCGATCCCATACTCCCGTGAGGCCAGCAGCGCCGCCGTACCGAAATACATATCGGCTATGCTGTGCTCAAACCCGCACAACACAAACAGCATAATAGGCCAGAAACTGGCCAGCAGTTTGCCGGAGATATCCTTGGCCCCAAAGGACATCCACACCGCGATGCACACCAGCACATTGCACAGGATCCCCCGCACCAGACCCTGGGAAAAACTCAGATTGCATCTGGAAGCCCCCGCCGCCACAATACTGCCCGCCAGATCGCCGTTAAACAGATCGGGAGTATGCCCGCAGACCACGCCAAAGGCCACCAGCGCGGCTCCCAGAAAATTGCCGGTAAAGACAAAAAACCAGTTTTTCAGCATCTTATACACCGGGATCTTCTTCTCCAAAACGGCCAGAATAATCAGCGTATTGCCTGTAAACAGTTCGCTTCCGGCCACCAGCACCATGGCCATGCCCGCCGGAAACACCACCGCCCCCAGCAGCTTTGCCAGCGAGGGATTGGCAACGGTGGAGGACGCCGTGGTGGATCCGATTCCCGCGAAACCGATAAAAAATCCGGCAAACATGCCGAGAATAATCATTTTAAAGGCGGATAAATGGGTTTTATGTATGCTGACGTCCACATAGGTTCTGGCGATCTCTAAGGGTGAATGCATGGGCAATACCTCCTGAATATGTGTTCCGCAGACTCCCGCCGGCGCGGTATACCGGAAAATAACAGCACTCGGGCCATTTAGACGTTTGTATCCGAGTCCATGCGCTGTGTGAAAATCTGCCGATCTGTGACATTTCCCAGTCGTATAGAATGCCGCAGTCCATGATCTGCTGCATAATGATATAAATATTATATGTGAATCCCGGGAATTTAGCAATACTTTCTTATGCAAATACACAGGCCATGACATTTACCACGCAATGTCATGGCCTGTGTGGGGCCTTACCGCACAATAGGTAATATCCAGTATAAACACCGCCAGCAGCACTCCGCACAGGGCCATCCGCCAGCCGGGTTTGATCCGATGGTACAGCCTCATATAGCAGGGCAGCAGATAGCAGTTGAGCAGCATCCCCCCCAGGCCGAAGCAGACCGCCCCCAGCAGGCATACGCGCCCGTTCAGATTCAGAAAGTATCCGCTGTAATCCCACCATCGCATACCCCATTTCCACTCCAGCAGAACGCTGGCGCCGTACTCCAGCACGGAGCACACTATCGCCGAGAGCAGGAAGGTGACAAAGGGTCTCCGATGCAGCCTCTGGAGTAGAAACCAAAGCGCCAGCCCGCCCACCCCATAGATGGGCAGATAGGGGCCATAGTACACCCCTCTGTTGACCAGAGCCTGCCTTGTCACCAGATAGATTGCCGCCTCCCACAGCCAGCCTGCAAAAGCCAGCAGAAAAAACAACAGCACATAAAAATCAAATGTTCTCGCATTTCCCTTATTTTGCTTCCTGTCCATGGGATTAGGATACCCATTAAAGGCAGGATAATCCCTCCGGACAAAGCCTATCTGCTAAAATCAATGTCATATCTTCTGTCATGGCAAAACAGCACGCCGTCTGTCAGACGGATACACAGAATGCAGGTATTCTCGTCCTCAAAATTATTGTGCCCGTTGTCAATCCATGCCGCAAAGGCTTTCCGCAGTTTCCCTGCAATCTCCTCATTTTCCGGCTTTCCAAAATACCCCAGATTAACGCCCTCCCCATGGGCGGAGAACCAGTCTCCGCAGACGCTTACCCTGGGATTTTGGGCAATCTGTTGCATCTTGGCCGACAGGCCATAGGTAATCACATAAAACGCGCCGTCCTCATAGTAACCGTCAACCTTACGCACGCTGGGCCTGTCCCCCTCCAGGGTAGCCAGGGCGATCACCGTGTCCTGTCCAAACCTTTCTGTCAAAATCGCCGCCACTTCACTGGTAAGTTTCTCCATTTCCTCATCCTCCATTTAATTACTGCCTGTTCCTTTTCAAATCAGTATACTTCTGCCGCTTCCATATGTATCCTGTAGATTGCTAAAAACGCCCCCTGTTCTCCCACATATTTTTGTCCCAAAGAAGGGTATGAGGACAGAGCCAGTTCATGGCTGACACAGCTGTCATCCTCCTGGGCATGGCCGCTGATCCGAATCCATTTCCCCGTGACGGAATTATAACTTGCCAGCTCTACCCTGGCGTTTCTCTTCAAGTCGGAACAGACGCTTTTGCGCCTGTCTGTGACAATATAAAGCAATTCTCCATCCGAAAAGATCATACCCAGCGGCCTGAGTCTGGGACATTCCGCAACGGATGTTGCCAGGAAAAAGCAGCCGCAGTCCCGGATAAACGCCGCACAGGCATCGGCTGAAAGCCCCTCCTCCGCCTGTCTCTTTCCTTCCAGCACCTCACTGAGGAGGAAATCAATGCTACAGGAAAACAGTCCTGCCAGCCGGATCAGCTTCTCCGTCTCGGGAAATGCCTGGTCTACCTCCCAGCGGGACACGGACTGCCGCGATACTCCCAGGATTTCCGCCAGTTGTTCCTGCGTTATGTTTTTTCTCTTGCGAAGCATGGCTATCTTTTCTCCGGTCGTCATCCCTGCCCTCCCCGGTTTTATCGCCCCCGGATTATGCGGAGACTCCTCTGTCCCGCACAGGCGTTGCATCCCTGTGCACAAATCCATTATACCCTACCGCAATTCCTGTGGGAACCTCCTTTTACGTGCGTTATGCAACATTGTGATTGCGTCCCCTCCCAAGGCAAAATAGCAGGAGCGGCCAACACAGGCAAAATACCTTTCACCCTGTTGTCCGCTCACTGGCAGTTCTTCCCTTAATAATTCTCCGCATATATCTCGAAGTAAGCCTGGGGATGGAGGCATACCGGACATATTTCCGGAGCCGCAGTACCCACCACCACATGGCCACAGTTGCGGCATACCCAGACTTTTACCTCGCTCTTCTCAAACACCGCCGCCGTCTCCACATTCTGAAGCAGGGCGCGATATCGTTCCTCGTGGTGCTTCTCCACGCCGGCCACCAGGCGGAATTTCGCAGCCAGTTCGGGAAAGCCTTCCTTCTCCGCCGTCTTGGCAAACTCGTCATACATCTCGGTCCACTCGAAATTCTCACCCTCCGCCGCCACAGTCAAATTGTGTTCGGTACAGCCGATATCCTGCAGCGCCTCCAGCCACAGCTTGGCATGCTCCTTCTCGTTGTCGGCAGTGACCTGGAACAACGCCGCGATCTGCTCATATCCCTGCTTCCTGGCCGCCGCCGCAAAATGCATGTACTTTGTGTATGCCTGAGACTCCCCTGCAAAAGCCGCTTTCAGATTGTCCTCCGTCTGTGTGCCTGCATACTTCCCTTTCTGCTGCCGGCAGCCGGCTGCGCCTGAGGCATCACACCGGTCCGCCTTCGGCGCGCCTTCCGTTTCAAACTTGTTTCCCATGTCTGCGTCCTCCTGGTTTATTTAAATGCATTATCAATATGCCCCAAAATAAACCGTTTCATACCAGGAACACCAGTGTGCTGACCTGATTATATTCAGGCAGACCTCCTTGCCTAAATTCCCATCGGACTGCGTTGTCGTCGGTCAACGATGCCACCGGTCAGCACACTAGTGTACTGTATCGTTGACTTTCAGTAAAATGACGCCGGATGAATTTTCAGTCTGCAAGGCGGAGGAGGGAGGCGATGCGGTGGCATC
>JAAWKU010000079.1 GCA_022797535.1 Lachnospiraceae bacterium | reverse complement strand
CCTAAATTCTCATCGGACTGCGTTGTCGTCGGTCAACGATGCCACCGCATCGCCTCCCTCCTTCGCCTTGCCGATGAAAATTTATTCTGCGGAGTTTCGTCAGATATAATCGAGTCAGCACACTGGTTTTATTTCTATACAACTTTCTTATGTGAGGAGAGGTGAATTTATGGAGGGAAGAGAAAAGGGAAGAAAAAGGAAGGAAAAAGGAAGAAAAGAGCAAATAGTATCCATGGATGTGCTGGAGCAGGAACTTCGGATTGTACTTCAGGCTCCCAATCCTCGAAGGCGTGACGGGTTTCTGGCAGACGGGCCCCGGCTTTATATGGGGCATGGCTCGTTTGTACTGGCTCAGGCGGCCTATATCCGTAAGTGGGTGTGGGTAATGTCGGTGGTACTGCTGGGGGCGCTGGCAGATATTGCGGCCCGGTGGCCCCAGGACGCCCTCTGGGTGGCAGCGGGAATGATGCCGTTCCTGGCGCTGACCGCGGCTCAGGAGCATTTGCGTTCCTCTATGTACAATATGACAGAACTGGAATTGTCCACCCGCTTTTCCGTGAAGAGCATTCTTCTGGCCAGGATGGGAATACTGGGCAGCTTTCATTTGGCTCTGCTGCTTTTGCTGCTGCCTTTTTTGGTGTTGCGGGGGCAGACCGGGTTATTGCATACAGGCATTTATCTGCTGACGCCCTATCTGCTGACCACGTTCCTGAGCATGGCCCTGGCCAGGAAGGTTCGGGGGCGGGAGAGTCTGTACCTGTGTTTTGGGACGGCTGTGTTGGTGAGCAGCCTGCAGGTGCTGGGCAGTAAGGCGGTAAACTGGTATAGTGAGAAATTATTTGTCTGGTGGCTGCTGGCATTGTTGGTTTTACTGGCGGGTAATGTCTGGGAATATTATCAGGCAGCCAACCGGGCGGGCAGTGTGTATGAGAAGACGTCGGTATGATAGCCAAAAAGGGAGAATCTATGAAAAATTCAGGACAGTTAAACATGGCACAGGAATCTATTGTCACCGGAAAAGGCGTCCCTGTGGCACTGTGCATTGAAAATGTGTGCAAGAAATATCAGAATAAAACAGTGGTGGATCATATACACCTGAGACTGGAACCAGGGGTCTATGGCCTGCTGGGGGCCAACGGTGCGGGTAAGACTACTCTGATGCGGATGATCTGCGGTATTCTGCGCCCCACGGAGGGGAAGATCACGCTGGGAGGGCAGCCCGTGGACAGCGAGGCCTACCGTTCCATGCTGGGCTATCTGCCCCAGGATTTTGGATATTATCCGGATTTTACGGGCAGAGAGTTTCTGCTTTATATGGCGGCGCTGAAAGGGATCCCCAAGTCCCGGGCCCGGGACAAGGGCAGGGAACTGCTGGAACTTGTAGGTCTGGCAGAGCAGGCCGGCAGGAAGATCAAGACTTATTCCGGCGGCATGAAGCAGCGGCTGGGAATCGCTCAGGCGCTGCTAAATGAACCGCGTCTGTTGGTATTGGATGAGCCCACGGCGGGTCTGGACCCCAAGGAGAGGGTGCGCTTCCGGGACCTGATTGCTCGGGCGGGACAAAGCAGCATTGTGCTGCTTTCCACCCATATTGTGTCTGATGTGGAGCATATAGCGGACAGCATTCTGATGATGCGGGAGGGGCGTTTGATCTATCAGGGCAAGTGGGAAGAAAGCGGGGGAGACCTGGAGGCATTCTACCTGGAACAGTTCGGGGAAGAGCCCGGGCAGACACAGAACTGAAAACAGTACATGCAAAATTAGAAACAGCATGGCGGATTAAAAGCAACATGGTGAAAAACAACATAGTGAAAAGCAACATGGTGAAAAACAACATAGTGAAAAGCAACATAGTGAAAAGCAACATAGTGAAAAGCAACATAGTGAAAAGCAACATGGTGAAAAACAGCATAGTGAAAAACAACGTATTGAAAAACAGCATGGAATAAAAACAGCATGGTGAAAAATGGAAAGGTGGGGAAATGGAAATGGGCCTGTTTGGAACGTTATATTTATATGAAATCAGGAAAGTATTGAAGCGGAAGATGACCTGGATCGCCCTGGGCGGTGTAGTGTCAGTGATGTTGTTTATGTGTTTTGAAGTGTTGATGAACAACTATAGCATCTCCGATTCCAAGACCGGCGAGAGCGTGCGCTACAGCAGCTATGAGAGAGCCATGGACCGCCAGGAGCGCGCGGAGAAATGGAATGGCCGGCTGCTTGACGACACATTGCTTCAGGAGATGCAGGCGGCTTACGCAGATTGGCTGGAGCGGGAGACAGTGTCGGATCATGCCATGACAGCATCTTCGGTCGTGTTTGCAGAAGCCCCGGAGGATGAGGCGGAAGCGGAGCGGCAGAACCAGCAGCGTAGAGCGTATGAGGCGATCTACAGGTATGTGAAGGGCGTGGTGGGGGATGAGGATGTACACACGGTGGATGCCGCCACGTTTTATGAACGCAGACAGCGGATGGTGATGGAATATGGGGAGGCATTGTATCTCACGGAAGGAGAGAAGGAGTATTGGCGCGGGCATGAGGCCCAGGTTCCCCTTACCTTCTGCTGGGACATGGGGCCGTCCATGATGCTGGCTGCATTTAAAACCATATTGGCGTTGACGGCGCTGATGACGGGTATGATATTTTCCGGTGTGTTTGCGGAGGAACATATGCGCAAGACAGATCAGCTTGTGCTGTGCAGCCGTCATGGCAGGGGCAGGCTGTATCTGGCCAAGCTGCTGGCGGCCATGACCTTGGGAGTGGCAGGAACACTGCTGGTGGAGGGTCTCACATTCCTCAGCTTCGGCGTCCTGTACGGATATGGGAAAAACTGGAACGGAATGCTGCAGATGTATCTGGAATCTTCCCCTTTTGCCCTGACCCTGGGAGAGGGTATTGTGATCCTGACAGTGCTGCTTCTTCTGGCCGCAGTGCTGCACAGTGTTCTGGCGCTGGTATTTTCAGGCTGGACCAGGAGCAGCCTGGCATCCATGAGCCTGATGGTGGTCTATACTCTGGGAACCCTGTTTATCAATGTGCCGGAGCGGCTGCGGGTACTGTCGCAATGCCTGTATCTGATGCCCGCCAAGCTGGTAAGAGGCAGCGCCTTTTATGACGCCCGGCTGGTGGGGGGAGGCGGGCGCTATCTGACCAACTGGCAGACAGGGATCATTCTGTATCCTTTGCTGGCTCTGGGGCTGGCGCTGCTGGGCAGTCTGATCTACCGTAGATGGCAGATCAGCGGCAGATGATTACAGGGAACGGGATCGGACCAGAGTCCAGCTGACGGCGGCGATGTCTGACTGCGGAGGCGAAAGTAAAGTTCAGCGGGATAGAATGCCGCTTTTTTGGATAACCGCAACCAATTCCCGGATGGTTTCCACCGGCAGCACCAGGGCGAAGCGGACATAACCCTCGCCCAGACTGCCGAAGGCGTCCCCGGGCGTGCAGATTACGCCGGTGCGCTCCATCAACTCCATGCAGAATTCCTGGGAGGAGGAAAAGCCCCGGGGGATACGGGCCCAGGCGAACATGGTGCCCTGGCTGTCGGGCACGTTCCATCCGATGGACCGCAGGCCGCCGCAGAGGGCGTCCCGGCGGGCCTGGTAGGCCATACACTGGGTTTTTACTCCTTCCAGGGGGCCGGTCAGGGCGGCGACAGCCGCTTTCTGGATCGGTGCAAACATGCCGAAATCGTACTGGGACCGCAGGAGTTTTAAAGGCTTAATGATCTCCCTGTTACCGATCAGGAAGGAGACTCTGGCCCCGGTCAGGTTGAAACTTTTGGACAGGGAGAAGGCTTCGATGCCCACCTCCTTTGCATGGTCATACTCCAGAAACGAGCCGCCGTAAATCCCGTCATAGATGATGTCGGAGTAAGCGTTGTCATGCACCACGATGATATTGTATTTCTCCGCAAAAGCAATCAGTTCTTCATAGAAAGAGGGCGGCGCGATGGCGCACACAGGGTTGTAGGGGTAGGAGACCATCATGTATTTGGCCCGCAGGGCAATGTCCTTGGGAATCTCCTCCAGTCTGGGTAGAAAGGCGTTTTCCTCCCGCAAATCATAAAAGTACAGTTTGGCTCCGCCCAGATAAGCCCCTACTTCGAACACCGGGTAACCGGGGTTGGGAAGCAGTACCACATCGCCGGGATTGCACAGCGCCATACCGATATGGGCGATTCCTTCCTGAGAGCCGGGCACAGCCAGGATCTCGTCGGTTTCCAATTCCACCTGAAAGCGCCTGCGGTAATAGGCCTGCACAGCCCCGGTCAGTTCAGGCAAGTCCCGCAGGGTGTAATGATATTGCTCAGGGTCTCCTGCGGCGGCTGTCAGAGCCTGGCGTACATGCTCCGCCACCGGGAAATCCGGGGTGCCCACGGACAGATTGTATACTTTGCGGCCGCTGTTCAGCAATTCTTCTTTCTTTTCGTTCAATGCGGCAAATATGCCGGTCTGGAAATGCGAAAGCCGTGCGGAAGGTTCAATTTTCATATTATAGCTCTCTCTTTCTGATTTATTTTGTATTGATCTGCCATTAGCCTGCGCCTGGGGACGGCGGCAGCGCGGCTGGATGAATATTCTGATTTTATCACTGACTGTTATAAAATGCAAGGCGCGTCCATGAATTCACGGTGTATAACCGCAACCCCATGCACATGATTTCTTGTCAAACTTTTTTCCATATGTTATCATATAATTCGTGTGATACTCTCACCCAGAACTTAACGGTGCGTATAATCAGAAGGGATATGAAGATCCACAGCAGAGGGATGCGGAACTACTGGCTGCAGATCTGGTACATGAGATGTTCCACGCCCATCAGCTGCGATGTGGTGAGAACTGATATCCTGCTGACTTTATACTGCTGTCTTATCCCGAGGAAAGGGAAAAGCATGGGCTGCGGTGTTATCTGAATGCGATGAGAACTGTGATTCGGCCGTTTCTGGATATCCAGCTTATATCGCCGGGAGGGTGTACGGCCTGACCTGTGAGGATTGTGGAGAGCAGGACACTCTACGGAAAGAACTGGAGGAGCGCCGGCGGGAAAAGGCGGGGCAGATAGAGGAATCAGGGAGAGGAAAGGCTGTTTCTGGAAGGTCCCATACTGCCGGAGCAAAAGGAGAAGGGCAGCTTGGAGGCGGCAGAGTATTGGAAGATATCAGATACATAAAAGCCGGTGGGATTGGAAACCATCAGGAATATATAAGGGGTGGTATATCTATGAAAAGCGAGGAATGCTTAGTGGCAGAGAGCGGGGAGCGGTCATCCGGGCCGGACGTGGTGAGGCAGGAGGAAGGCCATGCGGCGCAGTCCGGGGATTTGAACGGGCAGTTACATAGGAAGAATCATACGGAGCAGCACAATCCGGTGCATGCGCCCATTCCCGGGCTGGGGCTCAGAAGTATTAAAACGGCTCTGGCAGCCCTGCTCACGGCCCTGCTCTATGGTTTTCTGCCGGGCAGCCCCACCTTTGCCTGCATAGGCGCCATATTTGGAATGGGTGCGGACATGGAAGAATCCCGCCGTAGCGGGGGAAACCGTTTCTTTGGTACGGTGATCGGCGGCTTTATCGGGCTGGGATTATATTGGCTGGAGCACCTGGCCTATCCGGAGGGCTGCTATTGGCTGCGGCTTCCCATGGTTTTTCTGGGGATTATTGTGTTGATTTCGATGTGCGTCATGTTTCATTGGCCGGGCGGGGTGCAGCCGGGGGGCGTGGTGCTCTGTATCATTTTGTTCAGCACGCCGGCTCACCATATTGATTACGCCATTCACCGCATGATCGATACAGGCGTGGGGGTGGTCATTGCGCTTCTGTTAAACTATCTGCTTCCCAGGAGCAGGCTGGAGCGCTGGCTCCATCTGGACTTGTTAAAGAAGAGGAATCATCAGTAAGAGAGTTTGCTCTCCTGGCCGGGCTTATGGGCTGGCAGGGGCGTCAGGGGCATACTTTGATATGCGGAAAGAGACAGGGATGAGACATTTACTGAGACTGACAGATTTACAGGCAGACGGGATAAATGAAATTTTCCGTATGGCGGACGAAATAAATGCGGGAAAATACAGGGACGCATTGAAAGGGAAAAGCATTGTACTGTTTTTCCCCAATACCAGTATTCGTACCAGAGTGACTTTTGAGAAGGGCATTTATCTGCTGGGAGGACAGCCCATCCTGTTTCCAGGCGAGGCGCTGGACAGGAGGGAGGATATCCGGGACGTGTGCGGCTATCTGGATAACTGGGCGGACATGCTGATCGTGCGGCACAGTGATATAGGGTTGCTGGAGCGGATGGCGGCATGTTCGGCGGCGCCGGTGGTCAATGCCATGACGGATGTAAATCATCCCTGTGAGATCCTGTCTGATCTGTATGCTCTTTCCAAGTGCAGGGAGGATTTCACCGCTGATGAATATTTGTTCTGCGGCAGGGCAGGCAATATCGGCCTGGCCTGGAAAGAAGCCTCCCGGGTCCTGGGACTTCGCCTGTCCCAGTGCTGCGCCGCCGGATATGAGATGGACGGAGTGCCTGTGTTTCACAATATAGCGGAGGCGATCCGGGGGAAGGACATCGTATGCACGGACTCCCTGCCCGCCGGAGCGGCGGAGGAATTCCGGGAGTGCCGGGTGACTCCGGAGACTATGTCTCTGGCCAATTCGGGCGCGTTGCTGAATCCCTGTCCGCCTTTTTTCCGGGGGGAGGAAGTCAGCGGGGAGGTAATGGAATCTCCCTTCTTTGTGGGATACGGCTTTAAGAGGCATCTGCTGACTGTTCAACAGGCAGTTATACTTTATTGCCTGTTTTTTAACGAAATTCAAAATTAACCCATTTAAAGCCAAAATTGGCAGGCAGAACAGAGAATAAAAATGCTATAATAAAGAGACTTGCATTTAATCCTGGTGACATATGAAAAAGGGCCCGCCGGGACGGGCTGCGTCCCGGGGAGCCAAAAAAGGGAGACGCCTATGAAAATAGCAGTTTGTGACGACTGCCATGAAGATGCCGCGCAATTGGAGACTTTTCTGGAAGGTGAGGATACCAGACTGTACTTTGACGCCCTGCGGCTGCTGGCAGATGTGGAAGACCGCCAGATGCGCTTTGACCTGTACCTGCTTGACATTTTCATGGACGACTCCATGGGAGGCATTGAACTGGCGGAACGCATCCGGGCCCGGGATGAGGAAGCCGTTATTTGCTTTATATCCACCAGCGATGCCTTTTACCGGCAGGCATATGATCTCTATGCAGTGCAATACCTGTTGAAACCGGTGCGGGAGGCGGAAGTGCGGCGGCTTCTGGAACGTCTGGCCCGGCACAGAGGCAGGGAAAGGGATCAGCGTCTGGGTTACAAATGGAGGGGACAGGCGGGTTTTATTCCCTATGGCAGGATTCACTATATCGACAGCCGGGAGCACACGCTGTTTATCCACTGCCAGGACGGGACCGTGCAGGCGTGCAAGGGGAAGCTGGATGATCTGGAAATCCAGGTGTGCGGGGAAGTGTTTTTTCGGTGCCACCAGAGTTTTATTGTGAATATGTACCATGTGGACAGATTGGAGGGGAGCGAACTGCTGGTGGCGGGCCAGAGTATCCCTGTTTCCAGACGGTATTTTGCCAGTGTGAAAAGCCGGTACCAGGAGATTTTATTTGAGGAGGTGGATTGATGGCAGTATTTCGAGACCTGTCCCTGCTATGGTCCCTGTCTCATATATTGGTTATTTTTATGCTGCTGTACCGTTCCCGCTATTCCCGGAGAAAAACCTTTTTTCTCACCGGGATTACAATGGGTCCCCTGATCCTGCTGAATTTGGCAGGAGTGATGATCTTCGGAACGGAGCTGATGGGAAAGGCTTTTATCGGTACCTGTACCCTGCCCAGCCTGCTGTTTTTCTGGTTTGTCTCCAGTGATAAGAAGGGGAGGTTCTTTTTTACATTTTGCCTGGCCGACACGGTGGCTTTATGGATTATTGCTGTGACCAATCTGTTGGATTTTTATCTGGGAGGGAAGCAGTATATTCTGATGTTAATAGGAAGAATAGTGCTGTTTCTTCTGGTGGAATGGGTGGCGGTACGCTATTTGAGAAAGCCTTATCTGGAGCTGCAGAAATGGGTGCCGGAAGGCTGGGGAATCTTTGGGAGTATGACGGCCCTGTATTATGTGCTGCTGGCTGTATTTGCCAATTACCCGGTGGTTGTCACATCCAGACCCGGGGAAATGCCTGCATTTTTATTGGTATTGCTGCTGATGCCCATGACTTATGCCACAATATTCACTGCCATGTACCGGCAGCTTCAGCTCTATCGAAAGCAGCAGAGCGAGCGGGTCTTGCAGGAGCAGAAACATTCTCTGGAGGCCCAGCTTGAGAATCAGCAGGTGATCCGAAAGCTGAAGCATGATATGAAAGGGCATGCTGTGACTTTGTCGGGATTGCTCTCCACTGGCAGGACGGAGGAGTCTCTGGAGTATTTGAAGAAGCTGGTGGCGGAGATGGACGTGCTGTGGGGACAGTATTGCGCCAACCCCTACCTCAATGCCGTGTTCAGCTATTACGCCCGTAAATTCCAGGAACTGGGGGCGGAACTGCGGCTGGACATCCGGATCGGAGAGGAGGAACTGCCCTATATGGAACTGTGCCAGATTCTCTCCAACGGATTGGATAACGCCTGGACCGCTCTAAGGGAACTTAAGCCGGGGGAGCGGGAGGCTTCGGTGCAGATGAAATACAGCCGGGATTATCTGGTGATCCGCATCAGGAACCGATGCAGGGAGGAACTGCGGGTGGAGAAGGGCGTGCTGCCCTCCACAGACAAAAAAGACGCGGGTCACGGCTTTGGCCTGCTCACCATGCAGGAGGCCGCGGCGAGGCTGGGGGGCGATCTGCTGTGTTATACGGAGAATGGGAGTTTTGTGCTGGATGTGATGGTGCGGGCTCGTGCGCTTCATATGAGTTGATTTAAAATGCTAATGATATAATGGCATTATTTGTGGAAGAAACGATCTATGACAGGAAACGGCTGTGGGGCCTGATGAACAGGGCGGAAAGAGAAGAAGCGGATTTTGGGAGAAGGCAGATATGGGAAAACGGGCAACAGGTCGGATGACAGGGTTTATGGAAGATTATGAACAGTAACAGGAAAATGCGCATTTTCAGAGGAATGCTGCTGGGGGTGGTGATCCTGTGCCTGATTCCTCTGGGGCGGGCGGGTTATCACTCTTACTGGCAGCGTCAACAGCAAAGGGCGCTGGAGGAATTGCGGGAGATCGCCGGGCCGGAGGCTGAAGGGATACAGGAAGGGTTTGTTCCGCCAGAGGCTGCCGGGCTGCCTGGAGGATTCGCACCCCCGGGCGAATCTGAATTTGTCCCGGAAGGGGAGCCCGGACCAGGGGGGGGAAGGGGAACAGGGGAGGCATCCAATGCCCCCACGCCCCGTCCTGTTATGGAAAAGTACCGGGCTCTATATCAGGAGAACAGCGATCTGGTGGGATGGCTCTCCATTGAGGGCACGGCCATCAACTATCCGGTGACCCAGCGGGAGGATGACGAGTATTATCTGCACCATGATTTTTATGGTGAGGACAGCAGATATGGATGCCTGTATGTGAAGAACCAGGCGGATGTGGACACGCCAGGGACCAATTTTATTATCTACGGGCACAATATGAAGGACGGTTCCATGTTCGGGGAGCTGGATCTGTATCGGAAAGAAAGTTTCTGGCGGGAACATCCCAGAATCTCCTTTGACACGCTTTATGAAGAGAGAACCTATGAAATCATAGCGGTGTTCCGTTCCCAGGTTTATCAGCCGGATCAGGAGGTATTCAAATATTATCAGTTTTACCAGGCCGAAGATCAGGAAGAATTTTCCTGGTTTTATGAAAACATTAAGGAATTGTCCTTGTATGACACGGGCGTGACAGCTGCCTTCGGGGACAGTTTTCTGACCCTTTCTACCTGCTCTTACCATGTGAAAGACGGGCGGTTCGTAGTGGTGGCAAAAGCTACGGCGGAGTAGGAATGACCCGGACACTTCAGGACGACGGGGCGGACAGGGACATAAATATGAGGATAGATCAATTATTCCATACAATAGGTCATTGTCAGAAAGCTCGGGATATTTTATGATAAAAGAATGGGAAACCAAGTAAACAGGTAAAAATGTACGCCCTGGTAATTATGATATACACTCGAAGGGGAGCACATAGGCTAATCACAAAAAATGACGAAAGGATAATTGAGCGATGAAAAACTTGAAGATGAGTACCGTAATTACCACCATCATTTCTGTGGTGGCTGCTGTCTGTATTCTCTTGCTATACCTGGTGGCCAGCCGCAGTATGATGGTGACCATGCGGGATACGGCAGTGGATAACATGCAGACCTCGCTGGAGGCTCGGGCGGCGATTATCGAGGAGTATGTGGACAAGGCGGAACAACTGCTGATTGCTTACAGTAAGGCCCCCGTGGTGGCCGAACTTCTCCGGTCACCGAAGGACGCAGGGACGGTGCGGGCCGCCCAGGCGTATACAGAGCAATTTTACGCCGGCCTGGAGGGCTGGGAAGGCATCTACATAGCAGAGTGGGACACCCATGTGCTGACTCACTCCAATCCCGCCGTGGTGGGGATCACCACCCGGGAGGGGGATCCTCTGAAACAGCTTCAGGACGCCATGACGGCGGCGGGAGACATCTACAACACGGGCATCATTGTTTCCCCGGCCTCTCAAAAGCTGGCGCTGTCCCTGTACTGCCCGGTATACGATACGGACGGCAAGACCATCCTGGGCTATGTGGGCGGCGCCCAGTTCGCCGAGAGCCTTAAGACGCTGCTGGACGGGCTCAGCGTTAAGGGCATGGAGAATGCCAGGAATTATATGATCAATACGGCTACGGGGGTACATATTTTTGACGAAGACCCGGAGCGCATGGCCACTCCCATTGAGGAACAGATGCTGCAGTCCGTCATTGCGTCTGTGACAGGCGGCGGGCAGTCGAACGGCAATATGGAATACACTTCCCAGGAGAACGTGAAGAGTATTGCCGTGTATCAGGCCATGCAGGATCGGGGCTGGGCGGTGGTGCTCAGCGACGGCCAGAGTGAGATCTACAGAGAAGCCTACGCCAGCAGGAATATTCTGGCAATGATCTGCGCGGGAGCCTATGTGCTCATCGTTGTCCTGGCCTGGATCTCCGTAAAGCTCTGCGTTAAACCCCTGGAAGTGGTGAGAAAGTCCATTATCAGCATGAAGAATCTGGAACTCAGGGCCCCTGCTGAACTGGGCAAATACGTGGGCGGGAAGAGCGAAACCGGCCAGATCGCCTCGGCCATGGGTTCCCTGTATGACACTTTGCGGGGGATTGTGTCTACCCTGCAGAACTGCACGGAGTCCCTGGAGCATTCTACCGGCACCATGAATGACGCCACCAATACGCTGATCGAGTACGTAGGTGACAATTCGGCCACCACAGAGGAGCTGGCCGCCAGTATCATCACCACTAATGGAGCCATCGGCAATGTGGTGGGTGAGATCGAGAAGATTTCGGAACTGGTGGGCTATGTGGTGGACAAGGTGAAAGTGGGCGATGAGAAGAGCAGACAGTTGATCCGTACCGCAGAGGATATGAAGAAAATGGCGGGAAGCGCTCTGGAGGAGGCCGGCACAAAGATCCGGCAGAACCGCAGCAACATGGAAGCGGCCATGGTCAATCTGCAGTCTCTCACCCGTGTCAACGAGATGGCTAAACAGATTCTGGATATAGCCAGCCAGACCAATCTGCTCTCTCTGAACGCTTCCATCGAGGCCGCCAGAGCCGGAGAACAGGGTAAGGGCTTTGCGGTGGTGGCCCAGGAGATCGGCAATCTGGCTTCCAATTCCTCCGACACAGCCAGGCAGATCTCGGATATCTGCGAGGAAATCAACAACAACATCGCCAATGTGCAGGACTGTGTGGACGATATCATCGGTTTTATGGAGGGAGATGTGTCCCACCGGTTCCAGGAATTTGCCGATATTGCCAATGAGTACAGCGTATCTGTGGCCAATATCCGCAGCGCCATCGGTGAGATCGAAGAAAGCTCTGAGGGCTTTGAGGCTTCCATCACCAGCATACGGGACCGCATGGGCGTGATCCAGTCTGCTTCCAAGGAAAATGAGGTGGGTGTGGATGAAATCGTGGCCAAGATTGAGCGAACCAATATGACGGCGGAAGAATTGCAGAATGTGAGCAAAACCAACAGGAGCAATGCGGAAGAGATCAGTTCCGTGGTGGATCAGTTCACACAGTGACAGACCGGCGCGCGGCGTTTTGAATAAACAGATGGCCGGGGAAAGGGAATGGTATGACCGAGAAAAGGGTAGTTCTGGATATTAATGCGGAGGCGGCTTTTTCCAATCAGGTGGATTATTGCGTGGGCACCGGAAGGATGGGGCTGGCGCTGCACCAGGAGTATCAGGAGCAGCTTAAGCTGGTGCAGGAGTACATCGGCTTCAAACATATCAGGGGGCATGGCCTGTTCTGTGATGACATGGCCATCTACCAGGAGGGGGAGGACGGCAGCCCGGAGTACAATTACACATACCTGGACCGGGTGATGGACAGTTACCGCGGGCTTGGACTCAAGCCCTTCCTGGAACTGGGTTTTATGCCGGGAAAACTGGCCAGCGGCAGCCAGACCATTTTTTACTGGAAAGGCAATACCACGCCGCCGGCCTCCTATGAGCGCTGGAATGATATGGTGAAGGCTCTGCTGGAACATCTGTGTCAGAGATATGGCAGGGAGGAAGTGGTGACCTGGCCCATCGAGGTGTGGAACGAGCCGAATCTGCCGGGATTCTGGGAGCATGCAGACATGCAGGAGTATTTCAGACTGTTTCACAGCACATTCTACGCTGTGAAGGAGGTGGACCCGCGATTCAGGGTGGGCGGTCCGGCAGTCTGCGGCGGCAGCGATGAGGTCTGGATCAAAGCGTTTATGGAATACTGCCATGAGCAGGAGATTCCTGTAGATTTTGTCACCCGGCATCATTATACCACGGAGTTTCCCCAGAAGGCGGGGCACTACGGCTACGCCGAGCTTCAGGATTCCGAGGGCGGATTTGCCAATCTGCGCACCACCCGGGATATCATAGACGGCTACCCGGAGTACCGGGGAAGGGAAATCCATATCACCGAGTTCAACACCTCCTATATCCCCAACTGCCCGCTGCATGACACCAACCAGAACGCGGCGTTCATCGCCCGGCAGCTGTCCAGGCTGGGGGACGGCAACGCCTCTTACTCCTACTGGACCTTTGGGGATGTGTTTGAGGAGCAGGGAGTGCCCTTTACGCCTTTCCATGGAGGATTTGGTCTGGTGGCCAACGGCTGTATCCCCAAACCGACCTTCTGGACATTTGTGTTTTATAAGAATCTGAAGGAAAAACCGGGTCATTGCATCTACAAAGACGATCATATGGTGGTTCTGAAAATGGAGGACGGCTCCTGTCGGGGCGTGGCCTGGAATATGACGGAAAAGAGGTCGGGAGAGGATTTTGCGCTGCGGCTGGAGCTGCCCGCCGGGGAGGAGGGCTGTCTGGTGATCCAGACGGTGGACGAGGTGTGCTGTAATCCCCTGAAGGTGTGGCATGATTTGGGAGAACCCGCCAGCCTCACCTCTCAGGAACTGGAACTGCTGCGGAGGGCGGCTCAGCCGTATGTGGAGACCAGACGTATTGCGCCCCGGGACGGCAGGGTGGAACTGGCGTTTCCGCTGCGGGAAAACGGAGTGGTGTATTTTTCCTGGGAACCCTGCCAGGTCAGATCGGACAGGGGATATTCTTACGAGAGGGTTATGCAGTATCAATAGATGGTAGAAATCCAATACGGCATTTGGGGAGATTTGTCTGCAATATACGCCAAGTCACAGGTTGATATTTGTGACTTGGCATTTTTTATTGCTGTTTTTGCGCCGATACAATATTGTAGAAATATATACTCGTGAGTTAAAACATTTGCAAAAATATGTTAGTTTCAGCTGACATTATGTTGTCGCTCTCTGCTCTTTCATGATATAGTGTAAACACTAATCCATAAAGGAGTACAACGCTATGGCACAAACAGGTAAAAATGCTGAAACCAATATGCCCAATGAACACCCCGATATAAATATAATGGAGGCTATCATTAACTTCCTAAAGCTCTTCATGCCAGAGACACTGGTAAAAAGAGTGCTGAGCATCGTCCTGATATCCGCAGGTCTGGAAAACTCCCGTGTAACGGGGCTTACAGGGTACTGCGACAGGAGCGTGCGCACCTTGCGCAAAGAGATGGCCGGAGGGGATATCTCAAAGCTCCTTACAGTCGGCGGTGGCGGCAGGAAAGGCAAGACTGCCGGTATCGAAGATGAAATATCTGCCGGACTGGAAAGGGGCAACTACCATACAAGACAGCAGATAGTGGACATGATTTATGACAAGTTCCATATCTCCATATCACCGTCAGCAGTAGGAAAGCTGTTAAAAAAACGGGTACAAACGGCTGAAAAGTGGTTCCTTGCCTGCTAAAGCGGATGTTGAGGGGCAGCGTCGATTTTATGACAGCGTGCTGCATCCGCTGATGGAGAAAGCAACGGCAGACGAACTATCCCTGTTGTTCATGGATGCGTCCCATTTTGTCCCCAAAAAGGTGTTGACAGTGGCGAATGATACCTATATCACAGCAACTGAAGTCTGTGAAATGCTGCGGAAGGTTGCCGCGGCATATCCGGATCGTGTAGTCCATATCGTATTGGACAATGCCAGATACCAGAAATGTGAGGCTGTCAGGACCCTGGCGGAGAATCTGGGGATCACGCTCCAGTACATACCGCCCAAACCTGAACTTGATAGAGCGGCTGTGGAAGTTCGTAAAGGGCGAACTGCGCACAAAGTACTATGACGACTTTAACGACTTCCAAAACAGGATAGACTCCATCATTGACAGTACATCAAAAGAGAACCTGCCTAAAATCAAAAAACTGATCGGCAATAAGATACAGCTGTTTAATGATATGGAGCCAGTCACAAAAGACACTTTGGAAACTACGGCAAAAACGGATAAACTCGTCGCTTAGGAAATTGGCAAATATTTTCGAACGCCAGTATAACATCACACACCACACAAGCAAATATCTTTTGCTTCGTGTCCTGCTTTCTGCGGGAGCATCCTTAATCCAACACAGAAAAGTGGATTGGTTGAGCCACCCGTGCCGCCCCGTTGCATGGTGCGTAATTCGGGGATACTGGTTTATCAGTTGAGGTTGCCTGCATTTTGAAGTCGAAGATTTGGGAGGAACGAAATTATGTATGACAAAACAAAATTTATCTATGTGGGGTTAGACCTCCACAAGGAACAGCACACGGCAGTCATTATGGACTGCTTCAATGAAAAGCTCGGGGAGATTACGTTTCAAAATAAGCCTTCCGAGTTTGAAAAATTAATCACGAAATGTAAGAAGTATTGTACTAACGGGAAGGGAATTTTCTTTGCTTTGGAAAACTCCTATGCCTACGGCAGGGCATTAGCTGCATGGCTGATTGAACGAAACTATATCGTGAAGGATGTAGATCCGGCACGGTCTTATGCCTACCGAAAAAGTGTTCCGCAGTACAAAAAGAATGACTTCCTTTGAGATGGTAGTTGGGGCCTTGCAGAGGAACTTGCTATGTTCTTGAAAGAACAGCCTTTGTTCAAAGAGTATTCAATCTAGTGTACTGTATCGTTCACATTTCGCAAAATGACTTGCCTGAATTTCCATCTGCCGCGTTGTCGTCGGTCAACGATGCCACCGCATCGCCTCCCTC
>JAAWKU010000078.1 GCA_022797535.1 Lachnospiraceae bacterium | reverse complement strand
CTCCCGCCATTGCGCTGCCATGTCCCAGTTCATCCCGGCTGGGAACAACACTGAAGGGATCCTCCGCCTGTAGCGCCTCATTAATTTGCTCCCGGGTATAGACGGTGCCAAAATTCAGCTCCTGAGGAGCCGGCCCATCCTGGATGGTCTGATCCCAGATGGCCAATATTCTGGTGCTGCCGTCTGCATTGCGGAAAACCGGGGAAGTATAGTCCACCCCCGTGTCAATACAGCAGAAGATACAGCCCCTTCCGGTAAGGTTCAGGGGATCTCTCTGCACAGACAGAATTCCGCTGGATATCAGCGGCGTGGGATCAAAAGGTTCCGATAGCTGCGCAGCCCGCACTTCCCCGCTCCCACTCATTCGTCCCCGGGCGTTGCTTTGAGGTCCTGCGATATCCAGTTCCATCAGTCCGTACACCTTGGGCGTAAAACGGTATTGGTAGGGCCCTCTCCAGCGGTTTTGAGCTGTCAACAGCCTATCGTATATCACAGAATAACCGTCGCCCAGAGGAATGTAACAGATATCCGATCCCTCCGTCAACAAAATATCCACCGGGAAGTCCACCACAATATCCACGTAATCATCTGACAAAATCTTATCCCTGCAATCCATATAGAGTTCCACTTTCCATGCAATCCCTTATGGATACTCTATGCAGTCCGGCAATTAATGTTCCGCTGTAGCAGCATAAAACAGGCAGCTTCTGTATAATCAGAATAAACAGGATCCTATAGACGAAACACCCCGGCCAGATATCCCGCCGGGGTGTTCCGAAAACGCATCAGGGCTGTGCGTATTCCTTCAAGTTGTCACTGCTCTCCAGCAGCAGGTTGCTGCGGATATCGATAACCGGGCCTCCGTTGCCCTCGATGTACTCCCGGGTGATGGTAACTCGGCCAATGTTGTCATCCTTGGGAATCTCATACATAATATCCAGCATGAATTCCTCAATGATGGAGCGCAGGGCCCTGGCCCCGGTATCCCGCTTCATGGCCTTCTCCGCAATGGCTTCCAGCGCCTCGTCATTGAACTCCAGTTTCACCTCGTCCAGTTCCAGAAGTTTCTGGTACTGCTTCAGGATGGCATTACGCGGCTCCTTCAAAATCTTGACCATCATCTCCTGGGTCAGGCCCTCCAGGGTATAAATCACCGGCAGTCTGCCTATGAATTCCGGGATCATGCCGAATTTCCGCAGATCCTCCACCGTCACATGGGACAATATATTTTTCTCCTTGTCAAAGGCGTCCTTCAGAGTGGCGTTAAATCCGATAGAAGCAGTCTTGGTCAGCCGTTCCTTAATGATATCCTCCAGGTCGGGAAAGGCGCCCCCGCAGATAAACAGAATATTCCGGGTATTTACTGTGGCCAGGGGAACCATGGCGTTCTTGCTGTTAGCCCCCACCGGGACTTCCACATCGGCCCCCTCCAGAAGTTTCAACATGCCCTGCTGCACGCTCTCTCCGCTCACATCCCGGGAGGTGGTGTTCTTTTTCTTGGCAATTTTATCAATCTCATCTATGAACACGATGCCACGTTCCGCTTTTTCCACATCATTGTCCGCGGCCGCCAGCAGCTTGGAGACCACACTCTCGATATCATCCCCGATGTAACCCGCCTCCGTGAGGGAGGTGGCATCCGCTATGGCCAGGGGCACATCCAAAAGCCTGGCCAGCGTCTTGACCAGATAAGTCTTGCCGCAGCCGGTGGGGCCGATCATCAGCATATTAGACTTCTCGATCTCAATATCGTCCATGGTGCCCGTGGCCACTCTCTTATAATGGTTGTATACAGCCACGGAAATAACTTTTTTGGCATGTTCCTGTCCCACCACATACTCATCCAGGCTGGCTTTGATCTTGTGAGGAGCAGGAATGTCTTTGATGTTCAGGACAGGCTGAGCATTTTCTTTTTTCTTTTTCTTCTTGATCTTCTGTTTGTAGGGAATGCCGCCTTCCCCCTGCAGATCCGTAATGTTCACGAAACGGATATTGGGCAAACCGCCGCCCTTGAGCACATTGTCCATGTCCTTCTGAAACTGTGGATCGGTAAGCATCCCCTGGTAGTCAAACTGGCTTACGGCATCCATGGTCTTGTGCATACAGTCATCACAGACACAGATGCTGTTGGGCAGTTTAAACATCTTACCCGCCTTGCTCTCCGGCCTGCGGCAGACAAAGCACACATCCTCATAGTCGCCGTTTTTGTCCGAATCGCCGCCCTTGCCGGTATCCCTGCCAGGTTTCTCAGTCTCCTCCAATTCTTCCAGTTCCTCTAATTCCTCATCCTGCTGGTATTTATCTGTCATTTCCCCATCTCCATTCTTTCCGATCTACTTTTCCGCCGCGCCAAAACCCGGCCCGGCCAGGCATCCCGCCAACTGCGCTTTCCAGAGGCTGTCATACAATAAACCCGGAAAACGTTCTTCCGGGTTTATTATAGCGAATATTCTATTCGGATACAAGTAAACTTTTTATAAAGGAAAAAGTTTCATTCCCTGTCTCTGCCTATGGCCTCTTACCCAGAGTCATTTCCAGCTGCATATCCTGGTAGCTGCCGTTTAACAGGCGTTTCACCACCACAGTTACATGGGAATCCGGCCCGTAATACTGCATCACTTCCTGCAAATCTTCATAAGAATGAATCTTTTCGCCCTCAAAGCGGGTTATAATATCGCCGCTCAACATACCTGCTGCCTCAGCGGCAGAGCCTTCCTCCACGCCTGTCACCAATATGCCCTCAGGCACGCCATAGAGATAAGCAAACTCTTCCGTAACGGTCTGCAGGCTGACACCCATATAACCGGTCTCGCCCTCCGCCACCTTGAAGCGGGTTTCTTTGGTCATCAGATTCTCAATGATGGGACGCGCTGCGGAAATGGGAATCGCAAAGCCAATACCATCCACATACTCACCGCCGATTTTGCTGGAATTGATACCCACGACCTCGCCGTTTATATTGACCAGCGCGCCGCCGGAATTGCCGGGGTTGATAGCGGCATCCGTCTGGATAAAGCTGCCGGTGGATCCGTCACTGAAAGTCACTTCGCGGTTCAGCGCGCTGACCCAGCCGCCGGAAACGGACTGTCCATAGCCCAGCGCATTGCCAATGGCCACCACCTGCTCACCCAGCCGCAGAGATTCGCTGTCTCCCATACGGGCCACCGCAATGGCATTCCTGGTACTCTCATCCAGCCGGTCCATGGGAATGGCGATCACCGCCAGATCCATATCCGCGTCGCTGCCCTTGATCTGAGCCTCGGCAGTACTGCCATTGATGAAGGTCACAGTCAGCTTGCTGGCACCGTCCACCACATGATGGTTGGTCACCAGAACCAGTTCCGTATCGCTCTGGGCCACGATGATGCCGGATCCGCTTCCCTGTTTATCCTCAGAGTAGGTACGCCCCCAGAAGTTGGCGGTCTCCGTATAGTCTTTTACGATGGAAACCATGGCGGGCATCACATCAGCCACCATATCTGACACGTCCGAACTGACGATCCGGGTATCTCCCGCGGTGGTCAGTTTCACATCGCTGCCAGGGGTGGCAGTGGGTATGACCGCATTACCCTGGACATTCTCTGTGGCCTGGGGGGCACGGTCCATACCGGTGGTCTGCTGCACGGCGTAAAAGCCCAGTCCGCCAAACAGTCCGAAGCAAAGCCCCAGGCAGGCACAGAGCAGCAACTTCCTGGCAAAGCCGCCGGAACGCTTCTTTTTACCGGACTCCGGGGAATTGTTGCCACAGTTCGGATCACCACCGTTCCCCGATCCTGTCTGGTAACTCTGGTAAATACCGGTTGTATGTTCACCGGTACGATCGCCGGAATAAATTTCATTTTCGTACATAACAGTTTCCTCCTTACTTGCTATATTTGTGAGCCCCGCAAAGGGTTCTCCTGCTCTTATGTCACTAAGTATATCCGCCATTTGTGATCAAATTGTGATGAAACTATTAATCTCCTGTGAAAACAAAATTTATTTTGTAAGAAACCCATGTGCTTATTCCACTGTAACAGATTTCGCCAGATTCCTGGGCTTATCCACATCACATCCCCTGCCCACAGCCACATAATAGCCGAAAAGCTGTAATGGAATAATCGCCAGCGAATTGGCAAAATAAGGATTGGTTTCCGGCAGATACAGGCAATAGTCACAGGCCTTTTCCATGGCCTTATTCTCCTCATTGGTGACAGCCATGACGAAAGCGCCCCTGGCCTTAACCTCCACAATATTGCTGATGGTTTTCTGATACAGCCTGGGCTGGGTGGACACCGCTACCACAAGGGTGCCCTCCTCAATCAGAGAGATGGTGCCATGCTTCAGTTCTCCCGCCGCATAGGCCTCGGAATGCACATAGGATATCTCCTTCAGCTTCAGGGAACCCTCCAGAGAGATGGCATAGTCGATCCCCCTGCCCATAAAAAAGATATCCCTGGCCCCTACATAGCGGTTGGCAAAGCGTTGTATCTTCTCTTTCTGCCCCAACAGCAGTTCGATCTGATCGGGAAGCCTGCGCAGATCCCGGATCAATCCAGCCACGGTATCCCTGTCCAGGGTGCCCCGCGCCACACCGCATTTGATGGCCAGCATATACAAAGCTACCAACTGGGCGCTGTAAGCCTTGGTAGTGGCCACAGCGATCTCCGGGCCCGCCCAGGTGTACAGACAGGCATCCGCCTCCCGGGCAATGGAACTGCCCACCACGTTCACGATGCCCAGCACCCTGTAGCCCATGGCCTGAGATTCCCGCAGGGCGGCCAGCGTATCCGCCGTTTCACCGGACTGGCTGATCACGATCACCAGACTTCCTTCACCAAGCAGAGGATCCCGATATCGGAACTCGCTGGCCAGATCCACTTCCACAGGTATTCTGGCCAGGCCCTCAATCACGTATTTTCCCGTTACCCCGGCGTGATATGCGGAACCGCAGGCCACGATATGGATTCTCTTCACTGCGGCCAATTCTTCATCCGTCATATGCAGTTCGTCGATCACCACCTGGTCGTCCCGGATCCGGGGCGAAATGGTATCTGTAATGGTCTTGGGCTGCTCATACATCTCCTTCAGCATGAAATGCTCGTATCCGGCTTTTTCCGCGGCATTGGCATCCCAATCAATGGTGACGGGCTCCTTGGTGATCTCCTCCTCATCCACGGAGAAAAACTGCATACCATTCCTGTCCAGCTTCACAACCTCCTGATTGTCCACATAATATACCGTGCGGGTGTACTTCAGTATGGCAGGCACATCGGAGGCGATAAAACAGCCGTCGGCGGAGGCCCCGACGATTAACGGGCTGTCCTTACGCACGGCGTAAATTTCTTCCGGGTGATCCGCGAACAGAATGCCCAGGGCATAGGATCCCTCCACCCGGTGCAGTACCTTGGTGATGGTCTCCAGAGGATTGCCCTTATAATAGTAGTCCAGCAGATGGGCCAGAACCTCCGTGTCCGTCTCCGACACAAAAGTATATCCCCTGTCCACCAATTTCTTTTTCAGAGGGATATAATTTTCTATAATGCCGTTGTGTACCACCGCGATGGTCTCCGCTGCGTTCAAATGGGGGTGGGAATTGGTATCGCTGGGCGCGCCATGGGTGGCCCATCTGGTATGTCCGATCCCCATGCTTCCCCTCATGGTCTCGCCGCCGTGGGTCAGGTTCTCCAGTACTTTCAGCCGGCCCACCGCCTTGCGCGTCTGAATATGTTCCCCGTCAAAAATGGCCATGCCCGCCGAGTCATATCCCCTGTATTCCAATCTGGACAGACCGTCCAAAATAACAGGCGCTGCCTGTCTGCTTCCAATGTATCCTACGATTCCGCACATACTTTCTCCCTTCTATAATAAAATTCAAATAAGAGTCCGGGCAAAGAACATAGCTATACCGCTTTGGTCTGGTTATCTGGAAACCGATGTACCGGTCTCCTGGTCGGTTTTACCATAGCCTTTGGAAGCGTCGATGCCTGCCACGTCCCTTCTTCTGTCCTCGTGGGCCCAGTACTCCCTGTTGTCCGTGCATTTCAGAACCAGTTTCCGGGGCAGCCTTCGGTAATGCTTACCCAGCCAATACCCTGCGTATTTGCATCCGCTCTGCAGAAACAGCCCTGGGATTCTGCCGGCCTGCCTTTGTTTCCGCAAAAAAGCCGCGGTGGCCTTCACACTGCGAATCCCCTCCCCCTCCGAGGGAATGTCCCGAAACACCTCCGGATGATCCGCCTGGGATACTCCCAGGTCAAAGTTTCTGCGAAAATACTGCCCGCAGGTATAATTGTGGGAATGAATGACCCGGGCGTCCGCCGCATAGGCAATTCTGTAACCCGCTTTCATGGCCTTGGCTGCATAGAGCATATCCTCATTGAAAATAGCATGCCGGATGAATCCACCCAGTCGATCGTAAAGATCCCGCCGGTACGCGCAGCATACATTCGAGCAGAAATATGTCTTAATCCCCAACTCAGGCAGGTCCTCCAGGGACTTCACCCGGGAAAACGGGGGATAATTGTAGCCCCGCATGTAAGTCTCCACCGCCCCGGCGTCCTCTGCGGGAAGCTGCCGGGCGTAAGCCGCCGCCACTCCGTCGGCTTTCAGCGCCTCCGCCAGGAACTCGATCAGTTTTTCGTCCGCAGGCATGGCGTCTTGAGTCATCATAACGAAGATCTCCGCATCGGACTTCCCCACCCCGGCGGCCCGGGTTCGGCCATGGTCAAATTCCTTTTTCGACAGATGAGACACTACCACCTGCTGATGCTGCTCCAGAAATTTTGTCCCATAGATAAGTTGTTCAAAATACTTTTCCTCTGTATTCATAATTATGATACGCCGAACGGGAACCGTTTGTGTTTCCAGTTTCTCGATCAACCGGAAAAAAGACCGGTCCGGCCTGTATACAGGAATGATGACGTCTACCTTCATGCTGTATATTCCCCTCCTGTTTATCTCCCTGTCTTAAATTGCGTTCCCGGACAGACCGCGCGCAGCCCCCGGACCATAAGCCCAGGCAGATGCCGGAACGCAAGGAACGAGGGAGCATAGATCAGCTCCCCCGCTTACGTCACTGGTTCAGATAAGGACTGGTATCGGATTTAATAATGTCACTGTATTTCTTCACTTCCTGCGTTACCTGATACTCCTCGTCCCCAAACAGAAACTGATGCAGCCAGACCACATTCTCCTCCAGATTCAGGGGAATTACACAGCTTCCCACAGCCCCGATGGTCCCCGTGGTACGCATGCCTTCTTTGGGGAATCCTCCTTCGTCCACAATCTGGTAGTTATTGATGTTATTGATCATGGCCAGAATATCATCTGACTTAATAGAAGTATAAACATTATTCATTACTTTGGTAAAGAGATTGGCCAAAGTTGTCAGATCTGCCTTCTTGGCCTGATCCTCTATGGCCTGTAGCACTGTCCGCTGACGCTCCGTGCGCTTAAAGTCATCCCCTCTGGTATACCGAATACGACAGTAAGCGGCCGCCTGCAGTCCGTCCAGAAGCTGGTACCCGGTTTCCGTCACCGCATTGTAGTCCTCCATATCTCTGTTTGGCATGGTGTCCCGGATGATGCTGGCCTGGTAGTTGTTCAGGTGAGTGACCTCCTCCTCGGTCTCAACATCAATCCAGATCCCTCCCAGGCCGTTCACCACATCGATGACCGCCTGATAGTTTACAGTCACGAAATCCTTGATATCCAGATCCAGATTCATATTCAGCATGGCGATGGCCTGTTCCGCTCCGCCGTTCTTATACGCAGCATTGGCCTTCTTATATTTGTCACTGCCAATATTCAGGTAAGTGTCCCGGAATACGGACACCAGCTTGATCTCTCCCGTATCCAGATTCACCGAGGCGATCATCATGCTGTCGCTGCGGCTGCTCTTATACAGTTCCGCAGAGTTGGTGGCGTCCACGCCAAAGAGCGCTATATTCCAGTAGCCCTTCATAACCGGATCATCCTTCACCGCCTGGTTCACCACAATATCTTCCTCGGAAAAATCCGCAATGTGGGGGCCGGCGTTTCCACCGCCCTCCGGCTTCTCTCCCGTCACCTGGAACACTTTCACCACCACCAGCAGCATCACCAGAATTACCAGGATCTCCACGGAAAAAATAATAATTCTGGAAATCCTTCTGGAACTTCTGGATCTCCCTTTTACCTTGTTTGCTTTTGTCGCCATAATCCTCTCCTTGCCTTCCGTAACATGCTTATACTATGCCTTTGCGGGCATACGCCTATAACCTGTTCTAATAAGCGTTTTTATTGACAAAGCCTGTAAAAAACGTCAAAAAGATAATTTTTATGTCAAAACCAATGGTCCAGTTCTCAATGTAGTAGATGTCACAGTCAATCCGTTTCTTGATGGAAGTATCCCCGCGATAACCATTGACCTGGGCCCATCCTGTAAGTCCGGGCCGCACCTGGTGCTTCACCATATACCGGGGAATTTCTTCTTTAAAGCGTTCTACAAAAAGCGGCCTCTCCGGTCTGGGACCTACCATGCTCATATCCCCCTTCAGAATATTGAACAGCTGGGGCAGTTCATCCAGACTGGTTCTGCGCATAAACTTGCCAATTCCCGTAACCCTGGGATCATCCCGCACTGTCCACGCCTTCTTTTCCGCATCCTCGGACTGCTGTTCCATGCTGCGGAATTTATACATATAAAATGGTTTGCTGTGCAGCCCCACCCGCTCCTGCTTGAAAATCACAGGGCCAGGGCTGCTGATCCTCACCAGCAGGGCCAGAAGCAGCATCACAGGGGAGAGCAGCACAATACCAAGGGCGGAACCCAGGATATCCATGGTCCGCTTGATCACCTTGTTGCTGTTGTTGGACAGGGGTACATAGCGGATGTTGATCACCGGCAGCCCCATCAGGTCCTCGGTATACGGCCTGGTGGGAATCACACTGTTATAGTCCGGAATAAATTTGGTGTGTACGCCGGACTTCTCGCAGATATTAACCACATTCTCCAGATTGTCATAGTCCTTCAGGGCCAATGCGATGGCCACTTCATCCAATTCGTTGTGAGGCAGAATCACCTCCAGATTCTGCAGCCTTCCCAGTACCTTGATCCCTTTGTACAGAGTGCCGCTGGGCACCGTGTCATCCAAAATACCGCAGATCTTGTAGCCCCACTGAGGATTCCACAGAAGTCTGTCTATATACTGCTCCGCCGCCCGGGAATATCCCACCACAAGCACATGCTTCAGGTTATATCCCCTGCTGCGGATGGTTCTGAGCATGGATCGCAGCATCACTCTGCTCAGGCAGGTGAAGAAGATGTTCAACATATAGAAGATAACCATCATCCAGCGGGAATAGTTGATCTCCCGGATCACCACATACAGGATAATGATATAGAACGCCATGCCCAGCGTATTGGCCTGAAAAATGGCCAGGAACTCATGCCGCCGCTTTACCGTGCGCTTCGGCCCATATACATTACAGAGAAAATATACGATCACATATCCGGGCACCAGGAACAGCAACACCATAAAATAATCCCGCACCGGCAGAACGCCCACCTCAGGGGACTGGGCGTCAATCAAATAAAATTTTATAACATAAGCAAGTGTATAGGAAGCCACCGTAATCATGACGTCCATCAACACATGCAGCCTGTTAAAAACCTTCTGGTTATCCTTAATCATACGGCATCACTCCGTCGGGCCCTCAAGTCTCTCTGATCTTTTTCCTCCTTTATTCTACATGAATCCCGATACAGAAACAACTTAAGATTTTATGAAGATGCGTACAAGATTCAGCCAGAGAATCCCCTGTATACGGCAATAATGTCCCAGGTTCCGCCAGGCAAATCGTACCTTGCGGCTTTTCCCGGCGCCGCCAAAACATCTGGCAATCCCTTCCGCATATCCTTTCACATATAGCATGCCCATTTTTTTCTTGGCAAAAAAGGCAGTTTTGATGCAAAAGCCCAAAAAGAGCAATGGTAAATTCAGTAAAATTTGCAGAAACGGCATGTTTTTGCCAATCAAATACGCATTGTTGGCGGAGGAGAGCTTCACTTTAAACGCATTGTAGCGGGAACCGGAGACTGCGCTGCCCGCATGGAGCACCCTGGCCCGGGGTTCATACATATTATACCAGCCCTGGATCAGGGATCGATAACCTATATCAATATCCTCCAGGTAGGCAAAATGGTTCTCGTCAAATCCTCCCAGGGAGAGCACGGCCTCCCGACGGTAGAGGGAAGCGCCTCCACAGGCTGCAAAGATCCGGACAGGCTTTGTGTAGCGCTCCGCAGGCTGTCCCTTGCCCCGGGCAAAGGCCCAGCCCAGCGCATTGTACCGGTCTCCCGCATCGTCGATCCGCCGAGGATCCTGCATGGAAAGCATCATCGGGCTTACAGAGAAAATCCTCTCATCAGACTCCATGCGATGAAGCAATGCCGCCACAAACCCGGGCATGGTCACCGTGTCATTATTCAAAAGCAGCACATAGGGCGTGTGTGACGCCTGAATGCCCACATTGACTGCATGGCAGAAGCCCGTATTTTCAGGCAGGGCTATGACTGCTGCCTCCGGGTACTCCTGCCGGATAATCTCCAGACTGCCATCGGTAGAAGCATTGTCCACCACAAGAGTGGTAAACATGGCTTTCTCAGAACCCGGGGTTCCTGTCCCCTCCTCCTGCCGCTGTGCCCGCAGGCTGTCCAGGCAGGCTCGAATATAATCTTTTCCCTGGTAGTTGGGAATAATCACTGTAACTTTCATTTTTCCCTCTATTTACATGTCACCGGCTATGCCTGGGGCATTTCCGTGATCCGTATTCGAAATGTTCATCACCTGCCGCTCTGCTCCAGATCGCACACCAGTTGAGGATCCCAGAGCAGCACATATCCGGCCTGCCGCAAAGCCCGGCTCAGTTTCACCCCCATGCCTGCAAAGTCTGTATCCGGGGCAAGATCCTTCCAGCGATACAGGCCCGTCCCTTCCTCTTCCTCATATACCGCTCCGATCACTTCCCGAAACAATTCCCTGCACTGCTCACCCAGCCGCAGACAGCGCAGATCCAGGGCCTGAGCCTGCTGTACCAGAACAGCCCGGTTCAGGTAACCGCTGTAGCCGTCCTTCAGCCCCAGATACTGCACCTCTCCGGAATCGCTCATCATCCCACCCACGATCCTGCGGGCCTTTCCCAGCACTCTGCCGCCGATGGCGCCCACCTCGGCACGCTGCTCCAGCACGGGGGGATCATACTCCGTCCGGGAAAATCCCATGTGCGAGGTCATGGACACACTGGCCTTCCATCCCTGGCTGTCCACGAAATCCTGAGTTGCCTTCACGCCGGCCTCATAGGCATACAACTTACTCTCCGGATTGGCTGCCGTGGAGGCGTTGTGACAGCGCCAGTGGTACAATACCCTGGGGAGATGCGCGATGGCCCCGGGAGTGCGCCAGAGGCATGCCGCCGCCCGCAGCGCCAGGTCATGGTCCTGGGCCCCGTCATAGGCTGCGCGGAATCCCAGCTCTTTCATCAGCCCTGCCTCCATCACCAACAGATGGCAGATATAGTTGTTGGTCATAAGCAGATCCAGATTAAAATCCGGCTTTATATTTGGTTCATAGAAACTTTTTAGATCCTGGTCACACTTGTCCTCATCCGAGTAGAGCATCCGGGGCAGCACGCCGTGCTGCTTCCCCCGCTCCAGAGCCGCCGCCATCTCATACAGGGCATCCGGCGTCAGCACATCGTCATGATCCAGCAGGGCTATATAATCGCCCCTGGCCCATCCCAGGGTCTCATTGGTATTATCCGCAATGCTGCGGTTGCCCGAAAGGCGCTGGTAACAGATACGCTTGTCCCCATATGAGGCCGCCAGCCGCCCCAGTTGGTCATCCTCCCCTGCGTCGCCGATTACAAGCTGCCAATGGGGATAAGTCTGTCCCAGGACAGACTCGATCATCTCCCGATAATAACGCTCCGGCGTATGATAGGCGGGTACAACCACGCTGAAAGTCACCGGTTCCTCCCAGTAGGAGCTGCGCTGTTCGGCCAGCGTACTCTCTGCCGGAAGAATGTATTGATAATTCTCCCGGTTGCCCCAAGGCAAATGCTCCCTGATTGTAACCAGAGTTTCCCGCAGTCCGTTGCGCTTCAGATACGATATGGTTTTCCGCAGATTGTGGATATTTAGTTTGCCCATATTTTTCCCCTTGATGAATGATTCTTACGCATACGTCATGATCCGGCATATACAGTATTTTGATCGTATGCCACATCTGCCTGTGTATTTATGCAGGCAAATGTCCAACAGATTATTTTGTTCTTTGTCATAACACAGAAGTCGCCCCTTACGGGGCGGCTCCTGAAAGAAAGGATTTATGATAAATATGGTAACTGTCCTATAAGATTGCCTTCAGGTCCTCCGTCAGCTTCTCCACTCTGGCCTGGGCATCTTCCAGACTGTTGCCCACAACGCCCATGTAGAACTTTATCTTGGGCTCCGTGCCGGAGGGCCTTGCGCAGCACCAGCAGTTGTCAGGCAATTCAAAATACAGCACATTGGACCTGGGCAGGCCGGTCTCGGACACCGCACCGGTCTCCATGTCCACTATTTTATTCTCCTGGTAATCGCGGAACTTCAGCACTCTGGCATCACCGATGGCCTTGGGCGGATTGCTGCGCAGCTTTTCCATCAGAGCCTCGATCTCCTTGGCGCCGCTGACTCCCTTCATGGTTATGGTGTACTGAGTCTCCTTGAAGTAGCCGTACTTCTCATACATCTGCAGCATCATATCCCACAGAGTCATGCCATGCTTCTTGCAGTAAGCCGCCACTTCGCAAAGGCACATGACCGCCACACAGGCGTCCTTGTCCCTGGCGTGGGTACCGGCCAGACATCCGTAACTCTCCTCCAGGCCAAACACATAATTGTTGGAGCCGGTCTGCTCAAACAGCTTAATCTGCTCGCCGATAAACTTAAAGCCCGTCAACACTTCGATCAGCTTTACATGATAACTCTCCGTGATGGGGAAAGTCATGTTGGTGGTCACGATCGTGGTCACCATGGCAGGATTCTCAGGCATGGTGCCACTGGCTGTCTTTTCCCGCAGGATGTACTCGGCGATCAGCATACCGGACATATTGCCGGTAAATGCCACATACTCACCGGTTCTGGCGTCCTTGGCATATACCCCCAGACGATCCGCGTCCGGGTCTGTAGCCAGCACGATATCCGCATCCTTCTCCCTGGCCAGACGCAGGGCATAGGTGAATGCCTTGGGATCCTCGGGGTTGGGATAGTCCAGGGTAGTAAACTTGGGATCCGGATTCTCCTGTTCGGGAACCACATACACATTCTTGAAGCCCAGTTCGGACAGCACCCTTCTCACTGGCAGGTTGCCCGTGCCGCACAGGGGAGTATATACGATCTTGATATCATCCGCCACTTCCCTGATGATCTCAGGATGAATAATCTGCTTTTTCAACTCCACCATATAGGCATCGTCAATCTCCTTGCCGATGGACTGATACAGCCCTGCTTCCACGGCCTCGGCCTTGTCCATGGTTTTCACCGTGTGATAATCCTTGATGGCCTGCACTTCACCGATGATCTCCTTATCCTTGGGCGCTGTGATCTGCGCGCCGTCCTCCCAGTATACCTTGTAACCATTGTACTCCGGCGGATTGTGGCTGGCCGTCACCACGATACCTGCAGTACAGCCCAGGGTACGCAGCGCAAAGGACAACTCCGGCGTAGGCCGCAGGGACTCAAATACATAGGCTTTGATGCCGTTGGCGGCCAGGCACAGCGCCGCCTCGTCCGCGAAATCAGGGGACATAAAGCGGGAGTCGTAGGCAATGGCCACGCCCTTTCCCTGTGCACCCTGCTTGATGATATAGTTGGCCAGGCCCTGGGTGGCCTTTCTCACGGTGTAAAGGTTCATACGGTTTGTTCCGGCGCCGATCACCCCTCTGAGTCCGCCGGTGCCAAACTCCAGTTCCTTGTAGAAGCGGTCCTCGATCTCCGCCTCGTTGCCCCCAATGGCCTCCAGTTCCTTCTTGGTATTCTGGTCAAAATAGTCGTCCTCCAGCCAGAACCGATACTCGTCCATATAGCTCATTGCATATCCTCCTCCGATTCTCTAAGTGCCGGCTTATATGCCAAACACCTGTGCCCTGCGCCTACATCCCGGGCAGGACATTGTCAAAGGTATTATAACATAATTTCTTCCATATTTACAGTACTATTTTCCGTCTGTTTCAGACAAATTTGCTAATCTTCTTTCATAAAATTGTCAAATGAAATCGTCAAATGCCTTGCATATTGGAAACACCTCCCTTTCCATCCTGTATACTACGCTTTTTATATGCAGACACCTTGTAATACTGCCCCCGTTTCCCATCGCAATGCGTTTTCACCCATCCTGATAATAAATTCACCCCCAAAACCGCCCGTCTATGCGATCCTTAATTCATGAAGCCGGGATATTTAATTCTTTTTCTTAATCGTGGCACGGATCTTCTGAATCAGGTTGATGTTGTGCTCCCGTTTAAACCAATAGAGTAAAAAAATGATCAAAAACAGGATCAGCAGCAGAAAGAAACTAAGCACAGCCTGCCCAATGATCACCGGCCTCATCTCCTGTAGCCGCGCGCTGATTATTTCGACAGGCTCTTCGGGATATTCCCCGATCTCCAGACTTCTAATTCTGTAAAGGGCAGGGAGCCAGGAAAAATTAAACGCAATCAACCCTGCGCAGATTATGGATCTAATAATGATCCTCCCATATTGTACGATTCCCTTTTTCACTGAATCTAATGTTTGCCTCACAGACATCCCTCCCAATAAAAAGTGTCAGGTCATTCACTCCGACATGCTCGCAGTAGACTTATATATAGTATCCGGGAGATTCGAGAATTTCGTTCCGTATATTTTCTATCTGCCAGTCTGCCTGCTGCTCGATCGTTTCCCAATATCCCTCGTCTCCATTGATCTCAACCCTTCTTTGCTTTTCATATGTGAACTGTTGGGGGCACACAAATTCTAAAACAGTTGGACTTGTCTGATTAAACTTATAAACCCAGAAGAACTCCTTAATCCATTCCTTTACGGCAAACGAACTAACAATACATC